>NZ_AXCD01000076.1:0-490 GCF_000475335.1 Acinetobacter sp. COS3
TGTTTTCTCAGCACACATCAAATCTCTATTCATTTATTTGTGAGATTTAGTATTCATTAAAATAATTCTATGAACTAGTTTTAAGTGGTCTACTTGGAACAGGAATTAGTGATAGGGTTTGAATAGGAATAGATGGTAGGTTTACATAAGAATATGCAGTGATGGTACACACTGGTCACAATGGATTAGGAACAATACATCTGAAGCCGCACGATTTTCTTACGTTGTATCATCAAGACCAAAGTATATTTTAGTCTGGTGTGTCAAAAAGCTAAAATCTTCTGAACAGAATGATTTAGAAAGTTTGGGGTTTGAAATATTGGATATAAAATAACTCATTGATATTTGATAGTTTATATGCATTATAGATGATCGTTTTCAGTTAAGTTTAAAAACATTTCATAAGCATGAGTATATGAAAAGTGATCGTCTCTTTTGCCCAAATGACATAAAGATTTTTCGATAAGTTTGAGCCGTACTGGGTTTTTCG
>NZ_AXCD01000077.1:0-211 GCF_000475335.1 Acinetobacter sp. COS3
CACTGCACCAACAGCACCTGTGTCACCTTTGGCACCAACTGCACCCGTGTCGCCTTTAGCGCCTGTCGCACCAACTGCACCCGTGTCGCCTTTAGCGCCTGTCGCACCTACAGTACCTGTATCGCCTTTAGCGCCTGTCGCACCAACTGCACCCGTGTCACCTTGAGCGCCTGTCGCACCGACTGCACCCGTGTCACCTTTGGCACCTGTT
>NZ_AXCD01000078.1:0-229866 GCF_000475335.1 Acinetobacter sp. COS3
CGAAAAACCCAGTACGGCTCATAATTTTGTAAAAGAGGAATCATTAACTTTTGATGAGCAAATAAAGTTAGAAGATACTCATGGTCAACCATACGCAAATATTGATTATATAGTTACATACGAAGATGGCACGACTAAACACGGAAAAACAGATGAGGAGGGAAATACAGAAAGATTAAAAACTGAAAAGGCATTAAGAATTATTTCAATAGATCTATATGTCGATAGTAATTGTAATGAATCATGTTCATGTGAGGTCTAAATGAATTTTAAAATAGTGCCAGATCTACATCTACCTGAAATTCCAGGGTTTAAAATACCTAATGCACCAGAATTGCCCACTGGAAAATCAATAATTAGGTTTGTAACAGATAAAATTGTTACTAATACAATTTCTAATTCAAAGGTAGTAATTAAAGAGGAAAAATCTAAAAAATATCGTTCTTTGACATCTGGTGAAATTTTGATGTGTCAAAGAATTTTTAAGGATTCTATAGATTATCAAAAAGTTAAGATTATTAATAAGGCCTTTATTCCAGCACAACAAGTACCTATGACACCACGAGGACATGTACATTATCCCGATGGATTAACTGGTTCAGATATTTACCAAGATGACTTTTCAAATCCAAAATTCTCTGAAAATCCTATTCGAGTAGATGGTAGTGATCTAAGAGTTAAAGCAAAATTAACATTTATCCATGAAATGACTCATGTATGGCAATTTCAGAAAGGCGTAAATGTACTAAAAAAAGGGTTAGTCTTACAAACTTTAGAATGGACTCTTCCTGATTCTATATATGATCCATATGATTATAAATTGGATGGGGAAACTAATTTTAAAAAATTAAATCCAGAACAACAAGCAAATATTTTGGCTGATTATTATGGGGTTATTCATCATTATAATGATATTAATTTTAGTGCAGCTTGGAGGAATAATAAAAAATATAATGCTGCATATATAGAAAATGTTGTTCAACCAATTTTACAGGATCCTAAAGGTTATCCTTTAACTTCTTTACAAGATATACAACCCGCTGCAGCTTTAGCATCTTTAGTTTTTTTAGTTTATTAATGAGGTGGTAAGTATGATTAGAAGTCCTTTTTTGATTTTACTATTTATTTCTTTAGTTGGTTGCAAAGAAAAGAAAGTGAACGATTTTAAATATGAATTTTATGGTGGTAAGATTTGTGCTTTAAAAACAAGTGATATGAAAGCAGCTAGTGATTTTGGGTTGTTAGATAGTTCATTTAAGTATAAAGAAGATGTTTTTGATGAAAAACTATCAGTTGACATATATGACGAAAGTTTAAAAAATTTATCTAATAACCAAAGTAAGTATATTTTCTGTTTTGACCCATTGAAAGTAAAATATAAAAGTTTGGAGACACAAATTAGACTAGAGATTAAAAAAGGTAAATATTTAAGACAATTTGAATTTATAAATTATTCGTGCTTGTCAGGACGTGATTCTAAGTTAAATTTGTCGAAAAATGAAATTGTTAAATGTAAATAAAATGGGAAGAGTGTGAGTGGTAGTAAATATTGACTGTCTTTTAGATTTTAAATATGAGTAAATGTGCTTTATTTGTTTTTATTATTATTCTTGCATACTTAATTGGATGTAATCTGCAAAGTAAGAATCTTGAGGTGAAACTTAAGCAGGGATATTTATGCGTATTTACGGATAACCCTAAAACACGTTATGGATTTGATAATAGTATTATAATTTCTACGGGTAAAATAGATCGTACAAGAGAATTTAAAAGTAACTATGAGCAACTTTACAAAAATGGGTTACTTCCTGTAGATGAAAAAAGTTGTGTCAAGATACCTATAAATTTTTTTGAGAAAAATGTTGTATACGAAATAACTCTAGAAACAAATAAGATCTATCATAGAAGTATTTGTGTAGTTGATAGTAAGGATAATTTAGGTATTAAGTATATTGATCCTGGGAAATCCAAATGTGATTAACTAATGATTTGTAAACAAAAGTCCGAATCCAATCCTAGAATAGGTGAAATTGATCCAATTAAATAGAGGTAAAACATGAGAACTGATATGTTATTTATTTTGTTAACAGTTAGTTTTTTATATTTAATTCGATGTGAATCTAAAATTAAGAATCTTGAAGTCAAAATTAACTACGATCACTTATGTGTATTTACGAATAACTCTAAAACCTATTATGATATTGATAATACGCTCCTAATTTACTTAGGAAAGATCGACTACAATAGAGATTTTAAAAGTACTTATGAAAAGCTATACACTAATGCCCCTCTGCCTAAAGATAAAAAATTTGTATTGCAATACCATTAAAAGTAATTGAACGTAATATTGCTTACGAAATTATTTTAAATACAAATAAAATCTTTCATACAAGTATTTGTGTTATGGATAAAGGTAATAAGCTAGAGGTTAGATATTTTTAGCCAGGAAAATCAACTTGTGATTGAGATTGACTTGCGATTTGTTTTGGATACAAGTTTCTTAATTTAAGTCTTATGAACAATGCATTACATACTTAATTTAAGATAGAAAACTGACGAAATCTCATTTTTAGTGTATCTTTATCAAGCGATATGTTTTTAGAAATATATCGAAATATGAGGATAGAAAATGCTGATCAAAAGACATAAGAAACATACGATAGGGATGATTTGTGGAAGTTTATTAATAAGCTCTCAAATCTATGCAGCTGATTCAGTAACCATTTACGCTGCTGCCAGCTTAACCAATGCAGTAAATGAATTAGATGTGTTGTATGAAAAAAATTATAAGATGCAAGTGAAAACCTCCTATGCTGGGTCTTCAACATTAGCGAAGCAAATTGAGGCAGGTGCTCCAGCCGATGTATTTATGTCAGCAGACATACAGTGGATGGATTATTTACAGAATAAACAAATCATTAACGCCAAAGATCGTATTAATTTATTAGGGAACCGACTTGTGCTGATAACCCCTAAAGATCATCCTCTAACACTTAAAATGGTTAAAGGATTCGATCCAAGTAAGGTACTACAAGGTAAGGTCTGTACAGGGGATACCAATAGTGTTCCAGTCGGAAAATACGCCAAGCAAGCTTTAAACTCACTCGGATGGTGGGAAACCATAAAACCTCGACTTGTTGAAACAGAAGACGTTCGAGTGGCTTTAAATTTTGTTGCTAGGGGAGAATGCCAAGCTGGAATTGTTTATGCAACAGATGCTGCTATCAGCAAAGACGTCGTGATAGCAGGTATTTTCCCAGAAGACACTCGCCCTCCAATTATTTACCCGATTGGTCTAGTTAAAAAGAATGCGGATTCAGTAAAGTTCTATCAATTTTTACAAAGTCAGCAGGCTAAAACAATATTTCAGAAGTATGGGTTTAGCGTATTAAAGTGATTCAGTCATGATATTAAACCCAGATGAGTTAGAAGTACTGAAGCTGTCTTGTAAAGTGGCTGCAAGTTGTCTCATCTTTAGTTTGATTCCAGCCATATTCATCGCTTGGGTTTTAGCAAGAAAAGAGTTTTTTGGTAAATCTCTATTCGAAACATTCATTTTTCTTCCTTTAGTTTTACCTCCAGTGGTGCCGGGTTATTTATTACTACAAGTTTTTGGAAATCGTGGATTAATTGGGCAATATCTCGCACCTTATGGATTGGAGTTTGCATTTAATTGGAAAGGAGCTGTGTTGGCTTCCGCTGTTATGGGTTTTCCACTTCTGGTCCAATCGGTACGCTTAGCAATAGAGCTGGTTGATCAACGTTTAGAAATGGCTGCTAAAACTTTGGGTGCTTCTTCGCTTGGTGCTTTCATGCAAGTGACCTTGCCTTTAGCCAGTAGTGGAATTTTAGTGGGTGGAATTCTTTGCTTTTGTCGTAGCTTAGGTGAGTTTGGCGCGACCATCAGTTTTGTAGGTAATGTTGCAGGTGAAACACGAACTTTGCCTTTGGCGATGTATAGTTTGATGCAACAACCAGATACTGAGACGGCTGTTTGGCGATTGATTATGATTTCATTGTCGGTTGCATTCCTTGCATTATGGTTTGCTCAATGGTTCAACCGTTATCAAAGAAATAAACGTGGTTTTTCATCATGATTGATTGTCATATCTCGATCCAGCAAGGGCAGTTTCACCTTGATCAAGCTTTTAGCTCTGCACATGCTGTGGTTGGTCTATTTGGTGCATCTGGTTCGGGTAAGACAACAATTCTTCATAGCATCGCAGGTTTGATTACGCCTCAATCAGGATGGATTAAAGTTGAGGATCAGACGTGGTTTGATCATCAACATAAAATAAACCTGAGCACGCAACAGCGCCGCGTTGGTTTAGTTTTTCAAGATGCACAGTTATTTCCTCATAAGAATGTAATGCAAAATCTGTTGTTTGGTTTTAAGCATATTCGACCAGAGCAGCGTCAGTTTGAACTCGACTATATGGTGGAATTGCTTAAATTAGGACATTTGACTGAGCGTATGCCGATCAAGCTTTCTGGTGGAGAAAAACAACGTGTTGCATTAGGACGTGCGTTGTTATATTCACCTCATTTATTGTTAATGGATGAACCGTTGTCTGCGCTTGATGCTGATCATAAAGCTGAAATTATTCCTTTTTTTCAAATGGTTAAAAATGAATTAAAGATTCCTATGCTTTATGTCAGCCATGACAAATCAGAGCTTGAACAACTGACCGAAGACATTTGGTATTTATAAGTAGCGTTGTAACAAAGCTAAAAACTTCTGCATTTCCTCATCATTTACATGATCTGCATCTTTCAGCACATGTTGTTTTAAATGTTGCTCTATGAGCTGATTCATTAAACCATTTACCGCACCTTTGACTGCGGCAACTTGTTGTAAAACTTCAATACATGAGCTTTCTGGGTTGAGTATGGATTTTTCAACAGCCGCAACTTGTCCTTGGATTCGTTTAACCCGATTTAAAATTTTCTTGTCATGATGGAGATGAGACATACTTTTTTCCAAAAAAAATATATACTGTAGGGGAGTATATTTTAAAGCTAAAACAAATGCAGCATAGTAACCTAGAAAGACGTCATTCACATCAGTTTGATCAAGGCAATCCTCTAGCGCAAAAGCGTATTTTAATTGCAACAATTTTGACTGCAATCATGATGGTTTTAGAAATAGCGGGCGGTTGGATTTTTAATTCAATGGCGTTATTGGCTGATGGTTGGCATATGAGCTCTCATATGTTGGCTTTAGGTTTAGCTTATTTTGCTTACCGAATGGCACGTCATTATGCGCATGATCCGCGATTTAGTTTTGGTACATGGAAAATTGAAGTCTTAGCTGGTTATAGCAGTGCAATCTTATTGATGGTTGTTGCTTTAATGATGGGTATTCAATCACTTGAGCGCTTATTTAATCCTGTTACGATTCATTTTAATGAAGCAATTCCGATTGCGATTGTTGGGCTAGTGATTAATTTAGTTTGTGCTTGGTTACTACATGAAGGTGGACATGATCACCACCATCATGATCATCATCATGGACATTCACACCATCACCATTCACATGATCATCATCATGATTTAAATCAAAAAGCGGCTTTTTTACATGTAGTTGCTGATGCCGTAACTTCAGTTTTTGCGATTATTGCTTTATTTGCAGCTAAATATTTTGGTTGGAATTTTTTAGATGCACTATTAGGACTTGTTGGAGCATTGTTGGTCGCAAAGTGGTCTTGGGGATTGATTCAGGAAACAGGGAAGACGCTATTAGATGCTGAAATGGAGCATCCTGTGGTCGCAGAAATTCGAGAGCTGATTGCAACGTTTAAGGATGTTGAAATTACTGATCTGCATGTGTGGAAAGTGGGCAAGGGTAAATTTTCTTGTATTCTCGGTTTAGAGACGACAAGTGCTGATTTAAACCCTGATCAAATCAAAGCTGAATTATCGATTCACGAAGAAATTGTACATGCCTCCATTGAGATTCATCACACCTAATCGATAAACCACACTAAAGCTGAGTTCTCTTTAGCTCTAGTGTGGTTTGATTTTTTTAGATAAGTAAATATAGGGCTAAACCACAAAGCGCTGAGACAAAAATCACGTACAGGACGTTGATTTGAAATTTAAATAAAGCGATCAATGCGGCAATGGTGATGAGTGCTGCACTATAATCAAAAGCTTGTTCAAAGCCATTTGGCCAAAGTACATGATAACTAAAAAATAATGCCAAATTTAATATGACACCGACGACTGCTGCTGTAATGGCAGTTAAAGGTGCTGTAAATTTCAATTCATTGTGGGTGGATTCGATAATTGGAGCACCAGCTAAAATAAATACAAAAGAAAAAAGAAAAGTAAACCAGGTAACGATGATTGCACCTACAACACCAGCAATAAAGAGATGCTCTACACCGAATAAAGCTTGATTAAAAGCACCCACAAAACCGACAAAAGCAACGATCATGATTAATGGGCCTGGTGTGCTTTCACCTAATGCAAGACCATCAATCATTTGTGTTGGATTGAGCCATGCATAATGATCAACTGCACCTTGATAAACATACGGCAACACAGCATACGCGCCACCAAATGTCAGTAAAGCAGCTTTGCTAAAGAACCATGCCATTTGAGTATATGTATGTTGCCAACCTAAGCTGAAGCTCAAAATAAGTATCGGCAAACACCATAAAATAGCGGCAATTATTAAAATTTTCCCGAGTCGAGACCAACTAAAGATCGCATGTTGGGGTAAAGGAGTATCATCATCAATGTGTGCAGTGCCGTAATTCTTTTGCTGATGCTGTTGAGCATTTTGTTGATTAAATAACTGAGGATAATATTTGCTAAATACATATCCTAATGCCGCTGCACAAAAAATAATGAATGGAAAAGGAAGACTAAATACAAAGGTGGCAATAAATGCTGCGACAGCAATTAACCATAAAAGGTGATTTTTTAAAGTTCGATGGCCAATACGATACGTTGCATGAAATACGATGGCTGTCACTGCGGGTTTAATCCCATAAAAAAGCCCTGCAATAATTGGAACATCACCAAATTGAATATAAATCCAAGACAATAAAATCAGTAGAATGAGAGAGGGTAAAATAAACAGTATCCCAGCGATTAGTCCACCAACGTTTCGGTGCATCAGCCAACCCATATAGGTCGCTAATTGTTGTGCTTCAGGGCCTGGTAATAGCATGCAATAGTTCAGTGCATGTAAAAATCTTCGTTCTGAAATCCAGCGTTTTTGTTCAACTAGCTCGTGATGCATCACCGCTATTTGACCTGCTGGTCCGCCAAAACTGATAAATCCCAGTTTTAACCAAAACCAAAAAGCTTGCCAAAATGGGATTGCTGGCTGGGTTGAAACATCGTTGGACTGCTGCATTCAGATTTCTCAGTATATTCTTTTACTCATTTAGGTCATTGAAATAAATCACCTAAGTCAGATAGGACATTTTAGCGATTGAATAATTCAGAATGATGAATATCTAAGGTAGCTTCAATTGAATTCATCAGATAATCTTAATTTCTATATATTAAAAATAAATAAGCAACGCATTTTTTCTTATTTTTAATCATAAAGCGTGGCGCATAACATAAGTCGATATTGTTGAAAGATCATCTAATTATGGCCATCAAGAACACGAAGCCGCTCATTGTTACAGCAATCGTCCTAGTGGCGATTGTTGCTTTTATTGTCTATCAAAATCAAAAAGATGCTACTCCAAACCTATCTAAAAATGGTCAGACCGTGGTGATAGCTTATCAAACTGGTGTGGATCCAACTAAGGTTGCTCAAGCCAATGGTGATTATGAACGTGATAGTAATCAAGCAATTCAATGGCGTAAATTTGATGCGGGTTCAGATGTGGTCAATGCATTAGCTTCGGGCGATGTTGTGATTGGCAATATTGGCTCAAGTCCATTGGCGGCTGCAGCCAGCCGTGATTTACCGATTGAAGTGTTTTTGGTGACGGCAAAATTAGGTGGTTCTGAGGCATTGGTGGTCAGCAACAAATCAGGCATTAAAACGCCGCAGGATTTGATTGGAAAAACCATCGCTGTGCCATTCGTTTCAACCACACATTACAGCTTATTGTCCGCTTTAAAGCATTGGAATATTGCAGACAATCAGGTCAAGATCATCAATTTGCGTCCACCTGAAATTACAGCGGCATGGGAACGTGGTGATATCGATGCGACTTATGTTTGGGAACCTGCATTGAGTAAAGTCAAAGCCAGTGGCCATGTATTAACAGACTCGAAACAGGTCGGTGAATGGGGTGCGCCAACTTATGATCTTTGGGTGGTTCGTAAAGACTTTGCCGAGAAAAATCCTGAGTTCTTGAAAGCATTCGTGAAGACCAGTTTGCAACAGATCGAAGCCTATAACCAAGACCCAAAAGCATTTGAACAAAATGCGGACAATATCCAAAAAATTGCTCAACTGACAGGCTCTGATGCGAAAGATATTCCTTTACTGTTGTCAGGCAATATTTATCTGAATGGCCAGCAACAACACGCAACTTTAGCGGGTGAATTCGCCAAGAATATTTTTGATACTGCAACTTTCCTAAAGAGCCAAGGTAAGGTGGATCAAGTCAAGCCTGATTACCAAAGCAATGTCACAACTCAATTCTTACAGCCATAGGAGATCGAAATGAGCGTATTAGCTGCTGAGCATCTTCATTTAACTTTTCCAAAGCAGATGGTACCAGTTCTTCAAGATATTAATCTGAAGATTGAAGAAGGCACTTTGACTGTGATTTTGGGCGAGTCTGGCTGTGGTAAAACCACGTTGTTAAATATCTTGGCAGGCTTTCAAGCACCGAGTTCGGGGCGGATTACACTGGATCATGAAATCGTGACTGCACCAGATGCACGACGTGCGGTGGTCTTTCAGGATCATGCGCTATTACCTTGGTTAAATGTCTCTGAAAATATCGGTTTTGCTTTACAGCTCAAAGGTTTAAAAGCGCAAGAAATTCAACAGCAAGTCGATGCTATTCTGAAAATTGTGGGTTTAAGCCATGTTGCTCAAGCCAATATCTGGGAATTATCAGGTGGCATGAAACAACGTGTCGGTATTGCACGTGCTTTGATTAGCCACGCAGCTTTTATTCTATTGGATGAGCCTTTTGCCGCTTTAGATGCTTTTACTCGTGAAACCATGCAGCAGTTGGTTCTGGATTTGTGGATTGAGCAAAATAAATCGTTCTTCCTAATTACCCATGACATTGAAGAAGCTTTGTTGTTGAGTAATCAACTGGTGTTGATGACAGCTCGACCTGGCAAGATCGTGGAAACTTTAAAGCTGGATTTTGCAGATCGTTATAAGCAGGGCGAATCGATTCGAGCAATTAAATCCGATCCAAAATTTATTCAATTACGTGAGCAATTGTTTGAACGTTTACGCGTGCAGAAACAAGCAGGGCATGAGGTGGCTGTATGACAGGGCAAGCAAAGAATACAGCCTATGAGGTGAGTAAGGTCGAGGAACTAGAATCGACAAACCAAGCACAGTCGGGTTCGTTTTTTAGTCCAATTGGTGCTTTTTTTACACGCCATCGTAGTTTAGCGCTGAGCCTTTCCAGTGTCTTGAGCGTATTGGTGATCTGGTATTTGATCACGGCATTAAAAATTGTCCCGAGTCTATTTTTACCGAGTCCACAAGCAGTATGGCAAAAATTTCTAGAAGTCAGCCAACAAGGTTTTATGAAAGCCACTTTATGGCAGCATTTGGCCGCGAGTATTTCTCGTGTTTTGTTGGCTTTAGTTGCTGCGATTGCCATTGGTGTACCTTTGGGTTTATGGATGGGATTGAACAAATGGGTACGTGCTGTACTGGATCCTTTGGTTGAGTTATTGCGCCCGATTCCACCGTTGGCTTATTTACCCTTATTGGTGATTTGGTTCGGCATTGGTGAAACCACCAAGGTACTTTTGATTTTCTTTTCGATCCTTGCACCTGTGATTATCAGTAGTACGCATGGCGTGTTGAGTCATCAGCTTAATCGTGAGCGTGCAGCCTTATCATTAGGGGCGAGCCAGTCACAAGTGTTTTGGCATGTGATTCTGCCGACTGCGTTACCGCATATTTTAACGGGTATTCGCATTGGTTTAGGCGTCGGTTGGTCAACATTGGTGGCTTCAGAATTAGTCGCGGCAGATCGTGGTATTGGTTTTATGGTGCAGTCGGCGGCGCAGTTCCTGATTACGGATACCGTCGTGTTGGGCATTATTGTGATTGCGATTGTCGCAGTCAGTTTTGAATTATTCTTGCGTTGGTTACAGAAGCAATTATCTCCTTGGTATGGTCAACAGCTGTAAGTGCAAATAGTAAAGATGAGAGAGTTAGAGATGACGTTAAATATTGAAATAATTAAACCAACAATCGGTGCAATTATTCACGATGTTGATTTAAACACGGCTGATGAACATACCACCCAACAAATTCAGCAAGCATTGCTTGATCATCATGTCATTTTCTTTCGCAATCAGCAGCTAGCGCCACACGCGCAAGCTGAATTGGCACGTAGCTTTGGTTCTTTGCATATTCATCCGATCTATCCATCAGTCGAAAATGTACCTGAAATCATTGTACTGGACAGCTGGAAACAGGATTTACGTGACAATGAGCTTTGGCATACCGATGTGACCTTTAGCCAGAAACCACCATTGGGTTGTGTATTACAAGCCATCAAGATTCCGCCTGTAGGTGGCGATACGTTATGGTCGAGTGGGGCAGCTGCATTTGCTGCGCTAGATCAAGATTTACAGAAGAAGTTAAAAGGCTTAACCGCAACGCATGATATTCGTCAATCTTTCCCGATTGAGCGTTTTGCGCATAATTATGTTGAGCGTCAAAAGCTGGAAGAAACCTTTAAGCGTAATCCGCCTGTTGTTCATCCTGTAGTGAGAACGCATCCAGTTACAGGTCAGCCAATTTTGTTTGTGAGTGAAGGTTTTACCACACGTATTAATGAGTTGGATGAGACCGAAAGTGCTGAATTGCTGCAGTACTTATTTGCGCATGCCACCAATGAGCAGTTTCATCTGCGTTGGCAGTGGCAGGCGGGTGATGTAGCGATTTGGGATAATCGTTGCACGCAGCATAAGGCTTTATTTGATTATGGTGATGCGCATCGAATTATGCATCGTGCCACGATTAATGGTGATGTACCATTTTATCAAGCGGCAAGTTAAAATTTAGTTTTGATAAAAAGCTTGGGTAAAATCCTGAGCTTTTTTATTTTTATAGTTTGATCCCTTCGGTTTTATTTTATAATTTGATCGCTTCGGTGGAATCTTACAGAGATCTCATCCTATTTTAGGATTTGCCTTCGGCTGGAGTTACTTTTTTGAAAAAGTAACCAAAAACTTTGTCATCCACAAAACCTGTTTACTTCCAACATCTCTTTAAATTAATCGCAGAAATAGCATTTGATTAATCTCACGCAGGTTGTGGATGACGTGTAGCACCAGTGATTTCAGGGATAAGTTCTTTATAAAATGTTGGATAGCAAAAATTAATCCAGAATTTTCAAAGTATATTTAATTAAGATGAGTCTCTTGTTTATAAACCGAAGGGGCTTGTCCTGTCCAACGTTTAAAGGCGCGTCGGAATTCACGTAATTCGCTAAAGCCCAATTGTAGGCTAATCTCACTCAGGGATAGGTTCTTTTCCAGTAATTGTTTAGCTTTACGCTCCAAGACATTTTGTCGAATTTGTTGGAAACTCAAACCTTCAGATAATAATTTACGTCTTAAATGGCGTTCACTCATTTGCAGATGATCTGCTGCTTGTTGCATCTCAAAACGTTCAGGTAAATATTGTTCAATCAAATGCTCGACTATATGCACAAAGCCGACTTGATTGAGCTGATCAATTTCTTTTAAAGCCTGTTTGCAGATTTGTATCGCCGTAGCGTAGTTCGCGGGGCTGTAATTTTTGAGATTTCGACTGAGCATGCTGCTTTTAAAATGAATTTTATTGCTGGTAGTATTTAACTGAACACGGCAGCCAAAAAGATATTGATAATCTTCTAAATTTGCGGTGGGAGCATAGTTAAGTTCAAGCCCAATAACATCATCGTGGTCACCTAGCATTGCATTTAAACAGGCAATTACACTACTAAATAATTCATCGTAAAAAAAAGCTTTGAGATCAAAAGTTGGGCTCGATTCAGTCACTTCTAGCGTACAAATATCATCGTGAATTGAAAATTCGATGTTCAACACACTACCTGAAACGCGATGAAATTCGAGTGCTATTTCCAGTGCATCGGCAACAGTCTTACAAGATTGCATTGCAAAGCCTAATATTCCCATCGAAATGAGACCTTCACTACGACCCATTTTTAAACCTAAATCAGGTTGGCCGTAGGCAGTGATTGCCTTACGAATAACATCACACATTTGGCTAAAACGAACAAAGCCATTGCTTTGCTGGACTTGATCTAAATCTAAACCAGAATCTTCAAACCATTTTTTATAATCCCATTCTTGTTGTTCTGCATAGTGGATCAAGCTTGCCAAAATCGTAGCTGGTATAAATTGCTGTGTGCTTTCCGCATGAATGATTTGTTTAGGCATAAGTCCGTTTAGCCCCCCAAAAGAAGATTCTTTAACCCTTTTGGGTATCTCATAATTTTGTTTAACTTTCAACATGCTTTATTGCAGTTAGAAAAAGAATTTACAAAGGGTGTGCCAATGTATCAAGTTGGTTGGGATAAACAAGAAATCAAGATTGCACCGAAAGGCTATGCCATGTTTGGCTATGGTCAATGGTCACATCGTGCTTATGAGCAGCGAACCGCTTTGTATGTGCGAAGCTTTAGTATTGTGGATCAGCAACAGAGTCGACTGATTCTGTGTTGTTTAGATTTAGGTTGTATCACTCATGCGATACGAAGTAAGACTGTCGCTCGATTAAGAGAAATGTTGGGTGCTGAGTTTGATGAAAATCAATTGGTACTCATGGCAACACATACCCATTCAGGACCGGGGGGCTGCGCGCATGAAGCCTTATATAATATGCCCACGCCAGGATTTGTTCCTGAACATATCAATGCGATAGTGCATGCGATTGTTCTCAGTATTCAGACTGCAATTGAAAATGAACAAAATACTGAAATCGGTCTTTCTACTCAACATTTTGAAAATGATACGCCTGTTGCATGGAATCGCTCGATCCGTGCTTATAACCGAAATCCAGAGGTGATTGAGCATTCAGAACATGAAACGCATTTAGCAATCAATCGTGAAATGCAGTTGATTGGTTTTTATAGAGAGCAGAAATTACAGTCATTTATTTCTCTGTTTGGTGTGCATGCCACCTGTTTAGGAAATAGTTTAAGTGCTTATGATGGTGATAATAAAGGTTATGCCGCGTCATTTTCAGAGCAGGCTTTAATTGAACGCGGAATTGAAAATCCAGTCACGATTTTTGCTCAAGCAACAGCTGGCGATGTGTCACCGCATTTTCATGGCAAAGATCAACTCAAGATTCGCAACAAGATTAAAGGCGAGCAGGAATATTACTATGCTCAGCAAAATGGTCGTTATCAAAGTGATTTGGCATTAACTGGTTTGCAGCAACCAATGCAGAAAGTGCAAGGTCAGATTGATGCAATTTTTTCTTATGTTGATCTGAGTCATATTGACGTTCCTCCTGAGTTTGCACATGGCAAGAAGGATGCAAAAACCAGTCAGCCCTGTCATGGCGTAGCATTTTTTGCGGGTACGCCTGTGGATGGTTTAGGTGCACCAAAACCATTGATCAAAGGAATGCAATTTCTTGCAGATCAATTTAAAAAGCAAAAATTAAAGAGTGACGCTGCGCATGATTTTACTGCTTATCAACAGCTGTACGCTTCTCAAGGGCCTAAACAGATTTTGCTTGAAGCTGGCGCTAAAAAAATATTAGGTCAACCGATTGGTTTTCCTCCCAGTATTCTTGATCCATTGATTGCAGAGATGAATCGACAAGTTCGTGCTGGTGCGATTCAACAAAGCCCACTGGTTCCGAGTATTGTGCCGCTACAAATTGTTCGTTTAGGTAATTTAGCGCTCGTTTGTTGTCCGGGAGAGTTTACGACGATTGCAGGGCAACGCGTTATGGAAACAGTAAAGCAACAACTTATTGGAAAATCGTCAATTGATCGAGTCTGGTTTGCCTCATATTGCAATGATTACATGGGTTATGTCACCACGTATGAGGAATATCAACAACAAGCCTATGAAGGTGGGCATACCTTATTTGGACAATGGACTTTAGCCGCGTGTCAAAGCAAGTTTAAATTATTCGCAGAACAATTATTGTTGGATAAAAAGTACCGCGACTACGATCAAGCAACACGACCTAAATTAATTCCACTTCAAGAACTAGCAAAACGTACTAATCATGGAAATCTAAAAACTGCTGTGAGTCAAGGAGAGGCTGTATGAGTGATAGGCATCAAGTGAAGTGGTCAAATTGGTCTGGTTTTCAAAAGTCCAATCCGCAGCAAATTTTACAACCTGCAAACATCCAAGAGCTTCAGAATATCGTCAGAGATCATGACAAGATTAGAGTGGTTGGTGCAGGGCATTCATTCACACCATTGATATGTACAGATGCAACCTTATTGTCTTTAGACCATATTGCGGGTGTTGTATCGACGGATACTAATCGATGTCAGAGCAGCATTTATGCAGGGACACGCTTATATGATTTAGACCAACATTTACAGCAGCAATCGATCAACCAAGCCTTGATGAATCAGGGTGATATTGATCAGCAAAGCTTAGCTGGAGCTGTTTCTACGGGAACACATGGTACAGGTGCAGATTTATATTGTATTTCTGGTTATGTTGAAGCTTTTGAGTTATTGACGGCTTCTGGTGAAATCCTGACATGTAGCCGAACAGAACATCCCGAAATCTTTGCTGCTGGACGAGTTTCTTTGGGTAGTTTGGGAATCTTGACCAAGATCACTATGCAAAACCGCCCGCGTTATAAGCTCAAAGAACATATTGAACTTTGTCCTGTAGAGGACATGATGCAACATATTCATCAATGGAAGCACCAACATCGACATATCGAGTGCTTTGTATTTTCGTATGAAAAGCAATTGATGCTGAAAACTTTAGATGAGACTGAGGAAGCAATTTTGCCTAGGAAAGAAAATTTTCCTTCGGATGATACCTTGCTCACGATGTGCTCAGAATTAACCAAAACATTTCCTTCATTGAATCCTTATTTACAAAAGCTGTTAGGCATCTTTGTCAAACCGACCACCTATGTCGATTGGTCGAGCAAAATATTTCCGACGCCACGAAATACCAAGTTCAATGAAATGGAATATCAGATTCCAGTAGATCAAGGGGTTGCTTGTTTAGACGAAGTATTACATGCACTGCGAAGACATAAAGTCGCGACCTTTTTTCCGCTCGAATTTCGTTTTGTAAAAGGGGATGATATTTGGCTTAGCCCTTTTTATCAGCAAGATTCAATTTCGATTTCAGTGCATCAATATCATAAGCAAGACCCACATTTAATTTTTGATGTAGTTGAACCGATTTTACAGAAATATCGAGGGCGACCTCATTGGGGAAAAATGCATACTATGACTACGGCACAGCTTCGGGCTTCATATCCAAAGTGGGATGATTTTATGGCTTTACGTCAGCAACTTGACCCAGAAGCCAAGTTTTTAAACCCCTATCTGGAAAAGCTGTTTTTAGGTTAGTTTTAACTTAGGTTCGACTTAAATGTTGATTTAATTTATTGAAAAATAATTAACTTAACAGAGTCTTGCCGAGTTTTATCCATTTTAGGATAAGCCACTTCGTCTTATACTTTGCCAAAGCTATAGTCGCTTCAGCTTGCTCAGATTGTAGATGACATTCCCTCGTATAAGATTTTTTTTAGGATCACGATTAAATAAAAAAAGGTATAGCCATGTTGGATCATTATTTTAAACAACTCAATTTCGATCTAAAAAAACAGGGGATGGCGACACCACAACTGATTGTTGATGAAGCGGCTTTAAAACAAAATATCCAGCATGTTCAGATTCGTCTTGCTCATGCCAAACATTTAAGAGCACGTTTGGTGGTGAAATCATTAGCAAGCCTAGATTTACTTAAGTTGTTATCTGAGCAAATCAATACGCAACGCTTTATGGTATTTCACTTACCACATATTGTTTCGATCCTAGAAAACTTTGCTGTAGCTGATATTTTGTTGGGTAAGCCAATGCCTGCTCAAGCTGTACGTCATTTTTTTGATCAGCATGTGGAGTGGTCGAATGCCAAAATTCAATGGCTGATTGATAGCAAGCAACGTTTACAGCAATATCTTGAGATTGCCCAGCTCTATTCTCTGTGCTTAGATGTGAATATTGAAATTGATGTTGGTTTACATCGTGGTGGGGTACAGTCGACACAACAACTGATCGAAATCTTAAAGCTGATTCAACAGTATCCACAGTATTTAAAGCTTTCTGGTTTGATGGGCTATGATGCGCATGTCACCAAAATCCCAGCCATCATTAAAAAACCAGAACTTGCTTATCAAGAATCTCAACATGTTTACGCGGTTTATAAAAAGCTAATTCAAGAACAGTTTAATTCACTATGGTCAGAACAACTTTGTTTTAATGGTGGGGGTAGTCCAACTTTTAGTTTTCATACTGACAATAGTGTTTGTAATGATCTATCTTTTGGTTCAATGCTACTGAAACCGAGTGATTTTGACAGTGATTTTTTAAAGGCATTACAACCTGCATTATGGATCGCTGCGCCTGTGTTAAAAGTCCTACCGTTTACCCAGCTTCCCTCTATGTCTTTATTGGATAAATTACCACATAAGCATAAGGCGCTATTCATCTATGGTGGCTATTGGTTGGCTGACTATGTCTATCCTAACCAAGCGCATATTCATGCATTGTACGGACGTAGTACTAATCAAGAATTGGTCAATGTTCCTAAGGATTGTGATATTCAAGTTGATGATTTTGTTTTTCTTAGACCGAAGCAAAGTGAAGCAATTCTTCCTCAGTTTTCAACGTTAATACGATATAAGCAAAATATCTTTGAAGCATGGGATACATTTCGTGAATAACGATACGGTATAAATAGCCCCTTATATTTTAAACAAAGGGGTTTGTTAAGTAGAAATGAGAGCGTTTCTATCTTTAATGAAAATATAAATTTTAAAATAAATCGTTTAAGTGGCAGCTTTTGGCTTCCGTTATATTTTCAATTGAATCAACTAAAAGCACATTTGTATCTGCTTCTTGCTTATATGCACCTAGCACTTCTGCATAAACGGGTTGTTTTAGTTTTTCTGCTTTTGATAAATAATTTTCGACTGCTTTTGTTTCAGCCCAATCTGCATCTTTTAATGTATATGTATTTTCAGCAAGATCGCAGCGAGTCAAAATCGCTTTTTTATCTTTAACACTTAAAGTACCAATAAACATATCCATTATTTCTTTTGGCTCTGTGCTGTCTGCAAAAGAGATAACAGGTTGAAGCAAACCATATGTAAGCATAGAAAGTAAAATATAAGTTTTTTTCATTGAGTTTTCCGAATTGATGAATAGCAATATAAAGAAATATGCGGATATTGTATTGAAAGAATTGATTAAATAAGACAGCGTTATTCTATATAAACTCAGTAGATTGAGAACGGTTTTCAAATTTTATAATGGTTTTATTTTTGTTTAAATCATAAAAATATCTAGTCGGTCAAAAGATCGTTAAAAAGATGAAGTCCAACTAGATATTTCATATGCTCAACATTTAAAACTTAGAATTTATAGCCGATTTTCAAGCCATAGGCGATCGCTGAGTTATCTTTAAAATCTGCTTGCTCTGCAATCGGTTTGATTCCTGCTACAGGAATGTAATACGTGCCGTCTTCAGCTACCACATCCCCTAGCCAGAAGTATTTAATACCGCCTGCAATAAAGTAGTTCTCAGCAGGGTTAAATTGTACGCCTAAACCAAGCCCCTAAGAACCTTTGGTTGGATTTAAGGTCGATGCAGGATTACCTGTGCCTGAGTCCCAACTCACCTCAGTGGATGCACTCCATTTTTCAGTAAATTGATGACCAATTCCTAGCGTCGCTGCCCATTGATCTTTTTGATAACTATCTAAATCAAAACCACCTGTATAAGAACCTTCACTGATTAAACCAGTGAGATATTCGGTGACTGCTCCAAATTGTGTCGGACGTATATGAAAATCTTTCCAATTGACCCAACGTAGATTCGCATAGGCGAGCGTGTCTTTATAAACACCTGTTTGAAAATCAATATTGACTGATTGTGGCGTCGTGATTGTGGTTTTACTTGGTGTGGTTACGTCTAATGGTTCACCGAACATGGTTTCTGTAACTTGCATGTCATGATCTATTTTTGAGCGATACGTCACAGCTGCTTTTAATGCAATATCTGGAATTTGATAGCTTAAACCTGCAAGCCAACCTACTGCATGATTTTGCTTAAATTTTGCATCATAGCCATTAAATGCTTCGCTGTAAGAATTACCACGTAAAGCGACATCACCTTTAACGGATTGATAAACTGCACCGCCATAAAGTTGAAAATTGGTAAATGGGCTTAATCCGAAGATCATGCTAATACTTTCAGTATCAACATTTACCGATGTTCCTTGCTGAGTATATTCATTATCTGAGAAGGTATTATTGGACTGCATTGGGTAGCGAATATCCGCGCCAAATGGTTGGTCATAGAGTAGACCAAAACTAATTTTTTCAGTGAGTTGGAGTTTTAAAGCTGCACTGTAATAATGAAAACTATTGCCCATATTGCCAGAGTTCAGATTATTAGGATCATTCACAAGTTCAGGACGATTGCGGATCGTTCCTGAAATATCTGGATCAACTGCTGTAGCATTCACCTCAACATAATTGCCATTTTCTAGAAAGGGCAGAATGGTTTGTCCTGATTGATCCAATGCTGATGCATGGTTCAATGTCGAGATACACATTCCAAATATACCAAGCACTATAGGGTTGAGTTTCATAGGCATCATCCTTGTTAAACCGTGTTTTATTGTTGAGTTTCTATTTTTATAAACGGTCATTTTTTCTATCTATAGCAGCATGATTCCATTTACTATTTTGATAGAAAGTCTATGTCCATAGTGTAGTGAAGCATCTTTTGAAATGATGGAGTAGGGTTGTAATTCATCAAAATGGGGGGGAGATCGGTCAAATATAAACGATAGACAATAAAAAAGCCTTGTAATGACGTACAAGGCTTTCAGATTTTTTTAAAGAAATTTATTGCTTAACAATTAACACTGGAATGTGTGATTCTGTAAGAACAGCACGCGCAACGCTACCTAGCAATAGGCGTTTTACGCCAGTACGACCATGAGAACCCATGACGATCAAATCAGCACCGACTTCATCCGCAACGAAAATAATACCTTCGCTAGCAGAGCCATGATAAATCTTGGTTGCAACCTCGATTCCATCACGTACAAATGACTGAGCAATATCTTGCAGTTGTGTCTTGGCATGTGATTCAGCTTGCATGAAATAATCTGTGACAGCGGGTGCAACTTGATAAAAATCGACACCTACAAATGGATCAACTGCAACCACACTGAGAATCGTAACTTTTGCCCCTGACAATTTAGCCAAAGAAAGTGCATGTTCAACCGCCGCATAAGAGATTGGAGAGTCATCGACAGGCACTAAAATATTTTGATAAGACATGTTTGCTCCTTATAGTTTATCGTTGTAAAAAAGATAAAAGTTATAATAAGTTGATAGCATATTGAGCAGGTTCAAGCAAATTAGACCTTGATCAAAAGCATCTGATAAAACTGAAATTAATGTGGAATTGTTGGAAATTCCTCAGCAAAATAGGGGTATAAGAAAATCACTGTATTTTTGTAATTTAGTTAAAAATTTACTTTAGCTGCAATGTTGAAATTAAACCAATATTTTTGATCATAGGAATATCTGTGCTACTCAGTTTAGAAGCCTTTAAACAGCAAAAA
Source organism: Acinetobacter sp. COS3 (assembly GCF_000475335.1). Classification (NCBI taxonomy): domain Bacteria; kingdom Pseudomonadati; phylum Pseudomonadota; class Gammaproteobacteria; order Moraxellales; family Moraxellaceae; genus Acinetobacter; species Acinetobacter sp. COS3. The sequence goes on from NZ_AXCD01000078.1 coordinate 20,012, forward strand.
TTTGATCAAGTTGCTGCCAAAATTATGGCAGATCCAAAACTCTATTTGGATTTTGAATCTGTGTCAGATTTTTATAAAGCCGCTTGGTTAGATGAATTTCCTCAAGGAACAACATGGTCAGCAACAGGTTTGGATGATGGTGCTGAGCAGTTTTATGCGGTGATTGAATATGGGGATCATTATTTATATATCAGTCGCGCCGAACGGGTGACGGTAAAATTAGGTCGTCGACATCATTACAATAAAAATAACTAATCCGCGCAGTCATCCATTTTTGACTGATCAGATTTTGAGTTTTTAATGAGAATGCTATACTTTTGCGCAATGATGAGATCCTAAATAAAACGAAATGGAAATTTAAAGATGGCACATCAATTTACGGTTAATGAAACTATTCATGGTGTTTCGATTGAAGACTTTTCAAGATTAGTCGCTGAAACATCATTGCATGAAGCAGTGTGTAAACGCATTCCGGGCGAAAATTTAGAAATTATTGAATCTAATGTAAATGGTGATATTTATACGCTACGCCGTGAATATAACCTTGATGTCAATATTCCTGAAGTTGCAAAAAAACTATTAAAAAATGCATTTCGCTTAAAGCGTTCTGACATTACACATTTAAAAAATCTAACTTCGACAGTGGAGTTAGGTGCAAACTTACCTTTAGATGCCAAAGCTGAGCGCAAAGTGACAGGCAATAGCCAGCAAGTTGATATCACATTGACATGGACTGTAAAAGTTAAAGTTCCGTTGATTGGCGGTATGCTGGAGAAACATGCAGAAGGCGAAATTCGTAAATTTAGCCAGCTTGAAATTGAAATCGTTGAGGATGAATTAAAGAAACATCTTTAATTTAACCTAAATCTAAAGCTCTCCATTTGGGGAGTTTTTTTATTTTTAAAAGCGTAGAAAATAGGGAAGGATCGATAGAACAATACCAATTACGCTGATGATCATGGTGTTATCAATAAAATAGGTAAATAGCATGAGAACCAATCCACAGACGAGAGGTACCGTCATCTTTTGTTTTTTGCCATACAGAAAATAGCCTAAGCCTATCGAGCTAAAGATGACCCCTAGAAAAAGTTGTGTTGCATTCATTGTTTTATGCCGTGAATTGATTTTTTATTATGTAAATAATATGACAAAATTCTTAAATGAAAATTATAGAAGCGTGAATAAATATCGAATACGATGTGTATGAGTATTGATCAAAAATAATAAGGTCGTGGGATGAGTGTGATTTTACCTGTAGCGCAACGCGGTGAAGAAATTTTAAAAATTAAAGCGGCTGCGGTTGCTCATGGGGAGTTCAATAGCGAGTGGCTATTGCAACTGGCTTCTGCGATGCATGCCACTATGCTTGAACGTAATGGTGTAGGGATAGCAGCGCCGCAAGTGTATATCTCTAAGCGTGTGATTATCGTTGCTTCTCGCGCCAATCCTCGTTATCCAGATGCTCCTGAAATGGATCCAGTAGTGATGGTTAACCCTGAGATTTTAGAATTTTCTCAAGCGACCTGTTTTGGTGAAGAGGGGTGTTTGAGTGTACCGAATGAGCGTGGAGAGGTGGAAAGAGCACAAGCAGTCAAAGTTCGTTATTACAATTTACAGGGTGAAGTGGTTGAAACGAATTTTGATGGTTTTCCTGCACGTATAGTACAGCATGAAGTGGATCATTTAGATGGTGTGTTGTTTGTGGATAGATTGAGTGCTTAGAAAATAAAAACAATGAAATCTTATAATAAAAACTTAAAACTTCCATCGCGTGATTTGCGGAGTAATATGACCGATGCAGAACAACTGCTTTGGCAAAGATTACGTCGTAAACAGATTTTAGGGTTACAGTTTTATCGACAAAAGCCAATTCTAAATTTCATCGTAGATTTTTATTGTTCCGCAGCGAATTTAGTCATTGAATGTGATGGTGGGCAACATTACACCCAAGTTGGGTTAGAGGCTGATCAAAATCGAGATTATGCTTTGAGTGAATTAGGGCTGCTCACTCTAAGATTTAGTAATCATCAGATTTTGACTGAAACTGATGCTGTGGTGGAGCAGATTTATAGTGTTGTTAAGCAGAGATTGGAATCCCCCTCTTGCGAAACGTAGTTTCTCACCTTTGGGAAAGGGGGACTTTACGCGAATTTAATGATAGTTTTCGGATTCTTGGTACTCCCTCCTTTTTCAAAGGAGGGTTGGGGAGGATTATAATTTTCCTTCGTACATTTTTTTAGCTTCTATAGTTTTATCTAATTTTCTATGAATAAGTGAAATCGTTGATAAAATATCTAAAGCATCTTGTTCATTAATATTCCAAGTGATTTTAGGCACATGAGCTGTTGTATTTCTGAAAGTTCCAAATATTCCAATCAATAAATTTGAAAAACCTCTTTGTTCACTCTTTTCACTTTCAGTTTGTAATGAATTTAAAGCAAGATAAGGCACTTTGTCTTTAAAGGAAAAAGCGTGTGTAACAAGATCACCTCCATCGTTCGTTAAGCCTGTTTTAACTCTAATTTTTTCAGCAATGCTTTTAGTTGCTTCAAAGACTGCATGAAAATAATTATCGACAAGTAATTCAGCTTTGCAAAAAGTAAGGACATCAGAATGAATTTTTCGGTCTAATAATGCTTTTCTTAAATTTTGAGCTCGTTCTTCAGCTTCAGAAAAAGTTTTTACTTTATCGGTTGCTCTAATATCGCCACTTTCAGTTAGTTCAAACCCCTCAAATGACAGTACATAATTTAGTTCAGTTCTTATATTTTTAAACCATTCTTTTCTATGGATGTGTCGGGATGGACGTAGAACATATTTGAGAAATGCCAGAACATTGTTGGAACAGCGATCTTCACTTTGCTTGATACTCAATGCATCATACAAACGTTTCCATTTTGTAGAATTTAATTGTGGGTCTTTGATGTTTGTTTCAGCAAGATATTTGGAAATTTCGGTTCCTGAAAATCCATTATTGGTGTCACCCAAAATTTTACAAATACTTTCGAGGCTACCTAGATCAATATTTTTAATTATTGCCATCTTTTACTTTAATTTTTAAGGACGTATATATTCTAAATATATGTTTGGGGAATATCAATTCAATCCCTCCCAACCTCCCTTTGAAAAAGGGAGGAGCAGTCATGTAGTTTATTTACTCACATGACATTCCCCTCTTTTTTAAAGAGGGGTTAGGGGAGATTAAAATCAAAAAGAATCCCCTCAATTTGAGAGGATTCTTTTATTTGATACGAATTGATTTTCTTCCCCCTTTATTAAAGGGGGATCGAGGGGGATTTAAACAATAGAATCATCTAAATTCGGAGCTAACCAACGCTTTGCTTCATCCAATGTCCAGCCTTTACGCTTTGCATAATCCTCAAGCTGATCTTGAGAAATCTTACCTACGTTAAAGTATTCACTTTCAGGGTGCGAATAATAGAAACCACTGACAGAAGAAGGCGGAATCATCGCAAAGTGTTCAGTCAGCTTGGTACCAATCTTCGCTTCAGAGTCTAACCAGTCAAACAACACCGCTTTTTCAGAATGCTCTGGACAAGCAGGATAGCCTGGTGCAGGACGAATACCGACATACTTCTCTTTGATCAGTTCTTCATTCGTCAAGATTTCATCAGTTTTATAACCCCAGAACTCTTTACGGATACGCTCGTGTAAGTGCTCTGCAAAAGCTTCGGCAAAACGATCCGCTAAAGACTGAACCAAGATTGCTGAATAATCATCACCTTTGGCTTTATATTCATCTGCAAGTTCTTCTGCACCGAAGATCGACACAGTGAAACCACCAAGGTAATCAGTATTCTCTTTAGAGGTACTGATAAAATCCGCTAAAGATAAATTCGGTTTACCTGTGACTTTGTCAGATTGTTGGCGAATATGCTCGAATGTGTGTGTAACTTTTTGACCAAATTCATCAAATACGCTCACCGTATCTGCACCTGTACGTTGTGCAGGGTATAAACCAAACACCGCACGCGCATCGAAGCGATTATTTTCGATGATGTCTTTCAACATCGCTTGCGCTTGGTTGTATAAATCAGTTGCAGCTTCACCCACCACTTCATCTTCTAAGATTTTCGGGAATTTACCCGCCAAGCTCCAAGAAATAAAGAACGGTGTCCAGTCAAAATATTCAACCAGCGTTGCCAATGGATAATTGGTGATGACTTGCGTACCTAAAGCATTTGGCTTTGGTGGCACGTAATTGTCATCCACTTTAAAACCATTTTTGATTGATTCGGCATAACTCAGTTTGGCTGCTTTCGGCTGCTTATTCGCCAAACGCTCACGAATTTTGGCATATTCAGCACGATGTTCTGCAATAAAGTTACCGCGCATTTCTTTAGAAAGTAGGGTGGTTGCCACACCGACGGCACGAGATGCATCCGCTACATAAATCACCGCATCATTTTGGTATTGCGGATCAATTTTCACTGCGGTATGTGCTTTAGATGTCGTCGCACCACCAATCAACAGTGGAATATCAAAGCCTTTACGTTGCATTTCTTTAGCAACAAATACCATTTCATCTAGAGATGGAGTGATCAAACCAGACAAACCGATGATGTCACATTTTTCATCAATCGCAGTTTGTAGGATTTTTTCACATGGCACCATCACGCCAAGGTCAACGATGTCATAACCATTACAACCAAGCACTACACCTACGATATTTTTACCAATATCGTGTACGTCGCCTTTAACGGTTGCCATCAACACTTTACCTTTAGATTGGCTACCCGTTTTTTCCGCTTCGATATACGGATTGAGCCAAGCGACGGCTTGTTTCATCACGCGTGCAGATTTCACCACTTGTGGTAGGAACATTTTACCCGAACCGAATAAGTCACCGACTACGTTCATACCATCCATCAATGCACCTTCGATGACATCAAGTGGACGTTTGGCTTTTAAACGCGCTTCTTCAGTATCTTCATCAATATACGTGGTGATACCTTTGACCAATGCATATTCAAGACGTTTTTCAACTGATTCATTTCGCCATTCAAGATTTTCAGCTTCTTTCGCTGCACCACCATGACCACGGAACTTCTCTGCAACTTCGAGAAGTTTTTCTGTTGCATCGTTACCGCTTTCACCTTGATTTTGGTTCAGGATAACGTCTTCAACAGCATCTTTTAGTTCTCTCGGAATATCGTCATAAATCGCCATTTGACCAGCGTTCACAATACCCATCGTCATGCCTTGTTTGATGGCATAGTACAGGAATACAGAGTGAATCGCTTCACGCACAGGTTCATTACCACGGAAAGAGAACGAGACGTTAGAAACACCACCTGAAATCATGGCATGAGGTAGATTCTGTTTGATCCAGCCTGTTGCCTCAATAAAGTCGACACCGTAGTTATTGTGTTCTTCGATCCCTGTTGCAACAGCAAATACGTTCGGGTCAAAAATAATATCTTCAGCAGGGAAGCCAACGTCATTGACCAATACATCATAAGAACGTTTACAGATTTCACGCTTACGTGCAGCAGTATCCGCCTGACCTGTTTCATCAAAGGCCATAACAATGATCGCAGCACCGTATTGACGGCATAGGCGAGCCTTTTCAACAAACTCGTCATAACCTTCTTTCAGTGAAATAGAGTTTACAACGGGCTTACCTTGTACACATTTCAAACCTGCTTCAATGATTTCCCATTTTGATGAGTCAATCATGATCGGCACACGAGAAATATCAGGCTCAGATGCAACGAGATTCAAGAAATGTACCATCGCATTTTGCGAGTCGAGCATCCCTTCATCCATATTGATATCGATGATCTGAGCACCTGCTTCAACTTGTTGTTGTGCAACTTCTAATGCTTCAGCAAAGTTTTCTTCACGGATCAATCGTAGGAACTTTTTAGAACCTGTGACGTTGGTACGTTCACCCACGTTGACGAATAATGAATTTTCATCAATGTTAAATGGTTCTAAACCACTTAAACGGCACGCAGGAACCGTTTCAGGCACTTGACGCGGTTTAATGTCTTTAACCGCATTATAAATAGCACGGATATGATCAGGAGTTGTACCACAACAACCGCCTGTAATATTGATCAGTCCACTTTCAGCAAATTCTTTAATGAATGCTGCAGTCTGTTCAGGTGTTTCGTCATACTCACCAAAGGCATTTGGCAAGCCCGCATTTGGATGGGCAGAAACAAAAGTATCAGCAACATCAGCAATGGTTTTAACATGAGGACGCATTGCATCTGCACCCAACGCACAGTTAAAGCCGATTGAAAGTAGATCGCCATGACGAACAGAGTTCCAGAACGCTTCTGCGGTTTGACCTGTTAAGGTACGACCAGAAGCATCTGTAATCGTCCCTGAAATCATTAACGGCAATTCATAACCAATTTGCTTAAATACTTCTTTAACGGCAAAGATCGCTGCTTTACAGTTCAATGTATCGAATACAGTTTCGATCAAGATGATGTCAGCACCACCCTCGATCAATGCATGTGCTGCTTCGATATAGTTTTCTTTTAATTCATCGAAAGTAATATTACGGTAAGCAGGGTCATTCACATTCGGTGAAATCGAGCAGGTACGTGATGTTGGGCCGAGTACACCAGCAACAAAACGGGGTTTGTCAGGTGTTGAATATTTTTCACAGGCTGCTTTAGCCAAACGTGCGGCTTCACGGTTGATCTCAGGTACGAGGTCTTCCATATGATAGTCAGACATTGAAACGCGTGTGCCATTAAAGCTGTTGGTTTCAATAATGTCAGCGCCAGCATCAAGATAAGCTTCGTGAATGCCTTGAATAATTTGTGGTTGTGTTAAAACCAATAAGTCGTTATTGCCTTTTAGGTCTGATGCCCAATCTGCAAAGCGATCACCACGATAATCTTCTTCTTCTAATTTATGGCGTTGAATCATAGTCCCCATTGCACCATCAATAATTAAGATGCGTTGGGCGAGAAGGGATTGTAGGGTGGCAAGCGTGGACATAAGGAACCCCAGTACATAACAAATTGAAAAAGCAGGCGCATTGTAACAGAAGCGAAGCCAAAGCGCGTATTTTCATCAAAAAGGAGAGGTGATTGCTGAGTTCAATTTGAAAATGTCATAAAAGCTTCATCAGGCTGTAATAATTGAGCTGAATAATGTTTAAAAAGAAAACGCATGAATGAAATATGACAAGCTGTTGTCATATTTATTTGCGTTTGTTGCAAAATCAGACAAACAGTTTTTACTGTGTTTGTCTTATTCTATCTATATGTTTTTATTTGAATAAATAAAAAATCAGGGCTAAATTATCGCAAAAAACGGCAAGAAAATGTATTAAAAACATGAAATTTTGGCTTTATGTGACAGTGCTTTGTCATATAATTGTCATAATTTAATTAAACAATACAGGGGATTTTATTATCCTCTAGCCGTCTACATGAATTCAAATCTTCCTCCTGTTTCGGATTCACCGCTTGCCGACTCTTCGGCACAATCGACGAATGTACATGTACCAACACCAAAATTCTTTATGCCGGTGTTCCTGACGATCATTGTCGCGACATTGATTTACATTGGTTTTCAGGTAAGTGCAGATTTGGCACACGTGCCACCTTTGAGTTTATATTCCGTTATTCTTTTATCGACGGCTCTTTTCATTGCTTTAGGCTTTGAATTTGTAAATGGTTTCCACGATACAGCGAATGCTGTAGCTACCGTTATTTATACTAACGCATTGCCTGCTCCAGTGGCAGTCATGTGGGCTGGTTTCTGTAACTTCTTGGGAGTTATGGTTGCAAGTGGTGCAGTGGCATACGGTATTATCGCGTTACTTCCTGTAGAAATGATCATGAATGTTGGCAGTGGTGCTGGCTTTGCTATGGTCTTTGCTTTGCTTATCGCGGCGATTCTATGGAATCTTGGAACATGGTTTTTAGGAATTCCTGCGTCTAGCTCGCATACTTTGATTGGTTCAATCTTAGGTGTGGGTATCATGAACCACTTTTTAAATGCATCGACTGGTGCAACGAGTGGGATTGATATTGATCAGGTAATTAAAGTCGGTAAGGCTTTATTGTTCTCTCCTTTAATTGGTTTTGCTTTTGCTGCGATCCTGTTCTTATTAGTAAAGAAAATCTTTAAGCGTCAAATGGAGTTATTCCAACCACCAGTTGGTAATAAGCCACCACCACCATTGATTCGTGCGATCTTAATTTTCACTTGTACTGGTGTAAGTTTTGCGCATGGTTCAAATGATGGTCAGAAGGGCATGGGGTTAATCATGTTAATTTTGATCGGTTTGGTTCCATTGGCTTATTCTTTAAATAAGAACCTTGATGCACATCATTTACAGTCTTTTGAACAGCTTTCAGTTCAGACTGCAACCGTTTTGAATGTTAATCAAAATGAGCTATCTGATGAAAAAGCCCGTGATGTATTGACGAAATATATCCAAACTAAAGAACAAACGGCTGAAGTTGTACCAGCACTAGCAAGTATGACAATGCATTTAGGTGAGCGTGTAGCAACTTATGGTGATCTTAAAGCGATTCCTGAAGGTGCTGTAAGTGAAATCCGTAATGACATGTATTTAAGCACGACAACATTCAAGCGCTTAGATAAAGCTGAAGCTTTACCAGCGATGGATAAAGACCAAGAGAAAGTTGTTAAAGAATACCGCAGTAACTTGGATTCATTCCTTCAATATATTCCTAACTGGGTAAAAGTTGCAGTAGCACTTGCACTGGGTCTAGGGACGATGGTGGGTTGGAAGCGTATTGTTGTGACTGTTGGTGAGCGTATTGGTAAAAATCATATGACTTATGGTCAAGGTATGTCTGCTGAGCTTGTTGCGATGAGCACGATTGCTGCTGCGGATGGATTAGGTATGCCTGTGTCTACAACTCACGTATTGAACAGTGCGGTTGCAGGTACAATGGTTGCTAATAAGTCAGGTCTAAACTTTGCGACTGTGAAAACAATTCTTTCAGCATGGATCTTTACATTGCCTGCTACGATTGCATTATCAGGCGGACTATATTGGTTGTTCCTACAGTTTGTATCTTGATACATCAACACAAATATAAAATCGTTTCTTTAAAAGCTTTGCTTCGGCAAAGCTTTTTTTATGTCTATCATAGATGAGTTCAGTTACTTAATTAGATGTAGAGATAAAAATAAAGCATAGCTCATTAAATTGAACGAATATCTGGTTCTGAATCTCTTAATCAACGTTAAAGTGTGTAGCAACTGATCATATTATTTATAAGTGTTTTAATATCTTGTTCTGTAATGAGTTGCGCAAAATAAGCGGGTGGAAAATAGGGTTTATTCCCCAAATGGGGAATGTTTTTCTACAAAATTATCGACTAGTATTAACTTGCCTATGTATTAAGTTACTCTTCATAAAGTAACTAAGTTTGATTTCATTTACACTCCGCCATTCTCTGAAATAGAGGGTGGCTTTTTTTAGCTTTTAATAGAGATAAAGTTATTTTTGCCATTACTGCATCATAACTTGGCTCATTTAGCATGGTTAAATTTCGCAAGTCATGCGTTGTATCATCTAAAAAGTGTTCTCTGTCGAAATGAGAGCTGAGTAGCTCGCAATGTGAAATGCCAACAGACCCTAAATTGAGCCATAAAAAAAGAGCTGACGAAGCAGCTCTTTTTGTTTTTTCAAGCTTTATGCTTGTTGAATACCAGCAACAACCCAATCTTGTTGAGAGCCAGCAGGTTTTACAAAATGCCAAATCTCAGTAAACGGTTGCGGTAAGCTATTTAAATCTTCACTTACTGTACCTGTAAAGCGAACACTTACAACGTATTGACCGTTTTCTGTCGTGCTTTCAACAACCATTGCATTTAAATTACTAAATTCAGCTACATCTTGGTCTTGGTTTGCCACGATGTCACTGTACATTGAGTTATAAAGTTCAGGCGTTAAATAACGACGAATTTCTTCAACATTGCTTGCGCTATTTACGGATTGGATATGATTGAAACGTTGGCGTGCGATACGTAAGAATGCAGCAGGCTCAGTGCCATCTGGTAGCTGGTTTCCGCTATTCATAGATGCGGCACCGAAAGGAGCTTGTGTTGCAGCACCACCAGCGACGGATTGACCAAAGATATTGGTATTATCACCACTAGATTGACGTGCAGTTGATTGAGGTGAGCTTGGGCGGCCAAAATTGTTTTGACCGCTGTTGTTTGGAGCGTATGGGTTATTGGTTGCTAATTTTTTTTTTGCGCCTAATTTGCGGAACACAAAGAAAGCGATAGCAGCTGCAAGAAGAACCCAAAGCCAACTAGGAATGCCACCTTTTTCTTCTTGTTGAGATTGTTCAGCAGCTTGTTGTTCTGTTGCAGTTGGATTTTTATCATCAGCAAGCGCATTTGCAGCAACAGCACCTACAGCAGCACCTGCCACACCAGCAGCAACCATTGAACCTACACCAGGACCTGATTTTTGTGGAGCAGTTGTTTGTTGTTGAGTTGGAGTCGCTTGACGAGGTTGTTGGTACGACTGGCTAGTTGAGCTAGAACGGCTCATACCATGACTTTTACCGCCACCTGCACGTTTTGCTTCTGCAATCGGTGCTGCAACCAAAGTCGCCATTAATAAAGCTGCCATCAAGCCACGCTGATGTACTTGCATCGAAAATTCCTATTTAAATCCAATTTGTCAGTGTATTTATGCAGGTATTTGTCAGTAATTTCAACTAGAAAAATATGTTTTTTTATTAAGGATTTATTTAGCTCACATTTATGGTTGTTTTAAGATTATAGCCTATTGATAATAAACAGTAAGTTTAAGCTAATTTATTATTTTAAATAGAATGATTATAGCGGAGTGAGATTTAAGCCTATAATTTGAAATAGGGGCTATAAAGGATAAAATCACAATAGATTTTATTTTAAAATATAAAAAACAGCTTTCTACGCTTTATATTAAAAATCAGACCTATTGGACTTTATCCAATCATACCAATGATCAAGCAATATTGCTTATACCATTAGCTAAGCTCATCACTTAACTGCATTGCTTCAGTTAGTGCTTCATGTAAGCGAGCGACAGAAATGATCTGAACTCCCTCAATTGATTTTTGAGGCGCGTTGCCTCTAGGTAGAATCACATACTTAAAGCCATGCTTTGCTGCTTCTTTTAAACGTTCTTGCCCATTCGGTACGGGACGGATCTCTCCTGATAAGCCCACTTCACCAAAGACAGCTAACTGTTGAGGCAAGGCTTTACCGCGAAGACTAGAGGCACATGCGAGTAAGACCGCGAGATCGGAGCCTGTCTCAGTGATTTTTAAACCACCGACGACATTGACATAAACATCTTGTCCCGAAGTTTGTACGCCACCATGACGATGCATGACTGCGAGCAGCATATTGAGACGATTCTGCTCTAAACCAAGTGCAACGCGTCGAGGTTGTCCGTGAGCATCATCTACCAACGCTTGTACTTCGACTAATAAAGGACGCGTACCTTCACGGCTAATCATGACGATTGATCCTGGAATTGCTTCATCATATCGACTGAGGAAAATAGCAGAAGGATTAGCAACTTCACGAAGCCCTTTATCGGTCATACCGAATACGCCGAGTTCATTGACTGCACCAAAACGATTTTTTACTGCACGAATCATGCGATATCGCGAGTCAGATTGCCCCTCAAAATACAACACACAGTCAACCATATGTTCGAGTACGCGAGGACCTGCTAAAGCACCTTCTTTGGTCACATGACCAACGATGAATAGTGCTGTTCCGCTATTTTTTGCAAAGCGCGTCAGCAGGGCTGCTGACTCACGGATTTGAGAAACACCACCCGGAGCTGATTGTAAGGTTTCTGTGTATAAGGTTTGAATCGAATCTAAAATAGCAACGGCAGGTCGTTCATGTGCTAATACTTCACAAATCCGTTCAACACAGGTTTCTGCCATAACCTTGAGTTGATCTGTTGGTAAGTCTAAACGTTGTGCTCGAAGAGCAACTTGGGAAAGTGATTCTTCTCCTGTGACATAGAGTGCAGAACTCTTTGCAGCTGCCATGTGCGTTGCTGTTTGCAATAAAATTGTAGACTTTCCGATCCCGGGATCACCACCGATCAGCACAACAGAACCTGTAACTAATCCACCACCGAGTACGCGATCAAATTCGCCAATACCTGTTGCAAGACGTGTTTCGTGTGAAACCGAAACTTGATTTAATGTTGTAATGCTTGCTGCTTGACCAGCATAGCCACCGCCCAACTTAGTTTGACCGCGATGCGTCACCACTGGTTCGATACGCACTTCAACGAGACTATTCCACTCGCCACATTCAGTGCATTGCCCAGCCCATTTTGGATGATCTGCACTACATTGTTCACAGCGGTAAACTGTTTTAACTTTTGCCATATTTTAAATTGAAAATTTTCTATAAATTAGTTAAAAAGTATAGTAATTACGAAAACGATGCGTCGAGTCCATTTTTCTGAATAAGGAATAAAGAAAAAGGGCGTTTTTCGTAACTCATTGGTTAAAGGGAAGTGCTCAGAAAAATAACATGATATAAGACTTTTACAAGTAAGATACAGTGTGTTTTTGAGTCAAAATATTCGTTCAATTCACTTTTACCATGGAAGGTCTGCGAGCAGTTGTTCAATTCTTGTCATATAGCGCAGGTTGAATGGCATAGATATTGCTCCTGCTCAGACAAATGAAAATATATCATTTGCTATATTTTCAAATTATATAAAAAGGTTGATGTTTATGAGTGCAGCAGAAATTGTTGATTGGGTAAATGGAATTATTTGGAGCAAAGCTCTAATCTATTTATGTTTAGGTGCAGGTTTATTTTTCTCGGTTTTAACGCGATTTGTCCAAGTCCGACAGATCAAAGAAATGATGAAGCTTCTGATTAATGGATCTTCATCAGCACAAGGTATTTCATCGTTTCAGGCACTGGCAGTTTCGCTTTCAGGACGTGTGGGTGTAGGTAATATTGCTGGGGTTGCCGCAGCAATTGGTTTTGGTGGTCCGGGCGCTGTATTTTGGATGTGGGTTGTTGCCTTTTTAGGTGCGAGTACAGCTTATGTCGAATCAACCTTAGGTCAAATTTATAAAGTTGAGTATCAAGGTCAGTATCGTGGTGGGCCTGCTTTTTATTTCGATAAAGGTTTGGGGCAACGTTGGTTAGGTATTCTCTTCGCCATCGCTGCAATTATCTCTTGTGGCTTATTCCTACCGGGTATCCAAGCAAATGCAGTTGGTAATGCCTTTACTCAGATTACGGGTGAGGGTGCAGTCGTATTTGCTGGGATTGGTGCTTATAAATTATTAGCACTGGTTGTTATTGTGACACTGTTAGCCATCATTATTTTTGGTGGTATTAAACGTATCGCACGTTTCGCAGAGTTTGTTGTTCCATTTATGGCTGTTGGTTATATCTTGATGGCGCTAGTGATTGTGTTTATGAACATTCATGAACTTCCTGGTGTAATCAAAATGATCTTTGCCGATGCATTCTCTCCAATGGCGGGTATTGGTGCTGCAATTGGTTGGGGTGTAAAACGTGGTGTTTACTCAAACGAAGCGGGTCAGGGTACTGGTCCACATGCTGCGGCAGCTGCCGAAGTTCAACATCCTGCACAACAAGGTTTTGTCCAAGCATTCTCTGTATATGTTGATACCTTATTTGTATGTTCAGCAACAGCATTTATGATCCTCATTACGGGTATGTATAACGTACAAGGAACTTTAGAAGCTGGAAGCTTTATTGTACAAAACGTAGGTGCAACGATTGAGATTGGTTCTCCTGCATTCACTCAAATGGCTGTAAGCACTGTATTCGGTGGTTTTGGTCAAATCTTTGTTGCATTAGCGGTATTCTTCTTTGCGTTCACAACAATCGTTGCGTATTACTACATTGCTGAAACCAACATTACTTATCTTAGCTATATCATGAAGATGCCATCATTGATGTTCATAACTAAGTGCTTCATTATGATTGCAGTAATTTATGGTGTGATTAGTGCGACAGGTTATATCTGGGGTATTGGTGATATCGGCGTAGGTTTAATGGCTTGGATTAATATCATTGGTATTATCTTGACCTATTTCATCTGGAAGCCAACCATGAAAGCATTGAAAGACTATGAACAACAGCAGAAAGCTGGCGTAAAAGAGTTCACTTTCGATCCAGTGAAATTAGGTATCCGTAATGCAACTTACTGGGAAGAGCGTTTAAAGAAACAACAAAAGAATGACTAAATATTGAAGGATTCGTTCAGTAAAACTTAAAAAAGCAGCCATATAGGCTGCTTTTTTATTGTCAATATTCGGATTTTCTAAAAACTGCTGTGTCAAAAAAGTGCATTGTATTGCTCCATTCTTGTGCGTATTATCGATGCCCATTGTATCTCCCATGAAATATTGAGTAATACACACAAAGAATTGGTTAGCTGGAAACTTGTCGAAAATACTCAGCAGAAAAGATGCCTATAAATGGTGCAAGATTATTTTTGGTTTGGCTCTGAGCTAGCTCACTAAGAATACTGGAGCGTTTTTGTAAAAATGTCGAATCAAAATCTGAGTGAGTCTGTAGAACAAGACGGACTTCACCGTAGCTTATCCAATCGACATCTACAGTTGATTGCGATTGGCGGAGCAATCGGAACTGGATTGTTTATGGGGTCAGGTAAAACAATTAGTTTAGCTGGTCCATCTATTCTGTTTATTTACATGATGATTGGTTTGATGGTGTTCTTCGTAATGCGTGCATTAGGAGAATTATTATTATCCAACTTAAATTATAAATCCTTCATCGACTTATCTACTGATTTAATTGGGCCTTGGGCTGGTTATTTTGTGGGTTGGACCTACTGGCTTTGTTGGGTCACGATTGGTATTGCAGATTTATCCGCAATTATTTATTACCTTGAGTTTTTCAATGGTGGTGAATCTTTTGGTGCAGCAGAAGGATTATTGATTAGTACGGTTGCCATTCTATTCGTACTTGGTTTGAACCTTGTCACTGTCAAATTATTCGGTGAGATGGAATTCTGGTTTGCGATGGTCAAAATCACAGCAATTATTGTATTAATTGCTGTGGGCTTATGGATGATATTTACAGGTTTTACTAATAATTTAGGAACAACGGCAAGTGTCAGTAATTTATGGACACATGGTGGTTTATTCCCTAAAGGGTTAGATGGTTTCTTAGCTGGTTTCCAGATCGCAATTTTCGCCTTTGTTGGGGTGGAGTTGGTGGGTACAACGGCAGCCGAAACACAAGATCCAAAACGAAATCTTCCTAAAGCAATTAACTCGATTCCAATTCGTATCATTATTTTCTATGTATTGGCATTGTTTGTTGTCATGTGTGTAACGCCTTGGGACCAAATCAATCCGAAAGTTAGTCCCTTTGTAAACATCTTCTCTCAAGCGGGTATTGCTTCTGCGGCGATTATTATGAATTTGGTGGTATTGTCTTCGGTAATGTCATCGATGAATAGTGGCGTATTTTCTACAAGTCGCATGTTGTTTGGTTTATCGATAGACCGCCAAGCACCAAAATTATTCGGTAAGTTGTCTAAATCTGCTGTACCAGCCAAAGCGTTGATTTTCTCATCAATCTGTATCTTCATCGGTGCATTCGTACAATTTGTCTATAAGTTGAAAACGGGAACAAATGATGAAGTCACAGCATTTACCTTAGCGACGACTTTATCAACGATTCTGTTTATATGTGTTTGGATGATTATTATGTGGAGTTATATTAACTACCGTAAGAATCGTCCTGAGCTTCATGCACAATCGACATTTAAGCTTCCAGGTGGAATTGCAACCTGTTGGGTTGTGATTGTATTTTTCCTTGCAACGATTTATTTCCTTGCTTTGGATGAGACTACTTTAGAGGCGTTAAAAGTCAGTCCCATTTGGTTTGTAGTATTGATCATTGGTTATTTCTTTGCGAAAAAGAAATAGGCAGAAACATTCGATAAGAAAAAAACGCCAGCATAAGTTGGCGTTTTTTTATGTTTGGTCTTTAGCCAATCCTATGATCACGCTATACTGCTGCGAATTGTAAAAGTTAGGTGCTCAGATGCTTAAAGTCATTTGTTCGATCAGTTTATTACTGAGCAGTATCGTGTTAACAGCATGTGGTCAATCAGGTGCATTGCAATTACCATCTGATCCAAATCATGACAAACGTGCCAAATATCTGCTTTATAAAAATGAAGCATCTCAAAATAAAGCTTCATCTGATGTAATTACAGAAGATCAGAACACATCTTCGACGACTCAATCACAGACAATCTCACCTTAAGTTTGTAAATAAGGACATCTTCATGGGTTTCACTCGCATTAATGGAGTATTGCATGCTGAGCAATGTTCATTAGATCAGCTCGCACAGCAATTTGGCACACCTTTATATGTTTATTCAAAAGCAACTTTGGAGAAGCATTATTTAGATATGCATCGTGCTTTTGATTTCATTGATCATCAAATCTGTTTTGCGGTGAAGTCAAACTCAAACTTAGCTGTTCTGAATGTTTTAGCAAAATTAGGTGCTGGTTTTGACATCGTTACAGGTGGTGAGCTAGCTCGTGTACTTGCGGCTGGCGGCGATCCTGCAAAAATTGTCTTTTCTGGTTTAGGCAAATCAGAATCAGATATTGAAAATGCATTAAATGTTGGTATTGCTTGTTTCAATGTGGAGTCACATGCCGAGCTTGATCGTATTCAAAAAGTTGCGGCAAAGCTAGGTAAAAAAGCGCCGATTTCTTTACGTGTGAATCCAGATGTTGATGCAAAAACACATCCCTATATTTCGACTGGTTTGAAAGAAAATAAGTTTGGTATTCCGAGCGATACGGTAGATCAAACCTATCAATATGCTGCATCTTTGCCAAATTTAGATATTGTCGGAATTGACTGTCATATCGGTTCACAATTAACAGAAACAAAGCCCTTTGTGGATGCGCTTGATCGTGTTGTCGTGATGATTGAGCAGTTAAAAAAATTAGGTATCAATCTCAAACACATTGATATCGGTGGTGGCTTGGGTGTTCGTTATAAAGATGAAACGCCGCCAAGCGTTGCAGAATATGCAAACTCGATGCGTCCAGTATTAGAACAACTCGGTTTAAAAGTTTATATGGAACCGGGACGTAGTATTTCTGCCAATGCAGGTGCATTACTCACCAAGGTCGATTTATTAAAACCGACCAATCATCGTAACTTTGCTATTATTGATGCCGCAATGAATGACTTGATTCGCCCATCTTTATATGAAGCTTGGATGGATATTCAATCAGTTAACCCAAATCCTGAAGTTGAAACAAAGACGTGGGACTTGGTTGGTGCAATCTGTGAGACTGGCGATTTCTTGGGTAAAGAGCGTGATTTAGCACTACAAGAAAATGATGTTCTTGCAGTATTGGGTGCAGGTGCTTACGGTTTTGTAATGAGCTCAAATTATAATACGCGTGGTCGTGCTGCTGAGATTATGGTCAGCGGAGATCAAGCCTATTTAATTCGTGAGCGTGAAACAATAGAATCTCTTTGGGAAAAAGAGCGTTTATTGCCTGAGGAGTAAATTGAGATGTATTTAGAATTTACCAAAATGCATGGTCTGGGCAATGACTTTATGGTCGTTGACCTTGTTACCCAACGAGCTTATTTAGACACGGTCACGATTCAACGTTTGGCTGATCGTCACTTCGGCGTTGGTTTTGACCAGCTTCTGATTGTAGAACCACCTGATTTACCTGATGTTGATTTTAAATATCGTATCTTTAATGCAGATGGTTCTGAAGTCGAGCAATGTGGTAACGGCGTACGTTGTTTTGCGCGTTTTGTACATGAGCGTCAACTGACGACGAAAACAAAAATCCGCGTACAAACTAAAGCTGGCATCGTTGAACCTGAATTAGGTGCGAACGGTTGGGTTCGAGTGAATATGGGCTATCCAAAGTTCTTGCCGCAGGAAATTCCTTTTGTTGCGGAAGAAAATGAAGATACTGAAGGTTTGTATTCATTGGCTTTAGCTGAAGAGAAGAGCATTAACATAGATGTTGTGAATATGGGGAATCCCCATGCGGTGACGATTGTTTCTGATGTGTTGACTGCTGATGTTGCCAAAATTGGTCCGCAAGTTGAGTCTCATGTACGTTTTCCTGAACGTGTTAACGCTGGATTTATGCAAATCTTGAATGAAAAACAAGTGCGACTCCGTGTATTTGAGCGTGGTGTAGGCGAGACATTGGCGTGTGGAACAGGTGCTTGCGCTGCTGCTGTCAGCGGCATGCGCCGTGGTTTACTTGCCAATGAGGTTGAAGTTCAACTGGCTGGTGGAAAACTACATATTGCTTGGCGTGAAGGTGATGTGGTTTGGATGACAGGCCCAACCACGCATGTTTATGATGCACGATTGGATTTAAGATATTTTCAAAGTTAAAATTTGATCAAATAAACACCCATTATTGGGTGTTTATTTTTAGAGAGAATAATAATTTTAAAGGATAGCTATGAATAATCTTGTGTTTCTTGCTGGCGCATCAGGCAATACAGAATTTTGGAATCCGCTGACTGCACAATTGCCGAAGAGCTATACCAAACAGGTCATGGCCTATCCAGGTTTTCATGGTGTGGCTGCACATCCAGATATAAATAGTTTTGATGATTTAACCGATTATGTGGTTGCACAGATTCAACAACCCTCGATTTTAATTGCTCAATCAATGGGTGGTATTTTTGCTATTGCAGCAGCATTAAAAAAGACACATTTGATTAAAGGCTTAGTTTTGATTGCAACCTCTGGCGGTATTAATTTAGATCAGTTTCAAGTCCAAGATTGGCGACAAGGTTATCAAGCCGAATACTTGAAATATCCAGATTGGTTTGTAACAGCAAATATAGCCTACGAAAATTCATTAACTGATATTGATATAAAAACTTTACTCATTTGGGGAGATCAGGATCTCATTAGCCCTGTTCCAGTTGGACAATATCTCAATCGTATTCTGAAAAACTCAACGTTATATATTGTCAAAAATGGTGATCATCAACTTGCAGAGAAATATGCAAATGAAGTTAGCCTGCAAATTAAGCATTATTTAGAGGAATTATCGTTATCAAACTGAAAAAAGCGTACCAACATAAAGTGGTATACTTTTTTATCTTTTACTGAATGCGAGTTTTAAAGCAAATAAAATAAAAATGCTGCCTGTGATGCGATCCATATACTGAATAAACTTAGGTTGCTTTAAATAGCTAGAGACTGACTGCATTGCAGCAATTAAAAAAACAGACCAAATAAATCCTAATATGACATGGATAGAGACAAGACCCATCGTCCAAATTACTGGAGAAGAGGATGGAGGGATGAATTGTGGAAGAAAAGAAATATAGAAAATACCAACTTTGGGATTCAATAAATTTCCCCAAAACCCTCGTATGAACCAATTTTGAGTTACTGCTATTTCATTGATATTTGCAAGTTGAGTACGTGGTTTTAAAATAAGATTGAGACCTAACCAAGCAAGATAAATTGCTCCGGCCCACTTCAATACATTGAAGGCAAGATCAGACGTCATCAACAGCGCACCTAAACCACAGGCCACAATAATACCCCATGCGACACATCCTAAATTTATTCCTAAAGCAGCTTGAAAAGCTTTCGCTCGACCTTCCAGTGTTGCTGTTCGGATAATCAATGTTGTATCCAATCCAGGCGTGATGGTTAGTACCGTGATTGCAATCAAATATGGAATAAGTATCGTTGACATTTTAGGGAGCGCTCAGTAAAGCTTGAATTCGATTGTATTACATCAATAATGATTCTTGGAGTGCTGTTGGCGCTATTTAGGAAATATTTGTTAGACTTTAATAATTGGTGATTTAGGTCAGAATGGAGAGCGAATTGGAAGCCCCAGAAAAACTGCTGTCCATGTGGTTAAAAGAACGAATTATTCAAAATCAGTCTGAACATACGATTTCAGCATATCAACGTGATCTAACTGGCTTTTTTAAATTTTGTGAAAATAAGCAATTAAATTTGCAAGATGTTGAAGCTTCAGACTTGAGAGAGTATTTAGCGGCGCGTGTTGAGCGTGACCAATTAAGTTCAAGCAGTTTACAGCGTCATTTAACCTCTATTCGTCAGTTTATGAAATGGGCAGAGCAAGGTCAGTATTTAGCACAAAATCCATCAGAAGACTTTAAGTTAAAACGCCAGCCAAGACCTTTACCGGGGCTAATTGATATCGAAACGGTTCATCAAATATTAGATCAGGCTTTGCCTGAAAAACCCATAGAGCAACAACTTTGGGCAAGAGATAAGGCGATATTGGAATTATTGTATTCCAGTGGTCTGCGTTTGGCTGAGTTGCAAGGATTAACCATTAAAGATATTGATTTCAATAGACAGCTTTTACGGATCACAGGTAAAGGAAATAAAACGAGAATAGTTCCCTTCGGTTCCCCAGCAAAACAAAGCTTGATTGATTGGCTGAAGATTTATCGTATTTGGCAAGGTAACTTCACTGCTGAATCAGCGGTTTTTATTTCTCAACGGGGTCATGCATTAACACCTCGGCAGATTGAAAATCGAGTTAAGCTGCAAGCGCAACGCGCTGGTGTAAATATCGATTTACATCCACATTTATTAAGACATTGTTTTGCCAGTCATATGCTGTCAGCCAGTGGGGACTTACGTTCAGTACAAGAAATGCTAGGACATAGCAATTTATCGACCACGCAAATTTATACACATGTCGACTTTGATCAGTTGGCAAAAGTATACGATCAGACACATCCACGGGCGCAAAAGAATGAACATTGAAAAGTACCCGCAACCATTAGCTCAAGTTGCATTTAGGCAATGTTGTGAATTAATTGATGAGATTTTGCAAGATTATCGAGCAGTTATAAATCAAAGCTATCAAGGTTATTTAAATCACTGTAAGCGTGTGGCGGCATGTTGTTTGATGTTAAGTAAGGATGATAGTAAAGAAACACTGCGTAAAATTGCGATTGCTGCGGCTTTTCATGATATTGGTATATGGACTGCACACACTATTGATTATATTAAACCTTCGGTTGAGGAAATGCGGCAATATCTTGTATCAAATGAGTTGTTAATGTGGGAAAAAGAAATCACATTAATGATTACTGAGCATCATAAGGTCACTAAGGCTGAATATCATTTAGTTGAAAAATTTCGACGGGCTGATTATGCCGATTTCACACTTGGGTTAGTTCGATCAAATATTCCATTGAGTGAATTTCATAAATTGACAAGAGAATTCCCAAATAATGGTTTTCATAAGACCTTAATTTATTTGGGAATAAAACGTCTATTGCAAAAACCATGGAGCCCACTACCGATGTTTAAATGGTAGTTAGAACTTATGATTGTGCTTTAGATAAACTTTGAACGATACATTATGTTTCAAATGCGGTTGATTAATAATCAGCTGTATACACACTTTATCGTTAGAGAATGTTTAATTCGTGTTCTTACTTTTTTGCCAAGTTTTGGTAAATTGAAAAATGTGTTAAAGCATAAGTCAAACTGATTAATTTGGGTTTTAAGCATTAAATCAATTTTGTATTTTTTAGATCATTGAATTTATTAAAATATTAAATAAATCAAAGCATAATAATTTTAATTTAATTGTTCTGAATTGCATTTATCAAACTCAACTTTTATTTAGTGAACTGAGCATTTCATCTTTTTTACAGGCATAGCGGAAATTCTGACTTGACCGAAATGCCAAATACATTGCAAGATAGGGCACCTAAAAAGTTTCAATCGAAGAGTTAGAATACTCTTCACTACATTTACTTGCTTAGAACAGCCGAGGATTACATGAAGGCTCTTGTTGCTGTAAAACGTGTGGTTGATGCCAACGTTAAAGTTCGTGTTAAGCCGGACAATAGTGGGGTTGACCTTACCAACGTTAAGATGTCAATTAACCCATTCTGTGAAATCGCAGTGGAAGAAGCGGTTCGCTTAAAAGAAAAAGGAACGGTTTCAGAAATCGTTGTTGTTTCAGTGGGTTCTAAAGACGCGCAAGAACAAATTCGTTCTGCAATGGCTTTAGGTGCTGACCGTGGTATTTTAGTTGAAACTGCTGATGAAGTTGGCGCATTAGAAGTTGCTAAGATTCTTAAAGGCGTTGTTGATGCTGAAAAACCAGAACTTATTCTTCTTGGTAAACAAGCAATCGATGATGACTCTAACCAAGTAGGTCAAATGCTTGGTGCTTTACTTGGTGCAGGTCAAGGTACTTTCGCATCTGAAGTTAAAGTTGATGGCGGTAAAGTTCAAGTTACTCGTGAAATCGACGGTGGTTTACAAACTGTTGAGCTTGCACTTCCTGCAATCATCACAACTGACTTACGTTTGAATGAGCCACGTTATGCTGCTCTTCCAAACATCATGAAAGCTCGTAAGAAGCCTCTTGATACTAAAACTCCAGCTGATTACGGTGTTGCAACAGGCACTAAGCTTAAAACTGTTAAAGTTGAAGCACCTGCTGAACGTAAAGCTGGCGTACAAGTGAAGTCTGTAGACGAGCTTGTTGAAAAATTGAAAAATGAAGCGAAAGTGATCTAAGGGAGTAAAATCATGAGTATTTTAGTTATCGCAGATCACAACAACCAAGCTTTGAATGGTGCAACTTTAAACGTTGTTGCAGCAGCTCAAAAAATTGGTGGTGACATTACTGTATTAGTTGCTGGTTCTGGCGCTCAAGCAGTTGCTGACGCTGCTGCTAAAGTTGCTGGTGTGAGCAAAGTATTGCTTGCTGACAATGCTGCTTATGCTAACCAACTTGCTGAAAACGTTGCTGGCTTAGTTGCTGACATCGCGAAAGGTGGTTACAAATACGTATTAGCTGCTTCTACAACGACTGGTAAGAACCTTCTTCCACGTGTTGCTGCGCTTCTTGACGTAAGCATGATTACAGACATCATTGCTGTAGAATCTGCAAATACGTTTAAGCGTCCTATCTATGCAGGTAACGCGATCGCAACTGTTCAATCTGACGAAGCAATTATCGTTGGTACAGTTCGTGGTACTGCATTTGATGCGGTTGCTGCTGAAGGCGGTTCTGCTGCAGTTGAAGCGGTTGCTGAAGCAAACGATGCTGGTATTTCTAAGTTTGTTAGCGAAGAAATCGTTAAACTTGATCGTCCAGAATTAACTGCTGCTCGTATCGTAGTTTCTGGTGGTCGTGGTGTAGGTTCTGGTGAGAACTACCATAAAGTACTTGACCCATTAGCTGATAAGCTTGGTGCAGCACAAGGTGCTTCACGTGCTGCGGTTGATGCTGGTTTCGTACCAAATGACTTCCAAGTTGGTCAAACTGGTAAAATCGTTGCGCCTGATCTCTACATGGCGATCGGTATCTCTGGTGCGATCCAGCATTTAGCTGGTATGAAAGATTCTAAAGTTATTGTTGCGATCAACAAAGACGAAGAAGCGCCAATCAACAGCGTTGCTGACTACTGGTTAGTTGGTGATTTGAACACTGTTGTACCAGAATTGGTATCTAAACTTTAATTCTTTGAATTAAGTTGAAAAACGCTCCTAAAGGAGCGTTTTTTTATGATTAAAAAATCTGAATAATATGTATCGCGTCCTAAATTCTATTATCAAATTAAGTTATTGTTTTAATCTTAAAGTGTACTTGTTAGTACACTTTTGCTAAAATTAGCTTTTATCCAATTTGGATAGGTTATCTCCTGATGAAATTTGATATGCGCTTTGATGCTAAGGCGCTATTTTTGCTTAGCTTAGTATTGCTTACTCTCCTGATCTCTATTACAAAAGTTGAGTGGTTGTTGACGTGGAATGTACATTTAATCGAGGATGTACAAGCTTTAATCTTACTTCTATGTGTGCCTTTTACTTGGTTCTATATGAAGCCTAAAAGCTTATCAGATCAAAAGAAATGGTTTTGGATGTGGGCTATCGCATGGTGGTTTATGTTTTTTGGGCGGAGTATCAGTTGGGGGCGTGACTTTTTCCCTGATGTTGCAAAGATTTACTTTAGAGCCATCTCTGTGGTTGTGATTGCACCAGTCGTATTTATGCTTTTCTCCTCGAAATTACGTGCAGAGATTGCGTATAAAGTATGCTTTGTCAGATTTCCATTTTGGTATTTAATGATAGCAATCGTATCTTTATTTTTCGCCGACTGTGTCGAGCATCATCGTCTGATTGGTTCATGGCTATTGACTGATCTAGCGAGCCAAGATGTCGTAGAAGAATTATATGAAACACCATTTATTTTTGCGTTATTTTCTGCTGCTCTTTTCTTTATGCAGCAAGATCGACCAGTTGAGGTTGATATGGCAATGGTGTGTACAGAATCTAACTAATATTTAAAAAGCCTGCAGCTATTGTTCTAGATTAGTGGGCTTTAAAATCTATATTGCAATCCTAGGAATCATTATTTTTACAAGCCGTTTTGTTTATATTTTAATCAAATTGGGTCTTTAATTATTCGTATCTTTTCCAATCCAATTCAATGTTTTTAACTTGTTAATTCTAATAAACTTTTTATTGTAAAAAAATGCTATTTTCCGATTGCTGTACTCCCCGTTTATATGACCTTTATGCTATAATTTTTCGCTGTATTTTTTATTTTTAGTTCCAATTTCTGGGCTAAATTTTTGCAAGATTGAAGACATAAAAACAGATAGAAATTTCTATTTGTACACAAGGAGTATGCATGAGCGTATCGGAAATCAGACCGATTGCCATTGAGGACGAACTCAAGCATTCATATTTAGATTACGCGATGAGCGTAATTGTTTCTCGTGCATTGCCAGATGTTAGAGACGGTCTAAAACCTGTTCACCGCCGTGTACTATATGCGATGCATGAATTGGGCAACGATTATAACAAAGCGTACAAAAAGTCTGCTCGTGTTGTCGGGGACGTGATCGGTAAATATCATCCACACGGTGATAGCGCAGTTTATGAAACGATCGTTCGTATGGCGCAAGACTTTAGCTTGCGTTATATGCTTGTTGATGGTCAAGGTAACTTCGGTTCTGTCGATGGGGATAGCGCAGCTGCAATGCGTTACACCGAAGTTCGTATGCAAAAATTAACCCATGAGATTTTAGCTGATCTTGAAAAAGATACGGTTGATTGGGAAGATAACTACGACGGTTCCGAGCGTATTCCTCAAGTGATGCCGACACGTATCCCTAATCTTTTGATTAATGGTACGACAGGTATTGCGGTGGGTATGGCGACCAATATGGCGCCGCACAATATGACCGAAGTTGTGAATGCGTGTTTGGCTTATGCAAATAATCCGAATATTTCTGTAGAAGGTTTGATGGAACACATTACTGGTCCAGATTTCCCTACAGGCGGCATTATTTACGGTAAATCAGGTATTGTAGATGCTTACCGTACAGGTAAAGGTCGTTTGCATATTCGCGGTAAATATCACTTTGAAGAAGACCAAAAAACAGGTCGTACCACGATTGTCTTTACTGAGATTCCTTATCAAGTCAACAAAGCAAAAACCATTGAGCGTATTGCTGAGTTAGTGAAAGAAAAGAAACTCGAAGGTATTTCTGAGCTTCGTGATGAGTCTGATAAAGAGGGTATGCGTATTGCCATCGACTTGAAGCGTGGCGAAAACGCTGAAGTTGCAGTCAATAATTTATTCTTGCATACACAGCTACAAAACTCATTCAGTATCAACATGGTCTGCCTAGACAATGGTCAGCCAAAGTTGATGAACCTAAAAGATATCATTGCGGCATTTATTCGTCACCGCCAAGAGGTTGTGACTCGCCGTACCATGTACGAATTACGTAAGGCTCGTGAACGTGGTCATATCTTAGAAGGTTTAACGGTAGCTTTGGCAAATATCGATGCCATTATTGAAACCATTAAAACATCTGCAAACCCAGCTGAAGCACGTGAGCGTTTGCAAGCGGGTGAGTGGGCTGGCGGTGGTGTTGTTGCATTGCTGGAAAAAGCGGGTGCAATTTCAGTTCGCCCTGATGAGATCGAAGGCGAAGATCCTGCACGTCCATTCGGTTTGTCTGGTGATATTTATCGCTTATCACCAACTCAAGTTGGCGCAATCTTAGAATTACGTTTACACCGTTTAACTGGCTTAGAACAAGATAAGTTACACGCAGAATATACCGAGATTTTAGGTCAAATCGCTGAATTAACAGCAATTTTAAATGACTTTAACTTGTTGATGAACGTGATTCGTGAAGAACTTGCTTTGATTTTGCAACAATACGGTGATGGTCGTCGTACTGAGATTGTTGAGTCAGGTGTTGATTTCTGCCGTGAAGACTTAATTCCTGAAGAGCAAGTTGTTTTGACTGTGTCTCAAACAGGTTATGCAAAAACTCAACCACTTTCTGATTATCAAGCACAACGTCGCGGTGGTCGTGGTAAGTCTGCAACTGCAATGAAAGATGATGACATTATTCAGCATTTAATTGTGGCTTCAAACCATGCAACGGTATTGTGCTTTACCAATGTGGGTAAAGTTTATCGTTTACGTGTGTTTGAAGTACCACAAGCATCTCGCGGTGCTAAAGGTCGCCCAATCATTAATTTACTTCCGCTGGAAGCAAATGAAACCGTAACAGCGATCTTGCCGTTGACGGAGTTCCCTGAGAATCACTATGTATTTATGGCGACTGCATCAGGTACGGTAAAACGTGTTGAACTCGCGCAATTTAGTAATGTTCGTTCAAATGGTTTACGTGCGATTGAGCTGAATGAGGAAGATACCTTAATTGGTGTGGCGATTACGGATGGTAATCAGCAGATTATGTTGTTCTCGAATGAAGGTAAGGCAATTCGTTTTGCTGAAACTGATGTTCGTGCAATGGGACGTACTGCGAAAGGCGTGCGTGGTATGCGTGTAAGTTTTGCAAGCAATACCATTGAAGCTGAAGATGCGGATGTTGAAAATGATGATAGCGATGACAATGATGATTCATCAGATTCGAATTTAATCAGCCGTATTGTTTCATTGGTAGTTGTGCCAGAAACTGGGGAAGTATTGTGTGCATGTGCTAACGGTTATGGTAAACGTACACCTGTAGATGACTTCCCAACCAAGAAACGTGGTGGTAAAGGTGTCATTGCAATTAAGACAAGTGAGCGTAATGGTGAGCTTGTTGGTGCAGTATCAATTGATGAAACTAAAGAACTCATGCTGATTTCTGATGGTGGTACATTGGTACGTACTCGTGCTGCTGAAGTTGCGACGACTGGACGTAATGCTCAAGGTGTTCGTTTAATCCGTTTAAGTGATGCTGAAACACTTGTCGGTGTTGTATCTATTGAAGCTGTAGAAGATGACGAAGAGTTGGATGCTATAGAGGAATCGGTAGAAAATACTGAAGCCGAAACAGTAACTTCTGAAGAAGTTGTTGCTGAGCCAAAAGATGATGCGCCTGAAGCGTAATCATTGAGGTAATAAAAAAGGAAGCTAATCAGCTTCCTTTTTTACTGGTTTCATGATGACTAAGCGATAATAAGACAATGCCAAAAAGATTGCGCCCAGAGTTATAAGATAGATAAGTTTTGGGATCACAAGCGATGTTGGTACTCCCATTTGATTGAGTTGTACAAACATCTGTACGCCATTCGTGGACGGCAGTGTCCATGCAAACCATTGCATCCATTCTGGCATTGATTCATGTGGCCATGCCGTTCCTGTAAGTAGAAATAAGGGAACAGAAGTCACGACTATTAAATGTCCCACGCGTTCTGGCATATCAACTAAGGAGCCGACTAGCATCCCTAAACCAATAATACAACTAACATAAATCGGTACAGCTAACAGCATGCCCCAGAAATTGCCACCATGTGGATATTCATACAACCAAAATGTAAATCCGAATAAATATAAACATCCTAAACAGCCAATGGTAAATATAGCTGTAAAAGTTGCCCAAAATTCGATGGGTTTCGCAGCCCAGCCATTTTCACGATAACTGGCGATCAGCATGGCTAAGCCAAGTAAAATTGTTTGGTGAATGATCAAACTTGCGACTGCTGGGAAAATATAGCTTCCATAACCTGAGATTGTGTTGAACAGCGGAATCTGATGAATTGAAAGCTCTGGATGAAACTGTGAAGCATTGCCAAATTTCTCTAGATATTCTTGCAAGGTATATTCAATAGAACCTGCTAAACCTACGCCGACTTCTTTTGTTCGAATGAAATATGCAGTACTCAGATAAAGGCCAATCCCTCCCATTTCACCGCGTTTGAGACTATTGGTTAGATTCTCGGGTAAAAGTAAAATGCCTTCCGCTTGTTGATTTTGAACCATTCGCTGAGCTTCAAGAAAATTATCAGTCACAATCTTGATCTTGATATGAGGGCTGTTAGACGCTTGGCTAATGATCTTTGACGTTAAAATACTTTGTTCTTCATCGACGATCACAATTGGAATATCTTCGGCTGTTTGTGCTTTATACGCGGTTGGATAAAAAAAACTATATAACAAGATCGCGGCAATCAATGTCGTAAAAACTGAGCTATTGGCAAAAATATTCTTAAACGTCTGAATGTAATAATCGAAAAATGATTTCATGGATGAATCTCCTGAACATTTTTCTTGAGTAGACGAATACTAAGTACAAAGAACAAGATGGCGAAAATAACTAAAATGCTAAAAGGTATAAGTGAAACATCAAGGTCACTACCAATAATCCATTGTTCTGTTTGTAGCTTGGCATAGGGGGTATAAGGAATAATCATTGACCAAAATTGAGTAAATGCAGGAGCATTATTCAAGGGTAAAGTGATTCCTGAAAAACTAGGGGATGATCCACCATAAAGTGCAATAAAACCAAAAGTTTTTGGCAGGTTTTTTGTCGCAAGAACAACAGTACTGCTAATAACAGCATAGGAAAAATAGAATAGAAATTGTGCAGCTAGAATGAGTATTAGTGAACCTGCAATGAAATAACCGCGGACATGCGCTAACCAAAACATCCAACATGCTGTCCATGCACAGAAAATGAAAACATAAGGCAATATTTTACCTAGTAAGCTTGAAATCACCTGTTTAGAATTGACCCATTCATTAACCGTTTTCCGCTTAAACTCTTGCCCAATGGCGAAAGCCACACAGCAACATAACAAGAGATGTAGCACAGCAGGCACCATAAATGGCTCAAGAAACAATTCATAACTCATACTTGGGTTATAAAGGGTTGAGATTTTGATGTGTGGTGTGGGGACATCTAAATATGGAATAGTATTAGCCAGATAGCTTTGCCCTAAATACTCAGCCATACCATTTAAAGTACTGATGAGCATGGCGGAGGAGATGGTATTACCAATACTAAAAAAGGATTGGTTATAGGCAATGCTAATTTGCGCATCCTGGGCTTTAACTAAGCGTTGCTCAGCACCTTCGGGAATCATCACAAATCCCCAAGCCTCAGTTGTATTAATCAGTTTTTCTGCTTCATCTTGGCTAGAGGTAATCGTTTTGATTTTTAACGTATGATTAATACTGAGCGCATGAATAACCTTACGACTCATTTCACTTTGATCTTGATCTATCACCACAATCGGTAAATGTTCGGCTTTACCAGATGAAAACATATTCCCAAACAGCAAAATAATCAGCAAAGGTGCAATCACTGCCATAAAAAGATCAACTTTATGACGTTTGAGATAACGCAACTCCCGCAGCATCACTGCAAACATTGCTTATTTTACCTCTTCAATTTTGAATAATACGCTCATACCAACTTTTAGATCAGGAATGGATTGCTCTGGGACTAAGTGAAATTTAAAACTGCGAATATCGTAACCACCAGTTTGGCGTGTGGTTTTAATCGTCGCAAAGTCACCCTCGGCATCAATGCTCTTAACCTTAAATGTTGTTTTACGATCAAGGGCAGGGATGTAACCTTCCAGTGTTTTAGTTTTATACACTGAGCTATACATATCTTCACGAACGTTCAAGCTGATCCACAGATCATGGTCTTCAATGATACTGACGACAGGAACTCCTGTTGCAACTAATTCAGTCGGTTTACCATAAGTTTTTGAGACAGTGCCATCGGTAGGTGAATAGAGTTTGGTTTCTTCGGTCAGTGCATTTGCTTCTTTCACTGCTGCTTGAGCCATCGCAACTTGCGCATCAGCAGTAGATTTTTGTTGCTCGGTACTGCCGCGTTTTGCACGAGCATATTGTTGATATGCTG
This sequence comes from Acinetobacter sp. COS3, assembly GCF_000475335.1. Taxonomy (NCBI): domain Bacteria; kingdom Pseudomonadati; phylum Pseudomonadota; class Gammaproteobacteria; order Moraxellales; family Moraxellaceae; genus Acinetobacter; species Acinetobacter sp. COS3. The sequence continues at coordinate 50,237 of NZ_AXCD01000078.1, forward strand.
CTTCTGCGGCCTCACGAGCAGAGGTTTTTGCCGCTAACATCTCGTCACGACGCTGACGTGAAATAACACCTTGTTGATAAAGGTTTTCGCCACGTTTATAGGTTGTAGCAGCTAACTCTGCTTGTGTCTGCATTGCTTGCCAGTTGGCATAGAGAGTATCGATATTTTCTTGTTGCGCACCACGATAAATAGTTGAGTGAAAAGCTGTCGCACTTTGTAAGGCTGCTTGGGCTTGTTCTTTCTTGGCTTCTAATTCAGGGCTAACAAAACGAACCAGTGCTTGTCCTTTTTTGATACTTTGACCTTCAGTCACATAAAATTCTTCAATACGACTCGGAACTTTGGTACTGATATGTACAGTTTCAGCTTCGACTCGACCTTGCAATTCAATCGCTTGCGGCTGATAGGCTTTCCATAGTCCAAAAGCAATCAAGCCTAATAATAGAATTAGGACAATTAAACCAATAATTTTAGCTTTACTTTTTTTCGGTGGTTCAGTTGGTTGAATTTCTTGATTTGAAGGTGTATTTGCAGCATCCACTTTTTCGGTATGCTCAATAGGTGAAACTTGTTCTATCTGAGTTTCTGTTGAAGAAGTATCTGTCGTTTGCTTAACTTGATCTGTATCACGTTCAGAATTGGATGATGATTGATTTTGGCTCATAAGTTTCTCCAATTAACGGATATAGTCAGTTCGTGGTTGATTCACATAAAGCTTGAACTCGTCAATCGAACCATAGCTTTGCAATAAAGTCGCGAGCGATAAAATATATTTATACGCATTGATCGACATTTCGCTTTTTAAAGCACTTAATGCATTTTGTGCATCAATCACTTGGGTTGCTGTTCCCATTCCTTCTTTAAAAGATAGCTGTTGAATGCGTAAGTTTTCTTGAGCAGCTTTAATATTTTGGGTGAGAAGTTGATGACTAGTCTGTGATGAGTTTAACTCGCTATAAGATTTGTATATGACATTTTCAACTTCTTGCTTGGTTCGCTCTGTCATGAGTTCAGCAGCATATTTCTTCAGCTCAGCTGCACGGATGTTTTTATTATTATCGATCCCAGAGAAAAGGTTGTACTTTGCCATAACGCCAACAATCCAATTCTCTTTGCTATCTAAACCGTATTCCCCAAAGGCAAAAACACTAGGTTTCTTCGCTGATTGTTGAACTTTGATATTTTCATTCGCAAGCTCAGTATCCATTTTTAGCTTTTTAATCAAACTCGAATTTTGGTCATAGTTTGCTAGTAATTTGTCTAAAGACTGACTTTGCGTATTATTAACAAAAAGTGGTGTTGTTAGGCTGAGGTCTTCTTTGGTTTTTAATAGGTTTTGAAGACTAAATTCACTGGCGCGAAGATTTGATTTTGCATTTTGATAAGTACGTTCTGCATTGTTACGAGCGACTTCAAATTGCATGCGCTGACCTTTATTAATAAAGCCTTGCTGTTCAAGTTTCAGAGCATTGTTATAATGTTCTTGCATCGCATTTAGATTAAATAAACTCGCATTCAGCAACTGTTGTTGTAACTGCACATTGAAATAAGATTGGATCATTTCAAATCTTTGCGAGTCTTGTTGTTGTTTTTCGCTAATGTTAGAGCGTTGTGCTTGAATCGTTGCAATTTGCTTGGCGCTGGTAATTTTTCCACCTGTATAAATCGGCATTACCATTGAAATAGAGGTGCGAACATCGTGGTCTTTAATTGTGACGTCAACATTATTCGGTGCTTTATTTAAGCCATCACTGACAACTTGATCGAATCCTTGACCAACTTGATCAATTACATCTGGCGGTAATACATTTTCCCATTGCGATAATTTGTCATCAAATCCACGCGTGAGCGAGTTTTCGAGCCTACGTTTACTTGATTCGAGTGGGACGCTGGTTTCACTATGAAATGAATAGGCTGTTGCATTTAAATCAATGCGTGGCAGTCCTAAGTATTTAACTGCCTCCATTTCGAGTTGTGAAGCTTGTTGTAAAGCTTGCTGCGCTTGAGAGGCGTAGGCATTTTCTACAACATATTGTTCCGCCTCGTTATAACTAAATGTTTGTGCGAATAAAGATGTTGAAAATAAGGCACTGCTGATTAAGCTAATACTTAAACAAAGTTGCTTTGGAAACCGTTTGACCTGAACATTGGGCCGATTATGTCGTTTCAACATGATGATATATCGCAATTTAATAATACCTGCGCTAGTCTAAGTTTTTTTTGTAAAATTTAAATATTATGTTTTTAATTAAATAGTTGAATGCATAGAATTGGTGTAGTTAATTTGTAAAAAATAGAGTATTTAATCTATATATCAGATTGAAAATTAAAATAATTTATCTTTCATAATTTTTATTAAAAGACAATTTGAAAATTTATGGAAATCACAAAAACATCATTGAAAAATTAAACTATTTTTTACAGTCAAATTGAAATATTTACTGGATAAGCTGCTGCAAGCTTCGCCAATCTATGATTAAATTCCCATCTCAATTTGTTTCACTTTAACAAGGGAAAACTCATGCGTGCTTATAATTTCTGCGCTGGTCCTGCTGCATTACCTACTGCTGTTTTAGAAAAAGCTCAACAAGAGATGTTGGATTGGCAGGGTAAGGGCTTGTCGATCATGGAAATGAGTCATCGTAGCAATGACTATGTTGCTGTCGCAGAAAAGGCAGAAGCTGATTTACGCAAGCTCATGAATATTCCTGAAAACTATAAAGTGTTATTCTTACAAGGTGGCGCATCCTTACAATTCTCAGCGATTCCGCTTAATTTACTCGGTAAAAATAATAAAGCGGATTATATTCATACGGGTATTTGGTCTGAGAAAGCATTAAAAGAAGCAAAACGTTATGGCGATATTAATATCGTTGAAGCGGGCACCATGATTGATGGTAAACATGCGATTACTGAACAAAGTACTTGGAATCTATCGAATGATGCTGCGTATGTTCATTATGCAGATAATGAAACGATTGGTGGATTGCAATTCGCGAGTGTACCTGATGTAGCTGCTCCTTTGGTTTGCGATTATTCATCAAGTATTTTGTCTGCGCCAGTAGATGTGAATAAGTTTGGACTTATTTATGCGGGTGCCCAAAAGAACATTGGGCCTGCTGGTTTAACCATTGTCATTATTCGTGAAGATTTATTAGATCAAGCAAAACCTGAGATCCCAAGTATCTTGAAATATGCTGATCAAGCGAAGAACGGTTCTATGGTGAATACACCAGCAACGTATGCTTGGTATTTATCTGGACTGGTATTTGAGTGGTTACTTGAGCAGGGTGGGGTAGATGCAATCTACAAAATGAACCAAGCGAAAGCAAAATTGCTCTACGGTTATATTGACTCAAGTGATTTCTACAACAACCCAATCGCTGTACCAAATCGCTCTATGATGAATGTACCATTTACACTTGCAGACGAAGCACTTGAAAAGACATTCTTAAAAGAAGCTGAGCAAAATCATTTGCTTAACTTGGCAGGTCATCGTTCAGTTGGTGGTATGCGTGCAAGTATTTATAACGCTGTACCATTGGAAGGTGTTCAAGCTCTTGTGAACTTTATGGATGAATTCGCGAAACGTCACGGATAAGCCATATATTATAGATAAAATAAAAGCCCTCATCATTGAGGGCTTTTATTTGAATTAGGTCATGGTCAAAAATTAGAATTAGAACAAGCCAATTTGATGAAAAATGATTGCTGCTAGAAACATACCTAGTAAAAAAAAGCAAAAAGCACCAACATCAAGTTTAAGCCCTTGGTCGCTTGAATGAATAAGACTGGTGGTCGTTTGTTCTGGTATAATTTTCATTAGAACGCCTAAAATGCCATTTATGTGATTTTTTGTCACTTAGAAGCAGTTTTAGCATAAATATTCGCCTGAATCCATAGGTTACCGCGAATATATTCACCAATGTTAAAGTTTTTATACAAAACGTTTTTAGTTGCAATACGAATTAAGATTGCAGGTAAATCATCTTCTAAAACTAAAGTGACATCATAAAGGGTATATTCATCCTGCATAAACTGCATCGTTGTTTTACCCACGATATTACCTTGAAACCAAGCTTCATCTTCTTGTCCTAATGTCTCACCAAATAAATAGGCAACCATTTTAGAAAAGTCGACAGTTACAGGTTCTTGATCTTCTGGCGTTTTTGGTTCCCACTCATTAATAAGCTCCTGTAAATTTTCAGGTGCGATACCATTATGTTCAGCCAAAATTGCATTTAAAGCACGGTGATGTTTAATTGAAGCTGGATCATCAACAACGATTTTCTCATCTTTAGCAACAGGTTCTAATTCATATGCCCAAGCATTAAACTGAACTTGATAGGTTTGGTTTTTATCATACTGACAGTTATTTACGCTGAACAAATTATCGAAGGCATAAATAATGGTATTTTTATTTAAATTTAGACGTAATACTGCTTGTGTTGCAGAATCACAGGTAATAATACGCTCAATTTTTGCATCATATTTATATGGACTTTCAAAACTTGGAAAAGCAGTTTTTAATGCGCGAGGTTTTTGGTCTTCCACTGCAATAATTTGATTGATGCAAACCTTTTGTCCACTTGGTCCTTGGATAAGCCAAAATGACTGATCCATATCTTGTTCATCTTCACATAAGCCCATTGGCATTACGGGTGCATCTAGCGCCAATCCTAACCATTTGGGTACATCCACTTCAGGTGTATCTGTCAATAAGTTCCAATGCTCGACATGATTACCGAAATTTTGATCTTGAATTTTAATGGTTTCTGGACTGTTTTGATTTTTCATAAAGCGTGATGCTAAAAAGATTGAACTTATTCTATTAAATCGAGGGTAACCTCAATTTTTCAAGTCTGGATATGTAATTCTGAGCAATTATTTCTTTTTTATTTCCTTTAATTCAATGTTCTTATCATGGATTTTAGATGAAAAGTGCAATGCTTTTACTTGATCATTTTAACTCTACTTTTCTAGCAATCTGCTAAACTATACTTTTATTCAATTAGGCTTGTGCAAACGTGCTGCCATTTAAGTTATGGGTAGATGCAGATGCTTTACCTAAGATTTTACGTGAAGTGATTTTACGTGCTTCTGATCGCTATCAACTCGAAGTCACTTTTGTTGCCAATCAGAATGTTGGAATTACACCCTCTGTCAGAATTAAATCTATTCAGGTGATGAGTGGTGCTGATCGTGCCGATCAAGAAATTGTGGAACGTATGCAAGAGAATGATATTGTCATTACGCAAGATATTCCCTTAGCGGCTCAAGTGATTGAAAAAGGTGGTATTGCTATCCATCCTCGCGGTGAAATCTATACCACAGCGAATGTAAAAGCCCGACTTCATTTGCGTGATTTTATGGATACATTGCGTGGAGCTGGTGTACAGACAGGTGGCCCACCACCGATTTCTGAGAGAGATAAACGTGAATTCTCTAGCTCATTAGATCAAACGATTTTAAAACAAAAACGTAAAACTGCTTGCTGAGCACGCTATGCCATCACGTCTTAACTTAATGTTCACTTATGGATTGCTTGTATTTATTTGGGCGACAACGCCTTTAGCAATTGTCTGGAGTGTTTCAGATTTACATCCAATGTGGGCATTGGTTATTCGGTTCTTTATTGCATTACCGTTGGCAATGACGGTTTTACTATTTTTAAAAATTAAGTTTCCAGTTCATAAAATTGCCTTGCTAAGTTATGTTGCAGGCTCATTTAGTTTGATCGGATCACAGATTTTTACTTATGCAGCAACAGCTTATCTAAGTTCGGGTTTGATTGCGCTGATGTTTGGGCTTGCGCCAATTATGGCGGGTTTGATAGGACGATTTGGCTTTCACCAAAAGTTAGCAGGACTGCAATGGCTTGGTATGGGAACATCGATTGTTGGGCTGGCGATGATTTGTTTGAGTGGAAGTCAAAAGCATGTACAGCCAATCGGCATTGTCTTAATGTTGATCAGTGTTTTTTCATACTCACTATCTATTTTCTTGGTTAAAAAGATTAATGCTGATGTGCAGGCGATGGCACAAGCAACAGGATCAATCCTTTTTTCGACGATCATTGCAGTTATGATCTTGCCTTGGATTTGGCAATATGCACCTACGCACATTCCTTCGGCTAAGTCACTTTTAGCATTGGCTTATACTGTGATTATGGCTTCATTGATTGCAATGTTCTGCTATTTCAAATTGGTGCAAAATTTAAAAGCAACGACACTTTCACTTACCACAGTGATGACCCCAATGTTAGCAATTTTAGTCGGTGCTTATCTCAATAATGAACAGTTATCAATCCGCGTGTTTGTTGGTGCTGTCATCATCTTATTTGGCTTGCTACTTTATTTCTATAAAGATTTAAAGATGTACCGTCGTTTAAAAATTTAACCTTGATTGTTGTCACTCAGCTGAATACTGTCAGCAAGTTTTGCACGATCTTGAGGGTTAATCGTAATGAAGTAAGCCCCGATTCTAAATTTTCCGTGCTCTTCGGCTGTACTATATGCCACTTGCGCAGTTGCAGCGATGTGAAAGAAGTTTTCAGGGTGGCTTAACGTAATATGGATATAGGTGCCTTCATTCAGATCTTGGGTACTGAAGAAACTTAAGCCGTTTTCAGAGAAGTTAACTTGCTCAGGCACTGGCAATAAAGATTGCACAATATTGTCATAGAAAGACCCTGTGATAAGGTTCAACTTCTGATTAAATAGGGATAAGATGCGAGCAATTTGTTGATCTTTTTCATTTAATTGTTCTAATTCGTAGCGAAACGCATGATCAAATTGATCTAATTCTGCAAGTAGTAGAAAATAGCGTGGCAATACAAAATGAGAGTCATATGGGTCATTCAGTGCAACATCATCTGGAATGACTTGATAGTTGATTCTCAACACGGCATCAATACGAGACATCACACGACGTTCTGTGTTGTCGTCAACAAGATGATGTTGTGAACTTTCCATAATAAATCACCTCGGACTAGATGGTATGTTTAAGCCAATTTCGCTGTATATAGGGTTGAGATACACTCGTGCTCGGCGGAGTAATCATTTTATTTCTTTTATTGCCTTGGTTTCCATGATTGGTTTAACTCTCGGCGTTGCAGTCCTCATTACAGTATTATCTGTGATGAATGGTTTTGATCGTGAGCTTAAAAACCGTGTCCTTGGAATGGTTCCTCAAGCTACTGTTTCTTCTACTCAAATTCTAACAGATTGGCCTGAGCTTGTAAAAAAGGTTGAACAACATTCGCATGTGACGGGTGCTGCACCTTTTACCCAATTACAAGGCATGTTGACCGCTCAAGGGCAGGTCGCAGGCATCATGGTGACAGGGATTGAACCTGAATACGAAAAGAAAGTATCTATCATCCAGAACCATATGGTGGCAGGTGATTTAAATTCACTTAAAAAAGGTGAGTTTGGGATCGTGCTTGGTAAGGATATGACAGATGCATTAGGCTTGGGGCTTAATGATAATGTCACTTTGGTTTTACCAGAAGCAACGCCGTCACCAGCTGGTGTAGTACCTCGTTTTAAAAGATTTAAAATCGTGGGTATTTTTAGTGTAGGCGCTGAAGTTGATTCGATGGTGGGTTATATTGCCTTGAATGATGCATCGACATTATTACGTCTACCTGATGGGGCTCAAGGTGTACGTTTAAAACTTGATAATATTTTCGCAGCACCCAAAGTAGCCGACGAAATCGTGAGCCAATTACCAAGTAATTTCTACGCATCGAACTGGACATATACCCACGGTAATTTGTTCAATGCGATTCAAATGGAAAAAACACTTGTTGGATTATTATTATTCCTTATCATCGTGGTTGCCGCGTTTAACATCGTTTCATCACTGGTGATGGTCGTAACAGATAAAAAGTCAGATATTGCAATCTTACGTACTTTGGGTGCTTCACCATCGATGATTACTAAAATTTTCATGGTGCAAGGAACTGTGATTGGGGTAATTGGTACAATTGCGGGCACGATTTTAGGGGTAACGTTGGCTTTAACCATCAGTGATATTATTTCTTGGTTTAATACAGCCTTAGGTTTGAATCTGTTTGATGCCTATTTTGTACATTACTTACCTTCGTATTTAAGATGGCAAGATGTTGTTATTATCGTCATTGTGTCATTATTGCTGAGTTTCTTGGCGACAATTTATCCTGCATTGCGTGCAGCCAAAGTTCAACCTGCTGAGGCATTACGTTATGAGTAAAATTGTATTAGAAGCTAAAGATATTTTTAAACATTTTGATGATGGTAAAACTAAAGTTGAAGTGATTAAAGGTCTATCTTTACAAGTTAATGCGGGTGAATTTGTTTCAATCGTTGGTTCAAGCGGTTCAGGTAAAAGTACTTTATTGCATGTGTTGGGTGGTTTAGAGCAGCCAACACAAGGACAAGTTTTTTTACATGGCCAACGTTTTGATAATTTAGGCGAAGCAGAACGTGGTTATAAGCGTAACCAGCATCTAGGTTTCGTTTATCAGTTCCATCATTTGTTACCTGAATTTTCAGCGCTTGAAAATGTTGCAATGCCTTTGATGTTGCGTCGTGAAAGCAACTTTAAAGATGTGAAAAGACAAGCTGAATATTTACTTGATCGTGTAGGTTTATCGCATCGTATGGAGCATAAACCTGGTGAGTTGTCTGGTGGTGAGCGTCAGCGTGTTGCATTGGCGCGTGCATTAGTAACGAAACCTGCGGTTGTACTTGCTGATGAACCAACAGGAAATCTTGATCGTAAAACGGCACTCAGTATTTTCGAGCTGTTAACTGACCTGAAAAAAGAGTTGAATATGGCGATGCTGATCGTGACACACGATGAGCAGTTGGCACAATCTGCTGATTCGATTTTGCATATGCAAGATGGTTTATGGATTGATCAGCCATAATTTTTTAGTTTGTACTCTTGTTAAAGCCCTGAAAAAGGGCTTTAATTTTGCCCTTAGAAAAATCAAAAACTTAATTAAAAAATTAAATGTTAAAACTTATTCTTATAGGGTGGATTGCGGGTATTGCTTTGATGGGGCACAACCTTGCTTTTATCAATGCAACATGGTGGATATGGCTTGTATTGGCAATCCTTATATTTGCTATAGGATTTTATAAAAAACGACAGTCAGCCGTTCGTCAGCCTTTATCTATTTTTCTCATTTTAATAAGTTCAAGTTGGGCATTGTTTTGTGCTGGATATCATTTTGCTGATCAGGCATTGCAGCAACGCCTACAATTCCGCGAAACTCAAACACAGCCATTTGAAGCCATTATTTATATCAAGAAAATAGATGAGCTTAGCGACAATGGGCACAAGCAAATTGCGGAAGTTTTAAATCGCTATGATCAGCCTGTAAATTGGTTTCTGTATTTAAAGAAAAATAAAGATCAGTTTGACTTATCTTCTTCCTTAAAACTCGGTAGCTATTACAAAGTTTATGGCACGATCAAGCCAGCGCATAGTTATGCTGTTTCTGGTGCATTTGATCAAGAAAAATGGTTTTTGCAACAAAATGTCATGTCTGCATTTTCTGTAAAGCAGATCGAACTTCTGAGTGAGGATGAAGTTTATAAACTTGGTTATCAGCAACATTTAAAACAACAAAAAAGTATCACTGCAAAATTTCTTTTGAATGTCGAAATGATGCGATTGTCATTTCGATTAAAGTTACAGACCTCAAATTATCAGAATAAAGGACTGATGTTAGCATTGTTGACTGGCGATGAAAGTTTACTTTCTGATGAAATCAAACAACAATTTCAATTGCTTGGCATCTCACATTTATTGGCAATTTCAGGACCTCATGTACTGATATTTGCTTTGATGCTGACGTGGTTATTGCAGAAAGTGATACAACGTTATTGCCCACAACTTTATCTATGGCAGCCTAGACAGGTTGTATTGTTATTTCCTTTTATCTGCTGCGTATTGCTCTATGTTGCCTTTGTCGGGTTTGAAATCCCTGCACTTAGAACGTTACTCACGGTTTGTATTATTGGCTTTTTTCTTCTTGTTCGACAGTCGATTCGACCTTTTGCTTTGTTGGTATATAGCGCAAGTCTATTACTGATTTTTGATCCTTTTAGTATTTTATCAGCGGCATTTTGGTTGTCTTATGGTGCATGTTTTATTCTATTGAGAATTTATCAAACCATAGCGAAATTACCACAAGATCAACCGATGACTTATGTGCAAAAGGGATATTTTGCGATTAAGCTCTTAGTAGAATCACAATGGAAAATTTTTGTGGCTTTACTGCCGTTAGTACTCATTTTCTTTCAGCAAATTTCCTTATTCGCACCTTTGACTAATTTAATCGCCATACCATTTTTAAGTATGATTGTCATCCCATTGGATATTCTTGCTGCTTGCCTAAGTTCCATTATTCCAATATTAGGAACGCTTTTATTTTATATAAATGATGTCTGTTTATCCATTTTGTTGTGGATTTTAAGCTTTTTACAGCAAGCTTCACCTGCGTTATATGGTGTCAGTTGTACTCCACTCATGATGGTGAGTTTAATTGTCGGACTTATCATACTTTTTTTGCCACATGGAACATTTCCAAAAGCTTGGTCGTTGATTGGTTTTTTGCCCATTCTGTTAGGTTTCAAAGCACAACCAACCGTCTTAAATATTTTAGATGTTGGACAAGGGCAGGCGATTTTCCTGCAACACCCAGAGCACACTTTGATGATTGATACAGGTGGTTCTTATGATGAAACAAAATTTAGTATAGGCGAGCGCGTTATTATTCCCTTCTTACGTCAACAGGGTGTAAGGGAACTTGATCATGTGATGCTATCGCATCTGGATCAAGACCACAGTGGCGCATTTCCTAAGATTCAAAATGCTTTTGCTATTGAGCAAGTTCAGTCAAATGAATATCGTAGCACTATCCAATTTAAAGATAATTTCTCATTGTGTCAGCAGGGACAGCAGTGGACTTATACTAATCTTAAAATTGAAGTGCTATCACCACGTACTGAAGATTTAGCACTTGCGAGCAGTCAGCAAAATGAACAATCCTGTGTCATTTATTTAACTTTTTCCAATGCCCAGCCTTATCAGCACTTTTTAATTATGGGAGATGCGGGATGGGAAACTGAATATAAGCTTTTGCAGCAGTATCCTGATTTAAAAGTTGATGTATTGGTACTTGGTCATCATGGCAGTAAACATAGTTCTGCTTATGATTTTTTAGCAATATTAAGACCAAAGCTAGCGATTGCCTCAGCAGGTTTCGACAATCGTTATGGTCATCCGAGTTTAGAATTGCAACAGCGATTGAAAGCTTTGAATATTCCACTGCTGACGACTGTAAATGCTGGAACGATCAGCTTTATCTTTGATCAGGGACAGGTTCAGCTCAAGCAACAACGGCAACAGGTGAAATGGTTATCTTTAGGAAAAACTAATGACATATCATAATATAAAGTCTAGAATTTGAGTTAATAATGAAAATGGTTAATTAAATATTTATTATGATTTTTATCTTTAATATAAGTGAGTGGGGGACGCATGAAAATTCGCTGTCGTGATTGTGGTCATTCTGAGACAATGAATAAAGAGTTGATTCTAACTTTTCTTGGTGGTGCGGCAGCAGGTTTTGGTTTTTGGGCTTGGGTTTCATTTTTATTTGCTGGTACTGGTTTTGCAATGCCACTTTGTATTGCTATTGTAGTTGGTGGGCCTGCATTAGTTGCTAAATATGGAGATGAAATTGTTGAGTGGTTAGCTAATAAAGGTTATACCTGCAAAAAATGTAATGGTAACAAATGGATGCCGATTAGCGAAGAGGCTGATATAGAGTTAAATCGTTATAAAACAGAAGAAGCAGTTTTAAAAAATACGCTTAGTGAAAAAGAGCTAGAAATAAAAGAATTCTTATCAGAGCAAAATAATTTATTTTCGATTGAAGATCTAGAGCATTATTTTAATGAGCTTGAGCAAAAGGATAATACTATTGAAAATTTATTAAAGGATAAAGAAAAATGGGAGGTTTTGAAACAATCCTATACTCAAACTCAAGAACAAGTGAATCAGAGTTTTAAAAGACGTTTCAATGTTTGTTATCCATCTTTAATTTTTAATAAAAGAGCTTTAAAAGGAATTGGTCGGTTAAATGAAACTGCTTTGTTAAAATTTGAGCAAAAATTGGGGCAACTACAACACCGTTCAGATCAGTTGGTATACCGCGATAAAATTCAAGGCACTGATATTATTGAAATGGATTTTAATCAATCAGGCCGATTTTATATTCAGAAAGAAGGCGCATCTTTTCATATTGTATGCGTTGGAGATAAGAAGACTCAATTGGATGATTTAAAATTCATTAAAAATTTTTATTAAGCTTTTAAAAAATAATGAGAATTTTTAAATTCTCATTATTTTTAGTAATCTAAATATTTTACTGCTGCATTGCTTGATTGCGAACTTCATCAACTTTTTCTAATGCCTCTTTCTCATCAATGTCATAAATTTTTTTCAATGCCTTATTGGCACTAAAACGTTTATAACTCCAATGATAATGTTCAGGATAACGTCGAATCAGTTGTTCTAAGCTTTGATGAATGATCAGCGTACCATCCTCGGCAGTTCCTTGATAGATTTGAGGATTAATAGGTTCAATCACCATATCAAATCCATCTTGATCATTACGTTTAGTGTAGAGCAATAATGCAGCAGCTTTAGTTTTTTGAATCAGTTTTGCACTCAAGCTGCTTGAAGCTAGAGGAATACCAAAATAATTGACCATCTCACCACCATGATCAGGGGTATGGTCAGGCAAAATAGCTGTGGTTCCACCTTGTTTTAAAGCTTTAAAAATTTGACGCACGCCACTTTCATCCGTTGGAACAAGTTTTGCTTGTTCTCGGCTTCTCGCATCACGGACAAAACGATCAGCGTCAGGGTTTTTAACGGGCTTATACAAAATAGTCATTTGTGTATGTTGAGATAACAATGCATTCATTACTTCCCAGGTGCCAAAGTGTGGAAGAATCAAGACAACCCCTTTTTTTGCGGCGAGAGCTTCATGGAAATAATGTTCACCACTCACATGATGAATACGTTGAATATTTTTTTTGTTTGATGCTCCCCAAATGCTCAAAAACTCAAAATAGGACGTGATTTCATTTTGAATGGCTTGTTTTTTGAGTCGTTGATGTTCTTGTTCAGATAAATGTGGAAAAGCAATTCGGAGATTTAAACCAATAATTTTAGAAATTTTAGAGAGTTGAAATGTATTAAATAGTGCAGCCAGTAGTCTCGCAAAGAAACGCCCGAGTTGAATCGGCTGGCGGCTAATCAATTTTATAAGACGATAGGAAGTACTTGTCGATGTATGTTGGGTCATTTATCAAAGGTATTGAGAATTACAAAGGAAAGTATAATGCAAAAAATAATTATAAGTTAAGACAAGTTATTTAAACAGTTTTATGCAAATCCGCGTATATAATAAAACCACTTTACAATATATTGGATTGGAATCTTATGTCCGATTGGCCACCGAAACCACAAAACGAACCAACAAATAGTAATAATGTCACAGGCAAAGAATGGCAAATTTTAGAAAAGGCTGTTTTAGCTTCCGTAGAGGAACAACGTCGTAGCCGTCGTTGGAGTATCTTCTTTAAATGTTTAGGTTTTGCTTATTTACTGATTGTACTTATAGCGATGACCAAAGGATGTTCAACATCAACAGAAAAATCAACAACAAGTATCAGTAGCGACCACCTAGCAGTCGTGGATATTATTGGTACGATTGATTCTTCTAGCAGTCAATCGACTGTCAATAGTGAAGATACCAATAAAGCATTAAAACGTGCTTTCGAAGCGAGCGGTAGCAAAGCGATTGCTTTAAATATTAATTCACCTGGTGGTTCACCTGTTCAATCAGATGAAATTTGGCAAGAAATTCGTTATTTAAAAAAACAACATCCAGATAAAAAAGTCTATGCAGTGATTGGTGATATGGGCGCATCAGGTGCATATTATATTGCTTCGGCAGCGGATGAAATTATCGTGAATCCTTCAAGCTTGGTGGGTTCAATTGGTGTGATTATGCCAAATTATGGTTTAAGTGGCTTAGCACAAAAGCTTGGTATTGAAGATCGTACGCTCACTTCGGGTAATAACAAAGATATTTTGAGTATGACGAAACCGATTAATCCTGCTCAACAAGCGCATGTGCAATCTGTTTTAGACAACGTGCACACACATTTTATCAATGCGGTTAAAGAAGGTCGTGGCAAGCGTTTGAAATCAACTGATCCTGCGGTGTTCTCTGGTCTATTTTGGACGGGTGAACAAGCAATTGCTTTAGGTGTTGCTGACCGTAGTGGCAGTCTTACTACGCTAATGCGTGAGCTGAAAGTTGAGCAAAAAGTTGACTACACAGTACAGCGTAATCCTTTAGAGTCAATTTTGGGACGTATGGGCGCGAAGATTGGTGAAGGGATTAGTAGCTCATTAGCTGCTCAATTAGAAACTCAGCAAAGTGCAAAAATTCAATAATTTTAGTTTTTAAAATTAGTTTCCTCTTATTCGTAAGGGGAAACCAAGCAAATCAATTAATCCATCAAATTTCCCTCTCTAAAAATTACTCCTTAGTTCTTTCTTTTAATTTGCATTAAAGTGACATAGCGGGATAATTGACCAATCAATAAATTTATAGACAAACTTATGAAACCTTTAATCCATTTCGCACATGCGAACGGTGTCCCTTCAAAAGTTTATCAAAAACTTTTTGATCAACTCAAAGATGAATATGATGTCATTTATGTATCAGAAATTGGTTCTGATCAGCGTTATCCAATTACGCACGGTTGGAAATATTTAGTTGACCAAGTGATTGATAGTATCGTTCAGCAATCGCATGGACGTAAGGTGATTGGATTAGGGCACTCTTTGGGTTCTGTTTTGACCTTAATGGCAGCATATCGTCGTCCAGAATTATTTTCTCAAGTGATCATGCTTGATCCACCTTTTATTATTGGTAAAGCATCTTTTGCTTTTCATTTGGCAAAGTTATTTAAGCCAAAACTCGTCGATCAGATTACACCAGCGGGTTTATCTGCGCGACGCAGAGATCGCTGGGAGTCGCGAGAGCAGGCTGCTGAATTGTTGAGATCAAAAGGTTTTTATCAATTCTTCGATGAAGATTGTTTTCGAGCCTATATCGATTATGCCTTAACAAACGATCCGCAAAATAATGGCGTCATGTTAACCATACCTAAGCACGCAGAAGTTAAGATATTTAGAACAACACCATCAATGTGGTGGTTGCCGATGCCTAAGCCAAAAGTTCCTGTTGATTTGGTTGTCGGTCAAGACAGCGTATTTTTAAAGCAGAAGCTGCCTCAAGTAGCACAAAAGAAATTGGATATTCCATTTTCAGTTGTTGACGGAGGGCATATGTTCCCGTTGGAACATCCATTGGATACAGTAGAAAAGATTAGAAGTTTGATTAAATCAAAATAAAAAAGATGAGGAAAATCAGCAAATCTAAATTTGCTGATTCTTTAACTACAATTGAGCAAATTGAATAGGACGCTCTAAAGGTTTTTGGTTGAAATAGGCTTTGCCATTTTCCCAAGATAGCTGACCATTACATATCCATTGTGTAACTTGAGGATAAATGAAATGCTCAAGTTTATGTATGCGTTGCGCTAAGCTTTCTGCCGTATCATGCAAACCAACTTCAATAACTGACTGAGCAATACTTTGACCAGCATCAAGTTCAGCTGTTACAAAATGAACCGTACAGCCATGCAGGCGATCCCCTGTATTGAGTACACGTTGATGCGTATTAACACCTTTATAGAAAGGCAAGAGAGAAGGGTGAATATTTAACATTTTCCCTTGCCATTTGCTGACAAAGGTTGGTGTTAAAATGCGCATAAAACCTGCAAGAATGACTAAATCAACCTGCCAATTCAGCAGTTGTTGATGCATTGCTTCATCGAAGCTTTCTCTATTTGGAAAGTCTTTATGCGAAATGACAGCAGTTGCAATATTGGCATTCTCGGCACGCTTTAATGCATAAGCATCAGCTTTGTTGGAAAGAACACCAATGATTTGCCCTGATAGTTGTTTGCCTTGTTGAGCATCTACCAGGGCTTGTAAGTTGCTACCATTGCCAGAGACAAGTACAGCAATTTTCATTATGCAAAGATCACACGAATTTTTTCGTCTGCGCCTTCAACTGATTCAGCATTTTCTTGGATATGACCAATTTTCCAAGCTTTTTCACCTTGAGCGTTCAATACCTCAACGGCTTTATCCGCTTCGCTTGGATCAACAGCAATCACCATACCAACACCACAGTTGAATGTACGATACATTTCAAAGCGTTCTACATTGCCTTCGCGCTGTAAAAGTTGGAATAACTCAGACCATTCCCAGCTTGATTCATCAATAACGGCTTGAGCGCCATTTGGAAGAACACGCGGAAGGTTACCCGGCAAACCACCACCAGTGATATGTGCCATTGCATGGATATCAACTTGTTTGCAAAGTTCTAAAACAGGTTTTACATAAATGCGAGTCGGTTCCATTGCAACATCTGCAAGAGGACGACCATCAACGATTTGAGTTAAATCAACATTTTTAACATCTAAAATTTTACGTAGTAAAGAATAGCCGTTTGAATGTGCACCACTAGATGCAACACCAATCAATACATCACCAGCTTTTACTTTAGAGCCATCAATAATTTTGCTTTGCTCAACAACACCCACAGCAAAACCAGCAAGATCGTAATCTTCACCTTCATACATACCTGGCATTTCAGCAGTTTCACCACCGACTAATGCACAACCTGCAAGTTCACAACCTTTACCAATACCAGTGACTACATTTGCTGCAACATCAACATTTAAATGACCTGTTGCATAGTAATCTAAGAAGAATAGTGGTTCAGCACCGCATACAAGTAAGTCATTTACACACATCGCCACAAGGTCTTGACCGATTGTGTCATGGCGGTTCAGATTAAGTGCTAAACGTAGCTTAGTACCTACACCATCAGTTCCTGAAACCAATACAGGCTCTTCATAGCCTTTAGGAATTTTGCATAGTGCACCAAAGCCACCTAGACCGCCCATAACTTCTGGACGAGTGGTACGTTTAGCGACAGATTTGATACGATCGACCAGTGCGTCGCCCGCTTCAATGTCGACCCCCGCATCTTTGTAGCTTAAACCAGTGTTTGGGGTAGAAGTTGAGTTGCTCATAATGAAGTCTCCGCATTGGCGGCAGATTATAACCCGAATATACGAAACTCTTATGTTATTTATGCTCGAAAATGCTATCTTTATTTAAAATTTTTTTCCATTTATAACGATTACACGAAAAAAGGCTAGATTTTATGCAAGATCAGGTACTGCGCCGTATCTTTATCATCGCTGGACTCGCATTGCTTCTCTGGGTCTTATACTTATTGAAACCTGTTGTACTGCCATTTGTAGGTGCATTTTTTATTGCTTACCTGTTTAGTCCACTTGTTGATGTTCTTGTAAAAATTAAATTACCCCGTTGGTTAGCCATTAGTATCGTATTTGTTGGTATTGGCGTAGGTCTGACAGTTGTTTTGTGGTTCCTTGTACCATTGGTATGGAAACAGTTAATGTACGCTAGAGACAGTATTCCTGCGGGCATTCACTGGATCAACGCGACGTTCTTGCCTTGGGTTTCTCATACGTTCAATGTGGTACCAATGGAAATCGATACTGAGCAAATTTCTAAGACTGTAATGGATTATATCCAAACCAATTATAGTGCGGATAGTATTCAAACGATGGCGTTAAGACTTGCTCAGTCTGGGTTGAATTTTATTCAAATTGGTGGGGTAGTTATTCTTATTCCAATCATTTCTTTCTATTTCTTACTTGATTGGGAAAGAATGTTACAAAGCCTTCGACGTTTAATTCCTCGTCCATACGAAGCATCAACATTAACAATTGTTCGTGAGTGTCACAGTGTATTAGGTGCATTTGTAAAAGGGCAGTTCTTGGTGATGCTTTTACTTGGAATTGTTTATGCGGTAGGTCTACAACTTATCGGTTTAGAAGTTGGCTTAATTATTGGAATGATTGCGGGTTTGGCGAGTATTATTCCTTATTTAGGTTTTGGCGTTGGTATTATTGCTGCTGTGATTGCTTCATTATTCCAATTCGGACTTGATTGGATGCAGCTATTGTTAATTGGCATTGTATTTATGATTGGTCAAATGGTTGAAGGTTATATTCTGCAACCGTTCCTGTTAGGTGATAAAATTGGTTTGTCTCCTGTTGCGGTTGTCTTTGCTGTTTTAGCAGGTGCGCAATTAGGTGGTTTTCTTGGAATGTTGATTGCTTTACCTGTCGCTGCGGTCATCGTTGTTTTGCTTAAACATGCAAGAAATAACTATGAAAAAAGTCGTCTCTATGGATTACCTACCGAAATTATTGTTGCAGAAGGCAGCACTCAGCACATTAGTATCGAAACGAATGAAATAGATATTGATATTGATGTGAAAAACTCTCAAGATACAGAGACTTCAGATACAAACACTTCCAAGTAATTGAGGAAAATACGACATATATGCGTCAACTCCAACTGGATATTGAACCCCAACTGGATGCTCGAATCAGTGATTTTTCGGGGCCAGGTTGGGGGCCTGTAGTTGATGCAATTAGACAGTTACATGCGGGTCTAGTGAGTCGTTTTTATATTTATGGTGGGGCTGGTACTGGAAAGAGTCATTTACTATCAGCAATTTGTGATTCTTATCTTGAATTGGGGCGCCCAGCAATCAAGGTATCTTTATTAGAATTATTAGATGCTCCTATTGAAGCGATTACCTCATTAGAATTTTATGATTTAGTTGCTTTAGATGACATTGATGCAATCAGTGGTGTTCCACATTGGCAAAAAGCTGTATTTCATTTAATGAATAATCACGAGGGGCAGCTTGTTTTTTCTTCTCGTGTTGCTCCTATTGAATTAAAACTAGAATTACCAGATTTACAGTCAAGGTTAACGCAGGCTGTAAGTGTGAAAGTGCCAAATGGGAGTTCTTTTTCTGATCGACAAGCATTACTTCAATCTGTGATGATTCGTCGAGGCATACATTTTGATCAACAAATTGTAGATTATTTATTATTAAATGGCCCACACCAAGCCTCTATTTTATTACAAACTCTTGCGCAGCTCGAAAAAATGTTGAAGGGCGAAAAAACAAAGCTTTCAAATACAACACTTAAGCAAATTTATGCATTAATTGATGAATATCGCCAATAGCACAAAATTTCTTGAGTAATTTCGAGAGCTGTGACAAAGTACGCACAAAGGATTGTGGTTGCAAATGATTAGTTTGCGATACGAAGAAAAATGAAAAATAGAAGGAGATCGGTATGCTCAAGCGGACGCTTGCCTGTGCTTTATTTGCGATTACTGGACATGTATATTCTGCAGATATTCAAGTTACAACATTAGTTGATGAAGATAAGGATGATACTGTTTGTTCATTACGTGAAGCCGTATTCTTTTTAAATAATAGAGCTGAGACTAAGTACGAAAATGGATATCATGGTTGTGGAGATAAAGATGCATCTTCTACAATCATTTTGCAACGTGATAAAGAATATACTTTAAATAGTTCATTGCAGATAAAGGCAGCAATGACTATAACCGTAGCAAGTAGCGGTGATTTTAACGATAATAAACAAGGCTTGCATAATGCCACATTAAAAATGGTTGGTAATGATCGTATTTTTTTAATCGATGATGGAAGTGTTGAAAAAGATCTTATTTTAGTTACTTTGAATGAATTGAATTTAAAGGGCTCATCTACCAAGCTAAATGACGGTGGTCTGATCTATAATCGAGAAGGTGTAAGTATTCAATACTCTCGTTTATCTGCTGGTTATGCTGCTAGAGGTGGTGCAATTTACAATGCTGGTATTTTATCTGATAATCAAAAGACAGCAGGTTATATAAATATAAACAATAGTATTATCGAAGCAAATAAAGCGGATAAAGGTGCTGTAATTTATAGTGAAATGCCTCGTTATCTAGTAACGCAATCGGTTATTAGAGATAATGAAGGAGCTGCAACCTCCGAAGGTTCATTACTATATTCACAAACAGGGTTTACAGATAGTACGACACCTGGTGCATTGGCAACACGTCTTGCAGGATTTAGAAACGCTACTATTTTCCATAATAAAGGTGGTTATATTGCCAATGTTAGAGAAGGAATGATTCTAAATAATGTTACGATTATTAAAAATGCAGCCGGATTATATTTAGAAGCTCCAGAATGGACATCCACAACAACAACGGGTGAAGAAACTACAACGAATAAGTCCCCAAGTGCTTATATTTCAAATAGCATAATTGTTGATAATAGTGGTAAGAATTGTGTGGCTTCTGCGAGCGATAAGTCTGTCATACAAAGTAATTTGACAGAGACCGATTGTAATCTCAATGCCCCGTCAGAACGTCCTAACTTTATTTGGAATAGTAGTAATCCCGAGCATAAATTAATTGCTGGCGGTGTGGATGATCAGGGGACTTGTGATGCACCACCAGCAAATGGCTTGCTATGTCCGTACTTCACGCCAAAAGATCAAATGTTAGGTTTTTTTAAACCTAGATTATTAATGGCTTACACAAGACTATCTGATTCGCTTATTGTGAATAAAGGGCGTATATACAGTGATGGGACTTCGATTGGGCTTGCAAGTTGCGAATCAACGGATCAACGTGGTCAAAATAGAAGTGGTTATAGTGAGCTTTGTGATTTAGGTGCTATTGAGTTAGTTATTAATCGTAATGATGTGCCAATCGCGGGACAAGATATAATTTATGGACAAACTGCTAAGTTTAGTATTGCTGATAGCTTTTTGGATGGTGAGTTATTGGATTCAGCCTCATGTGAGCGAATTCTAGGTAAACGTCCAGACGGTCAAGTTTGGCAGCCAGGCTGTTTAGAAATTCAGCAGACTCAAACAGTATCTAAAGGTAAATTAACACTTGATCAAGAGGGTAATGTTGTTTATATGCCAAATAGTGATTGGCATGGTGCTGATAAATTCAATATGCGTATTATAACTACGACAACTCGTTTCAATGATGTTTCAAATTATTACATCAGTATCCCAACAACAATTGTTCAAGACCCGCCAAATAATTTCGAAAGCAAAACAGTTAATGTTGGTGGAGGAAGTTTTGGTTTTCCAGCAATTTTAATGTTGCTTGGATTAATTGGTTTACGCCGTTTTAGAGCTTGATCAAGGATGATTTTAAAGATGAAAAATTATAAAAAGGGAATACTTGCGACAATGGTTGTTGCATCAATGCCACTTATTGCTGCAACAAGTACGGATATTATCAAAGTCACGACTTTTGCAGATGAAGATGGAGAAAATACAAATGCTTGCTCTTTAAGAGAAGCATTAAAGACAGCTGAAATAAGACGACCTTATGGTGGTTGTAGTACCACTGATATTTTAACCAGTACGACAAAACAAATTCAGCTAGAAGAAGGGACTTATACAATAAATAGTGAGTTGGTTCCAAAAGTTGCTGTTGCAATTTATGGTGCTACGCCATTAAATTGGGAAAAAAAGAATGTAATCACTAATCGATACCCGGCTCAAACAGCATTGAAAACAGTAATTGATGCAAAAAATGGTTCACGTATTTTTAATACAACCGCTGGGAATAATGCACTTATATTAAATAACTTAGTATTAAAAAATGGTAAGACAGCGGATCGTGGTGGTGCGATCTATGCTGGTGCGGATGTAAACCTTAATAATGTACAAGTCCTTTCTTCGAGTGCTGGAGTATCAGGTGGGGCAGTATTTCTGGCAGGACCAGTCGCTGGGTTATCTGTAGCTAATTCAGTAATCAGAGGAAATCAATCTCCAGTAGGTGATGTACTGGGGATGAGCTGTTTCAATGATAATGTTTATTCACGACGAGAAATTTCTTTTACATCAAGTAGTATTATCTCTAATGGTTCAAATGCTTCCACGAGTATCTTTAACTTTTGTGGGGAGCCTTCTATTACATTGGCAGCCAATACAATTGCTCAAAATCAGGCCAGTACTACTACTGGAACAATAATTAAGTTTAGTGGTGATACTAAAGCGGGTGGTAGTACAAACAATACCTCTAGCATTTTAAGCGATAGCAGTAGTTTGACATTAACGAGTAATACAATTGTCGAGAACCAAGCGAACACGATTTTTTTGTATGATCAATTAGGTGTGAAATTATTAAGTTTTAATGTCTTAGGATTTAATAATAGTAGTTATGCATGTCGATATTTATTAGGTGCTGCTAACGAAGAAGAAGAAGTTAACTCCATGGGCTTCTTGCTTGGTTATAATGCTTTAGCGCTAAGTGGTAATTCAAATAAATGTGATCTACCAGATGATGCTTTACCAGAGAAAAATACAAATATTGATATCAGTACTCAAAATGTAAGAACTTTATTAAGTACGATACAGCCCGAAAATGAAAACACTGCATTCAAACCACTATATTATCCCGTTAATAATAAAACTAAAACTGATTTAATTGATGTGAGTACCCCTGGTACAGATGGATGTAGTTCAGCTGATCAGCGTGGAGTCGCACGTATCGCTGATGGAACTCTGTATTATGATCCTGAGGGGCGTAATAGCTGTGATATCGGTTCGGTCGAGCTAATGAAGTTTACGGCTGGAGATTTGCAAGATCTCTCAAATACTTCAATTAAAAGCTTGGTTGATGGCTATAAGAAGCAAATTGACGATTATGAATATCTTATAGCTCATCCAGATGATCCATTGTTATTAACATCTGATAAAGAAAACTTAGCAATTGCTAAGAATCTTTATGAATACATAAATAAAAACTTGCATTATCGAGCAATTTATATTGATTTGAAGCAATACAATTTACCTTTACCTGAGGAAATTGTTGAGGCTGATGGAACTCATAAAATTCAGTTTTTTGACAAGGATTTGTATAAGGTAACGACTGAGGCATTAGGTGTAGGGCAAATAAATGATACTGGAGAAAGTGTACAGCCAGATCCAAATTTAGTTTGTTCATGGAATTATGATTTAGGTCAAATTATTTTATATCGTAAGGATGATACGATCACACAAGCAGGTGATAAGGTATTCTGTAAATATACGATTGAATCATTAGCCGATTCTAATATTAAGTCCTCAGGCTTAATAAAGGCAGCTTTTGTTAATATTGCTCCAGAAGTGAAGGATACATCAGTAACTTTAAAGTATAAACAAAATCAGAAAGTTGCTTTGGATTTGCTTAAGTTGTCAAATGATGATGGTGATACTGGAGTGGGTGGTAAAGGTCCTGATAATAATCCTGATAAGCCAGCATTTTGGCGAAATGAAGATGGCGTTGAGCTACCAATTCGTTTAACAAATGTGCCAACCAAGAACATAGTTGTTACTGCTGATCGTCAAGGTGCATGTCCAGCTCCTGATGAAAAAGAAACATGCTATGGTGGGAATATTTATATTCAAGAATCAAATACCTTTAACCCATTTAATTATTCATTCAATTATCAAGTGTATGATAATGATAGTACACCTACTATTTCTAATGTTGGTACTGTAAATATTATTAGTACAGCTACAACAACAGATGATACTCGTAATGCAAGTAATGGTGGTGGGGGAAGTATGGGATGGCTTTCTTTACTTGGACTATTTGGATTGCTGGGTTATCGCCGAATGAAAAAATGAAATTTGATTCAATAAAATAGCGCCGAAAGGCGCTATTTTTATATTTTAAATTTAATTTTTGAAATCAATGTTCAGAATATTTGCTTAAGTATTCTTCTCGGATGTTTAATCTTTCTTCAACACTGGCATTCTGCATTCTTTTGCGCAATGTATTACGTTCTTGGGTGCTCATTTTTTGCCAAACGTCACGCATTTTTTGTTTTTCATTTTCTGGCAGTTGAGTAAACCACTCCATTCTCTGTTGGAGCTGAGTACTTTGATTTGTCGGAATTTCTTTTAGTGTTTGATAGCGTTGAATCAATACACGTTGTTCTTCAGGCGATAGATCATCCCAAGCTTCTTCAGTTGTTGGTTTGTTAGGTTTAGAAAAAACCCAAAAACGCTCTGAACTAGCAAAACTGGTTTGTAGCAGGCTGAGTGTACATACAACAAGAGCAATTCTTTTAGCTGCCATGAGGAACTCTATCTTCACCAAAGGCCATTAACATTTCCATATCTTCAACCATTTGTGGTGACAGTTTTGGATTTACGATCACTTGATTCTGTTGCTTATCAGCAAGTTGCAATGAACTAGGTAATACAACAATGCCCATAAGTGCTGCTGCAAAAGCAAAGCCCGTCATTTTCCAAATACTGTAGTAAGACGTTGGTTTCTTTTGAACAGTATCAAGAACATGATTCATCACTAACATTTTGTTGTGATATTGCTCTTTCTCAAGTTGATCGAGCTTGGAAGTCACTTTTTTTGTGAACTCATCTTTATTCATCTGATGATCCTCCATGTGGATTTAAATGCTCTAAAGCGATTCTGAGTCCTTGAATTGCACGATGATAGTGTGTTTTTACACTGCCCTCACTACAATCCATTATTTGAGCTGTGGTAGATGTATCAAAACCTTCCCAAGCTCTCAACATAAAAGCTTGCTGTTGTCTTACTGGTAGCTGGTTAATCGCTACCTGAATTTCTTCCATTGTTACTTCTTGATTGAGAAATTCAAATGGATTTGGAGTAGATTCATCGACGACATCAATAATTTCATTGTCGTCATCTAGACTCACTTTTTTAAATAGAGAAAATGGGCTTGCTCGACGCGCTTCTTTACGTCGCCAATCCTGTAATTTGTTATTAAGGATGGTATAGAAAAGGGGATACCATTCTTCTGTACTTTTATCAGAATATGATTTGTGTAAGGAAATAAAGGCTTCTTGGACTAAATCCATTGCAATACCTTGTTGTCCTTGCGTTGCACTTTCCATCATCACTAGGGCACGACCAGTAACATCTTGCATAAAAAAACGCAGACGTTGTTCAACAGTACTGTGATCAGTACTGCTATCTGTTCGAGCCTGTTTCGGTGCTAAATCCATAGAGATGGAAAATCCTGTCATGGACACCCACCATTATTTTCAATTCATTAACCATATAACGTTGAAAATGGTGGATTCGTTGACAACTTAAGCAATTATTTTTAGTAGTGTAATTGATTTTCTCAGTAAAAAAATCGTATTTAAAATAAATTAACGTTTTACTGACGTTGGCGAACCATTTCAAAAAAGCAAATTGATCCAGCAATTGCAACATTCAGAGATTCTTGTCCGCCTGGTTGTGGAATCGCAACCGCCTCGGCATGTTCGAGGGCATAATTACTTGCACCTTGGCCTTCATTTCCTAAAATCCATACGCAAGCTTGTGTTAAGTCTTTGCTATATAAGCTTGTTGAACGATGCGAACTCGTAACAAAAACTGGAATTTTAAATTGTGGAAGAATGTCTTCAAGTTGAATATTTTCAAAGCAGACTAAGCTAAAGTGTGCGCCCATTCCTGCGCGCAATACACGCGGTGACCAAAGTGATGCAGATCCTTGTGTGCAAATAACTTGTTTGATATTTGCTGCTGCGGCTGAGCGTAAAAGCGTACCTACGTTGCCTGGATCTTGGACATTTTCAAGAATTAAAGTGTCTTGAGTAAAATCAATTTGTGCAGGATTCTGTGGTAAATCAATGATTGCCAAACAAGGTAATGTTGTACCGAGTGTACTTAAATCTTTATATAAAACCTCACTGATAACGAAAATATGCCCTTGATGAAGCTCAAAGACTTGTTGTAACTCGGAATTTTCTAATGCTTGTTCAGTGGTAAATAGTGAAAAGATTTTCTTTTGTTGTTGTAACCACGCTAGGCATAGGTGAGTACCCTCTAGAACGGTTTGCTGATGTTTCTTTCGGGCACTATTCAGCTCGATCAGCCCACGCAAATGTTTGATTTTTGCATTGTCTTTTGATTCTAGGAAAATAATGGCCATAAGAGTTTGTCTAATAAATTTAGGCTCAATGAATAGGATGGTTTAGCAGTATCAGGCTAAGTTCTCATCTTATTTAAGGGTTAGCCTTCGGTTAAACCTACTTTTCTTGAGAGAAAAGTAGGTAAACCATAGTCATCCACAAAACCTATCGATTTTATTCATTAGAATATCTCATCATGTCTATGAAATATTTAAATTTTTGATACGTCGTAGGTTGTGGATGATGTTTCCGAGTATCAAATTTTGATTGGATTAGTGATAGCTTGTCACACGTTCAACTTCATTTTTAGAACCAATAATGACAGGAACGCGTTGGTGTAATTCTGTCGGTTGGATTTCCATAATACGAACACGACCTGTTGTTGAAGCACCACCAGCTTGTTCGATTAACATACTCATTGGGTTTGCTTCATACATTAAACGTAAACGACCTGCTTTTTTAGGGTCTTTTAAATCGTAAGGGTAGAGGAAGATACCACCACGGCACAAAATACGGTGAATGTCGCCAACCATACATGCAACCCAACGCATATTAAAGTCTTTTTCACGAACTGAAGTTTTACCTGCTAAAAGTTCATCAATATAACGTTTTACAGGGTTTTCCCAATGGCGTTGATTCGATGCATTAATCGCAAATTCTTGTGTATCAGCTGACACCTGAACTTGTTCGGTGGTTAGTAGATAGGTTTGTGTGACTGGATCTAATGTAAAGAACATTACACCAGCACCAACAGTAAGAGCCAACATTGTTGATGGGCCGTATAATACGTAACCTGCAGCAACTTGTTCTGTACCTGCTTGCATGAAGTCGGTAGATTGCGTTACGGCATTCTTTGCTGGCAAGATTGAGAAGATTGTGCCTACACACATATTAATGTCGATGTTGCTTGAACCATCTAATGGATCAAATAACACGAGGTATTTACCATTTTCTTGTGCAGGTGTGAAATCATCTAATTCTTCAGACGCTAAACCGCCAACTTGAGGATGTACCTTTAAAGCATCAATTAAATAATCATTAGAAATAACATCTAATTTCTTTTGAGTTTCGCCTTGAACGTTTTCATTACCAGCACTGCCTAAAATACCTGCTAAGGCACCTTTCTGTAATGCCTGATCAATTGTCTTACAAGTGTCTGCAATTGTTTCGATGACTTGTGCCAACTCTGGTGTCAAATTCCCATTTTGTTGTTCTAGATATTGGGACAAGGTAAGGTTTGACATAATTGAATAGCTCCGATTTAGCCGCATCAAAAAATTGATAAAAGAATGCGGCTATTTTAGATGAGAACGCTCGAAAATAAAAATTATCTTACTTTATTTATGTTGCTTTTATGATTACAAGCGACAGATTACATGCTATGTTGATCGCATACTAGACAGGAAGTTTGGAGAGCACAGATGTCGACTAAGAATTTTGACGCTACCCCAACGCCAAGCGAGCCAATTAGCTTAGAAAAGATTTCTAAAGAAAATGTGCAAGAGGCGTGGAAAGAGTACGAATCAAAGCCTGAATATAAAGAGTTTAATAAACACGATATGATTGAGTCGATGCAGCCATCTGATAAAAAAGATGATGCAGAATCTCAAACATAAAAAATGCTCACGATATGTGAGCATTTTTATTTGAAGCTAAATCATTATTATTTTAATAATGGTGGTACTGCTTCGTAGTTGATTTCCACACGACGGTTTTCTTTCCAAGCTGCTTCATTGTGACCTGTATTAACAGGTGCTTCTTTACCATAGCTCACAGCTTCAAGTTGCTGTGGATTTACACCATTGGTAATCAAGAAGCTTTCTACAGCTTTTGCACGACGCTCACCAAGTGCCATATTGTATTCACGAGTACCACGTTCATCAGTGTGGCCTGTTAAAGCAACTTTTGAGTTGGCATTTGCAACTAAGAATTGAGCATGTGCTTGTAGTGTTTGATAGTCTTCATTTGATAAATCACTACTGTCATAGTCGAAATGAACAACACGTTTAGCTAAAAATGCTTTATTTGCAGCAGTAACACCTTTAGAAGATGCACCAGCTAGATTTTGTGCATTTAATGCAGCATCTTCGCTTAAACCTTCTGTGCTTACAGTAGTTGAACCATTTGGTGTATTACCAGTTGTAATTTCAGCAGCTGGTTTACGGCTTGCACATCCTGTAAATACAAGCGTTGCAGCAATAAGTGGAAGTGTTAAATATTTAATATTCATTTGAATCTCCAATCGATTGAATTTATTTTGGTGCCCAAGCTGGTTCTCGAACTTCGCCTTGTTCGCTTGGCAAGTTCATACGGAAACGACCATCTGTTGACATGATTGATAACAGGCCACGATTACCTTCACGCGTTGCATAAACCACCATTTGTCCATTAGGTGAGAAACTTGGTGATTCGTCCAGACTTGTTGGGGTTAAGATATTTGTGATGCCAGTATTAATATCTTGAATCGCGACTTTGTAATTGCTGCCGCTAGGTCGATGAACAAGTGCAATTTTTTTGCCATCAGCACTCAATGTACCTCGTGCATTGAACGCACCTTTGAATGTAAGTCGTTTAACTGATCCATCATCAAAACTATAACGATAAATTTGTGGAGAGCCGCCACGGTCAGACGTGAAAATGAATGATTTTCCATCTGGTGCGTAACGTGCTTCAGTATCAATTGCTGAGTCCGTAGTCATTCGTTTTACTTGGCGAGTTCCTAAATCCATTTGATAGATTTCTGGGTTTCCATGCATAGATGCTGTGAAGAGCATAGACTTGCCATCTGGAGAGAAACTTGGTGCGCCGTTCAAACCACGGAAACTCGCTAAAACCTCTCTTTCACCCGTTGCTAAATCTTGCATATAAATTGCAGGGCGTTTGGTTTCAAATGAGACATAAGCAATTTTCTTGGCATCAGGTGACCATGTCGGTGACAGAATAGGATCGCGTGATGAAAGTACAGTTTTCGGCTGTTCGCCATCTGTATCAGCAATTTGTAATGTATAACGTTGAGCTGGAGTCGCTTGATTTCGTAATACATAAGCAATACGACCGCTGAAGTCACCTGCAATGCCAGTTAATGCTTGATAAATTGCATCACTGATCATGTGACCCGCTTGGCGTACTCTTGAGTTTGGAACTGTTAACACTTCGTTGAGTAAGTATTGACGTTTTTGTACATCGTATAGCTGGTAATGGACTTCAAAAGAGTTTCCAGCAATTGGCTTAAGTTGACCAACGACAACATAAGGAACGCCAGCACTTTGCCAATTTTCCGCTTGAATTTGATTGAGTTGTGCAGTCGCAGGAAGATTTTGTGATGCACTTGTAAAACGACCTGAACGATTTAAGTCGTTTTCAATGATGGGGTAGAGCGCATTATTGTCATTACCAAAAGGAACGATTGCAATCTTTGGTGCTTGTTCGGGTGCCTTAGCAATTTCTAGGTGTAATTGTGCAAAGGTCGTGGCTGGTACAGTTAAGCTAAGCGCTGTAAGAACTGCCAAAGAAATAAGATGTCTACGCGTATTTTCCATAATTACAATTACTTGAGCTGGTGTTTTGAGACAGTTGATTATTTAACATACTTAACATGCTTTCGGCTATTAAAAACGAAGCATGTTAACTATTCATTACTATTTTGCTGTGAAACTTGAAGTAAAGCTTCTTGCTTCACGTCGAGCATCTGGATCTTGAGGCATCGGATATGGAGCAGCGGCTCGAACGGCAGCTTCAATACTTGCTTTCATGTCTGGATCTGATGAATTTACAATAACAGACATAACAGCACCGCTATCATTAAGAGTTACACGAGCTGTAGCTTTCTGACCAGATGAGCCCATTGGAATATTCCAAGTACGATAGATTTTCTTTTCAAAATCTTGCTTTGCTGTTGATGCAATTCGTTTAGCTTCCGCTTTTTTCTGCGCAGCATCTTGTTCAGCTTTTTTCGCAGCAGCAGCTTTTTCCTCTGCATCAGCCTTAGCTTTGGCATCCGCATCAGCTTTTCGTTTAGCATCTGCATCGGCTTTACGTTTAGCTTCTGCATCAGCCTTAGCTTTGGCATCCGCATCAGCTTTTCGTTTAGCATCAGCATCGGCTTTGCGTTTAGCTTCTGCGTCAGCCTTAGCTTTGGCATCCGCATCAGCTTTACGTTTAGCATCTGCGTCAGCTTTTCGTTTAGCTTCCGCATCGGCTTTTCGTTTAGCGTCTGCATCGGCTTTGCGTTTAGCGTCTGCATCAGCTTTGCGTTTAGCGTCCGCATCTGCTTTACGTTTAGCCTCTGCATCAGCTTTTCGTTTAGCTTCCGCATCAGCTTTGCGCTTGGCATCTTGCTGAGCTTGTAACTTTGCATTTTCTGCAGCTTTCTGTTGCTGCTTCAATTTGGCATCTTGTTCAGCTTTTTGGCGTGCTTTAGCGTCAGCTTCCGCTTTTTGATCAGCTCTGCGTTTAGCATCTGCATCCGATTTAGCTTTAGCATCTGCCTTTTGTTTGGCTTCTGCTTCATCACGTTGCTTTTGTGCCTGAGCTTCAGTAAGTTTTCGTTGCTCTTCAATTTTTTTAGCACGAGCAGCTTCATCAGCATTACGTTTTTGTTCTGCTAACTTTTCTTGCTCAGCTTTTTGTTGTTCCAAATTTGGTTGTTGAGTCGTTGGTTTGGGCGGCACGACAGGAATATTTTCTGGCAAGGTTTGATCGACAATCTGACTTTGCACTTCATTTGCTTGGTTTTCTGCAGAAGCTTGTTCATCATTAATTTGAGGAAGATCTTCGGGTTTTACTAAAACTGTTGTCAGTTTTTTTGGCTGCTCAGGTGGTTTGCTCAAGCCTAAAAAAAGCAAGCCAACAATCGCGATCGCATGAACACCGAGTGTAAAACCCAGTGCAATCGCATTTTGCTTAAAAGGAGGCTCTTGAATTTTTTTCATAGCTTATTTTAATGGCTCTGTGAGTAAACCAACTTGCGTTAAACCAGCTTCTTGCAAACTTGCCATGAGTGATACAACCTCGCCGTAAGGGCGTGTTTTATCACCATTGACCAATACGGTTAGTTGTTTGTTGTCTCGTTCAGCTTGCTTTTGAGCATCACTTAGGACTGTTTCAAGTTGTTCCAGTGATAGCGGTTCAATATCCTTGTATTCTTGATACTGCAGATAAATATTTCCATCTTTTCCAATCGTTACCATTGCAGGCATATCTTTTGATTCGATTGGATGATTATTTGCTTGCGGCAAATCTACTTTGATTCCACTGGTGATCATTGGTGCAGTAACCATGAAAATAACAAGGAGCACCAACATGACGTCAATATAAGGAACGACGTTCATATCACTTTTAAGTGGTTTTTTGATACGTTCAAAACGACCTGAGCGCTGAATTGCCATTATGCATCTTCCTGTGTCGTTCCAATTGACTGACGTTGTAGAAGAGCAACCATTTCTTCTGCAAATAATGCGCGATCAGAATAGATAGATTCGCCTTTTGCAGTGAAATGGTTAAATGCAAGTACTGCTGGAATTGCTGCAAAAAGACCAATTGCGGTTGCGATTAAAGCTTCTGCAATACCAGGAGCAACTGTAGCTAAAGTCACTTGATCAACGGCTGCCAGACCGATAAAGGCATTCATAATGCCCCAAACCGTTCCAAATAAACCGATATAAGGGGCAACTGAACCGATACTTGCGAGAGCACCCAAACCTTGTTCTAAACCACCTTGATCGCGGCTTAAACCAACACGAAGGATACGTTCAGTACCTTCAATGGTTTGGTTGG
Organism: Acinetobacter sp. COS3; assembly: GCF_000475335.1. Classification (NCBI taxonomy): domain Bacteria; kingdom Pseudomonadati; phylum Pseudomonadota; class Gammaproteobacteria; order Moraxellales; family Moraxellaceae; genus Acinetobacter; species Acinetobacter sp. COS3. The sequence continues at coordinate 82,072 of NZ_AXCD01000078.1, forward strand.
TATCTGCTTTACGTTTTTGAAGTTTGAAAAACTCTCCTAAACCTTGATAGAAGATATCTTCTAAACCACGACGTTTAGAGTTGAGTTGAGCATTGTTATATAACGTATTTAATTCGGCACCTGACCAGAACATTTTTTGAAAATGTTCATCCTCTTGACCTGCTTTCTTGAACCCCATATGCAATTTGGCAATTAAATACCAGCTATAAATGGATGCGAGTAATAAGATCAGCATAACCAGTTGTACAACAGGGCTTGCTTGTAAAATCAAATCAGAAATATGCAGGGAAGATTCTAGGTTAGTTGCCATAAGTTGCTGTGCCGAAAGTTTATTTTTAGTCCTGTGCTAATTCTTTTTGAATCAGATCACGAATTTCCTCAGGTAGTCTACGTGGCATTAATTCTTTATTCAAACATGCCAACGTTACCTCACCTGAAGCCAGCAAGATTTCACCACGATAAATATTTTGTTGCAACACAAATGATGCTGCTTTACACGAAATAACACGTGCTGTAACGGTAATTAAATCATCCATTAATATTGGGCGTACATATTTGACTTGAATTTGATGAACAACGAAGTTGTAGTCTTGTTGATGCCAGTAGTGATCAACACCTGCTGCGCGTAGCCATTCAGTACGTGCACGCTCCATAAAGCGGATATGATTGGCATGATAAACAATACCGCCTGCATCAGTGTCTTCGATATAAACGCGAATATTGAACTCAAAATGATTTGCCATTTCTTTTACCTATTGGTTTCGTACTGGGAGCAATGAGGGAATGATAAGATCTCGATGAGACTAAAGAAATAGTAATAAATAACATATTCTTGGTGCTGATAAAAAAAGCCCTAACAAGTAGGGCTTCTTCAAAAAGAAATAAATAATCTTTATTCTAAGTCAGACCATTCAATCGTTTTAGGATATCCGGCCACTGTGATTCCATCGGCATAAGCTCGAATGAGTGCTTTGTAATTGCTCGTATTCGAAATCTTAATTGAATTTTTCACATTATTCGTATCTTCAATTACGATATCTGCTGAATTAGGGTAGAAAGCAATTTTATCATTAATGTTTTCAAATCTAATATCACTTTTGAAATTCACAGAGAAGATTTTGTTGTCTGGATTTCCTTCGACATTTCCTTGACTAGTTACTGTCAGATTATTTACGTTGAGTTGATAGTTGTTAGCAATTAGTTGGTTCGATTCCTTTGTTTCGTTATCAAAAACATTAAAAGTCATTTTTTTAATTTGGTATTGAGCATTGTTATAACTGTATTTGCTGATAATACTGCCATTATAAGTAATTGTATCATTATTTGATGGCGTGATTTTGAAGTTTTTTAGCGTAGTCTCATAACGGCCTGAATCTGTATAAAGTGTTTCTTTACTGTTTACTGATCCAGAAATGGTTATAACTCGTAACTGTGTAATGATGCTGTCGTCGTTGGCATAATCTAGAAATGAGCATTTATTAAATGTAATGCTCTTATCGCTATTTTTTGTATAAGATCCATCCGAACATTTAAAGTTATTATTAGCATAAATACCGTAATAGAGACTTTCAGCAAACTCAGTACCGATTAATAAGATGTTGTTTTGATCTTGAGATAAATTTGTTATTGGTTCATAAATTGATTCAATTGTCTCTGCTTTGGTGTAGTCTACTTTTTCTTTGCTTTGAAAAGAGTTTTCATTATTGTTGCTATCACTCCCACCACCGCAAGCTGTTAATAATACAATGCTACTATAAAATGTTGTTGTTAATAACTTATTTTTCATTTCGACCCTTAATAAAATAATGAAGCAATTAGAATAATCTGTATATTATTTTAATTGCTTCATTATAGAAAGTATTTTATTAAGAATGTTTTTATATTATTCAGGGGGAGTCATACCAAATTGTAAATAAGCCATATTAGTAGCAATACGACCACGGGCCGTACGCATCACATAACCTTGTTGAATGAGATAAGGTTCGATGACATCTTCTAATGTACCGCTATCTTCAGCCATCGCTGCTGCTAAAGCTTCAACACCTGTCGGGCGACCCTCAAAACGCTCAAGTAACATACTCAGATAGCGTCGATCTAAGGTATCTAAACCCATTTTGTCAACATTGAGCATATCTAAAGCGCGTTGAGCCATGTCTTGTGTCACTTCACCAGTGCCTTTAACTTGGGCATAGTCGCGGACACGACGGAGTAGACGATTTGCAATACGTGGTGTACCGCGTGAGCGACGTGCAATTTCCATTGAACCATCATGAGTAATAGGTACATCCATGAGGTTTGCCGAACGTGTGACAATGTGAGTTAAATCTTCGACAGAATAAAACTCTAAACGTTGTACGATCCCAAAACGATCACGTAAAGGTGAGGTGAGTAGACCTGCACGAGTCGTTGCCGCAACGAGTGTAAATGGCGGTAAATCGAGCTTAATTGAGCGAGCCGCTGGACCTTCGCCGATCATGATGTCGAGCTGATAGTCTTCCATTGCGGGATAGAGAATTTCTTCAATCACAGGTGAAAGACGATGAATTTCATCAATAAATAAAACATCACCTTCTTCCAAATTGGTCAGCATAGCTGCTAGATCACCAGCACGCTCTAAGACAGGGCCAGAAGTTGATTTAAGATTTCCACCCATTTCACGTGCGATAATATTTGCGAGTGTCGTTTTACCTAAACCTGGTGGGCCAAAGATCAATGTATGGTCTAGCGCTTCGCCACGACCACGAGCTGCACCGATGAAGATTTCCATTTGCTCACGAACGATAGGCTGACCAATATAATCAGCTAAAGATGTTGGGCGAATGGCACGATCAAAATGATCTTCAGGTTTTTCTGTTCCACTAATAAGACGATCTTGCATAGAGTTACTTCATCATAGATTTAAGCGCAGCACGAATAATATCGGCAGATTCAGTATGATCTGCTTTTACGGCAGCAACCGCTTTTTGTGCTTCCGCAGGTTTATAGCCTAAAGATTGTAAAGCGGCTTCAGCTTCAGCAACAGGTGAATTTGCCATAAATTGTATTTGAGTTGCAGTGGTATTTGTTGTGCTGCTTGTGGTTTGAGCCAATGCTTTGAAACGATCTCGTAGCTCAATCATTAAACGTTCAGCTGTTTTTTTACCAACACCCGGAACTTTAACGAGTGTATTAAGATCATCGTGCTCAATTGTATGGATGAGTAGTTCTACACTTAATGTTGATAGAATTCCTAATGCCATTTTTGGCCCAACACCATTCACTTTGAGTAGTGTACGGAAAATAGTTTTCTCTTGCGAATCAATAAAACCGTAAAGTTGTTGAGCATCTTCCCGAACAACTAAATGCGTCCATAGCGTGACTTTCTGTCCTTTTTGTAATTGGCAAAATGTCGAAAGAGGTGTGTCGATTTCATAACCCACACCATTTACATTGAGTAATACTGTTGGGGCTTCTAAGGCAAACACTTCGCCAATTAAACATCCGATCATCGAGTCTTTCACTTATTTGTTAATGGTTGAATAGTAGATGCCATTTGTTCTAAACGCAAAATGGCTTTTAGAATTTCTTTTCGATTTCGACTAGATTTTACCCAAGCAGGTAGACGTGAGAAATAACTACGATTGTAGTTAGGAAGTTTACGTTCTCTTAGCCCAGCTTGTATAAAACTTTTTAATATTCCTAAATGTGTTGGGTTATAAGCACAGATTTGACCTTGCCGAACAGCAATATTTAAAAATAATGAATATGAATAATAGGGATCAAAGCCAACTTTAGAATAACTAACCTTCCTTAAAATATAGACAGAGTCATCAAACTTATTTTCTCGTAGGCAAAAATTACAACTTACAGTTATTTGTCTTGGAATAAGTGATTTACGAGCATATTGCTGAAGGTATTTGTATTTTCCTTGCTTGCATATTGTACATTTTGTATTGATTTTGACTTCACATGCACCACTCCATTCAGTCATATTTTGATTCAAATTAAAGTGATAGCTCATGTAGTTATAACTTTGGATACGAATATGCTGTAACGCTTTGCGATAGGTACACTGAGTACAAAAGACCTTTACAGTTTCTGATTCTCGATCCTTTATTTCGATAATTTTTGCAAGCTTCTGACAAGATGGACAATGTACCCAGATTTCAGGTTTGAGAAGAGATAGGCTATAAACTCCTTGATCAATAAATCTATCCATTAGAAGAATCCAACTTTATTGCCTTGTAGCTCTTGTGCCAAACTATACGCTTGGTGGTCAGAAAACTTACTAATAATATCTAAGACTTGCATAATATTATTATAATGGTTGTTTTGCAGATTTACGCCCGAATGTTGCAAAATCGACATCAATCGCTGTTCTTTAAAGCTTAATGTCTTATGTGGCATCGTTAATGGAACAAAAGCATCTAAAATTGTTTGCAAACTTTGATGAGCAATAATCTCCAAACCAGATTTTTGTGGATGCTCAAAAATTCGATCACGCGCAAGATTTTTTGCTGTTTGAATACCAGCTTCAATATCGGGTGAGCAATATTGTAAAAGGCTGCCTTTCAGCTGACCTGTGATGATCTCAAAATGATGTTTTGCAAAAGCAGTTGTGACTTCATCGACTAAGCGTTTCATTACACGCCCACGTAAAGCTGCAATTTTTTGTTGCCATGTGGTATGCGGTAAATGCAGTTCTTCAGGTATTCCATAATCTGCAATTAGATTAAGAAAAATTGGTTCAACTTCTGCATAATTCAACATATTCAGAATGATGCCATCTTCTAAATCAATCAGTGCATAGCAAATATCATCAGCTGCTTCTAATAGGTAGGTGAGTGGATGACGACAATAATGATAGTCACCAAGCTGAATTAAACCGAGTTGTTCCGCAAGCTGTTTTAAGATTTCTTTTTCAGATTGGTAACATCCAAACTTTGCACGTTGATGGGATGGCGTATCACCTTGTTCATCAATCGTTTTTGAAAGCCACGGATATTTTAAATAAGCGCCTAAAGTGGCGCAGGTTAAACGCATACCACCATCATTGGGATGATAATCAATACGACTGAGTAAGCGCAGTCCTTGAGCATTGCCTTCGAATTGACGTACATCGGCGGCTTCTTCAGGTGTTAATTGACTGAGAAAGTCACGATGTGAGGCATCATCAAACCATTCACGGATTGCATATTCGCCAGCGTGACCAAAGGGAGGATTACCAATATCATGTGCTAAGCAAGCCGCTTGGATAATCGCGCCAACATCAGCAGGTGAGATCCACATCGGTAATTCATCTTTAATTTTTTCGGCTGCGAGCATGCCTAATGAACGTCCAATACAAGAGACTTCAAGCGAATGGGTTAAGCGGGTATGGATACCATCATGCTGAGTCAGTGGGTGAACCTGTGTTTTTCTATTCAGTTGGCGAAAGCTTTGGGAAAATATAATTCTGTCATAATCTTTATGGAAAGGGCTTCGAGCCAATTCTGTACTGCTTTTTTTACTACCTAAACGAATTGCAGAAAGCAACTCTAACCAACGCATTTGTTCCATTTATCATTATTCAAACTAAGTTCAATGCATCATGCCAAAAAAAAGATTAAAGCACTAGCGTAGTGCGACATAGTTTGTCTTATTAATGTTGAGGGATTGAAAATACAATAAAAGGCTTTATTCGAAATGAGGATCGAATAAATAAATTATATCTCGATCTTGGTGCATAAATATAAAGGTTGAAATAATCATGCATCCTTAATGAATGAAGTAAATGAATTGTTACGAATAAAGTAAAACAGATAAAGCTAATAGAAATTAGACCATTTGAGGTAGAAAACTCTTTTTTTTAAGATGGATATGTCTAGCTGAAATGAGCCTTTCACAGTAGAATATGCGCTCTCTCATAAGTCACATTGTGGTAGGTTCGTCAGACCCGCCCGTGGAGCCAAAGTCAACATGTTTATCGTGGCCGGTGCAGCAGCACATTCTTCTTTTAAGAAAACTCAACTCTTAAACCGTTTAGCGTCAATGAGTTCTGTTCAATCTTTTGACAGCCAGTGGGTTTATTTGTTTGATCAAGCGCTCAACGAGCAGCAACATCAATCGGCATTACAACTTTTAAACGATGGTCAATCTTTCGAACTTCGCCAAGCTGCAAGTGATGAAATCCAGATTTTAGTCACCCCGCGTGTAGGGACAATTTCTCCGTGGTCGTCTAAAGCAACGGATATTTTTCAAAACTGTAATACGCCAATTCACCGTTTAGAGCGTGGTCTGTTATTTACACTGAAAGGTGTGAAAGAGATTTCGAATGAAGTGAAATTGGCATTACATGACCGTATGACAGAGAGTGTTTTTGCTCAAATTGATGATGCAAAAGCTTTGTTCTCAGAAACAGCGCCAAAGCCATTAAACTCAATTGATATCTTGGGTCAAGGTAAAGAAGCATTAGTTAAAGCCAATAATGAGTTTGGCTTTGCTTTATCTGAGCAAGAAATTGATTACTTAACTGAAGCATTTACCAAGCTGGGTCGTAATCCAAATGACATCGAGTTGATGATGTTTGCTCAGGCAAACTCTGAGCACTGTCGTCATAAAATCTTTGGTTCTGAATGGACAATTGATGGTGAAAAACAACCATTGTCATTGTTCCAGATGATTAAGAATACCTATAAAGAGTCTCCAACAGATGTATTGTCAGCATATAAAGACAATGCGTCTGTGATCGTGGGTTATGACACGATGCGTTTTTATCCGAAAGCGGATGAAAATGGTCACTTTGTTTATAAATATAAGAGCCAAGCCGCTCACATTTTAATGAAGGTTGAAACACATAACCACCCAACAGCAATTGCTCCATTTGCTGGTGCTGCAACAGGTTCGGGCGGTGAAATCCGTGATGAAGGTGCAACGGGTCGTGGTGGTAAACCAAAAGCAGGTTTAACGGGCTTTACTGTTTCGAACTTAAATATTCCTGGTTTTGAACAACCTTGGGAAGAAAACTACGGCAAACCTTCACGTATGGCTTCGCCATTACAAATCATGATTGAAGGTCCATTGGGTGGCGCTGCGTTTAACAACGAATTTGGTCGTCCAGCATTAAATGGTTACTTCCGTACTTTCGAACAAAATGTAAATGGTGAAGTCAAAGGCTTCCATAAGCCAATCATGATTGCTGGTGGTTACGGGAACATTCGTCCTGACCATGTTGAAAAAGATGCGATCCAACCAGGTGACTTGCTCATTGTATTGGGCGGTCCTGCCATGTTGATCGGTCTTGGCGGTGGTGCAGCATCTTCTGTAGACAGCGGTACGATGGGCGAGAGCTTAGACTTTGCTTCAGTACAACGTGAAAATCCAGAAATGGAACGCCGTTGCCAAGAAGTCATTGATACATGCTGGCGCTTAGAAGACTTTAACCCAATCGTGTCTGTACACGACGTGGGTGCGGGTGGTCTATCCAATGCGATGCCTGAACTAGTGAATGATCACGAGTTAGGTGCTGTATTGAACCTTCGTAAGATTCCATCTTTAGAGCCAGGTATGAGCCCGATGGAAATCTGGTCAAACGAAGCACAAGAACGTTATGTGTTAGCGATTCGTCCAGAATCTTTAGAACAGTTTGAAGAAATTTGTGCGCGTGAACGTTGTCCATTTGCCGTGTTAGGTGAAGCGACAGAAGCACGTCATTTAACAGTTGAAGATCCATTGTTTGAAAACAATGCAGTCGACATCCCAATGCAAGTCATGTTGGGCGGTACGCCACGTATGCAACGTTCATATGAAACGATTGAGCGTACAGGTAATGACTTTGACGTAGCAAAAGTTGATTTGAAAGATGCGATTTTCCGCGTATTAAAGAACCCAACAGTGGCTTCTAAATCATTCTTGATTACCATTGGCGACCGTTCGATTACGGGAATGGTTGCGCGTGATCAAATGGTGGGTCGTTGGCAGGTGCCTGTTGCTGATGCAGCAGTAACCACCACAAGTTTGCAAGGCTTCACGGGTGAAGCAATGGCAATGGGCGAACGTCCACCAGTTGCTTTGTTAAATCCTGCGGCATCTGCACGTTTAGCGGTTGCTGAAGCAATTACCAATATTGCCTGTGCCAACATTGAACAAATTAGTGATATCAAACTTTCAGCAAACTGGATGGCCGCGGCAGGTCAAAAAGGTGAAGACCAAGCCTTGTTTGAAGGTGTGAAAGCGATTGGTATGGAAATGTGTCCTGCATTAGGCATCGCAATTCCAGTGGGTAAAGATTCACTTTCAATGCGTACGACGTGGAATGATGGTGAAGACAAAGCTGTTACTTCGCCAATGACAGGGGTAATCACTGCATTTGCACCAGTTCTAGATGTTCGTAAAACCTTAACGCCTGAATTGAAGAACTTAGCTGATTCAGTACTGGTTCGTATTGATCTATCTAAAGGGCAGTTCCGTTTAGGTGGTTCGATCCTTGCACAAGTGTATAAAGCGATTGGTTCGGTGACACCTGATGTCGATAGTTTTGATGACTTCAAAGCATTCTTTGCCTTGATTCAAGACTGGAACAATCGTGGTTTAATCAAGGCTTACCATGACATTGGTGATGGAGGTTTATTAGCAACTGTTGCCGAGATGATGTTTGCATCACGCTTAGGTGTAGCATTACAAAATCAATCAACAGAAAGCCTATTTGCTGAAGAAATTGGTGCCGTACTGCAAATTACTGCTGCTGATTGGGCGCAGTTAGAAGTTGAAGTTGCAGCATCAAGCCTGAAAGATGCAATTGCTGTTGTTGGTCGTGTAAATACCACGGATCAATTGGTTGTAAATGGTTTAACGCTTGAGCGCGCTGAATTACAACAAGCTTGGGCTGAAGTCTCTCATCAAATCCAACGTTTACGTGACAATGCTGAAACAGCTGATCAAGAGTTTGCTTTGATTGCAGATCAAAATCATAAAGGTTTAATTGCACAAGCAACTTATGACTTGAATGAGCCAGTTGAAGCACCGTTTATTAATACACGTCGTCCAAACATGGCAATCTTGCGCGAGCAAGGTGTTAATGGTCATGTGGAAATGGCGGCTGCATTTGATAAAGTGGGCTTCAATACCATCGACGTACACATGAGTGACTTGCTTGCAGGTCGTGTCAGCTTGAGCGACTTTGAAGGTTTAGTCGCTTGTGGTGGCTTCTCATACGGTGACGTAATGGGTGCTGGCGGTGGTTGGGCGAAATCAGTATTGTTCAATGCGAAACTACGTGATCAGTTCGAACAATTCTTCCATCGTGAAAATACATTCAGCTTAGGCGTATGTAACGGCTGTCAAATGATGTCACAACTTGCTCCGCTGATTCCTGGTGCAGAGCATTGGGGACGTTTCCACCGTAACATGTCAGAAGTATTTGAAGCGCGTGCAGTGAATGTTCGCGTAGAGAAATCTGTTTCTGTATTGCTTGAAGATATGCAAGGTTCGATTTTACCAATCGCGGTTGCGCATGGTGAAGGTCGTTTGGTTGCAACTGAACAGCAAATTGCTGCTTTAAATGCAGAGAATCAAGTGATCTTGCGTTATGTGGATAGCTTGGGTAATCCAACTCAGCACTATCCATTGAACCCGAATGGTTCACCTGAGGCGATTACAGGTCAAACTTCTAAAGATGGCCGCGCAACAGTGATGATGCCGCATCCAGAGCGTAACTTCCGTGCTTTACAGCATTCTTGGAAGCCTGAAGATTGGGCTGAAGATGGTGCATGGTTACGTATGTTCCGCAACGCACGTAAATTTATTGGTTAATTAAACAACCGATGATTGAAAATGCCACTTTTTTAGTGGCATTTTTTTTGGCAAGTTGTCGATTTTGCAGAAGAATAAACTATATAAGTGTATTAAGTTTAAATTATTGATAATAAAAGTTATTTTATTTAAATTGGTTTTGTTGTGGTATTCTTCTGTACGTGAGAGGGGAACCACACTATGAAAAAAATATTAATATTATCTGTACTATTAACTGGATGTTCAACGACCTATCAACCACATTCATTGATTGGGCAAAATGGCTTTGCTGAAACTGAATTATCTCAGAATCATTATAAAGTAACGTTTAAAGGCAATGAGAAGACTTCACAAAAACAAGCCAATGATTTTGCAATGTTACGAGCTTCTGAGTTGATGATTGCGAAAGGTTGTTTGAATTTTAAAGTGCTTAATTCTTCAAACGAAATGATCAGCAGTGTGGTATTTCCACAAACAAATGCGATTAACCCTTTTTCAAGTGCAATAGAAAATCGTATTCATGGTAATACAAATACTTTTGGACAATATCACGAGCCAAAATCTACTGTAGAAGTGAGTTGTTCTGCTGCAAGTGGCAACCAGCAAAGTGAAATATATGTCTCAGCTGCGATCAATCAAGAGATTAAGAAAAAATATGACATTGTTGAGCAATAGATCAGAACTAAACTATCTAAAATTTAAACTTTGATTTGTTTGAATCATCTATGTAGCCAATTTAATCTAATCAGTTAAATTGGCTTATTTTGTTGATATGAATTATGAAAAAAGTTGTTCCTATTGTTTTAAGACGTCAGAAACAACAGTTGGATATATTGGTTTTTAAACATCCACTCGTAGGTATTCAGCTTGTAAAAGGGACAATTGAAAAACATGAACATCATCAAAATGCAGCTATTCGTGAATTATTTGAGGAATCGGGACTGATCGCTGAGCCAAATCCAAAGTTTATTGGAAACTTTCAAATTAAATTTAACCAGCAAAATTGGTATTTCTATTTATGTAAGGTAAGCGCAGATTTAGCTGAAACTTGGACACATCACTGTCAGGATGGTGGCGGTTTAGATTTTGAGTTTTTTTGGCTTCCTTTATATCAACAGCCAAATGATAATTGGCATGTAATGTTTCAAGAGGCCCTAGGTTTTATTAAGGAACAACAAGATTTATTCTAATATCCTATAGTCCATCTTCTCTTGGTGAAAGCCAATCTCTATATTTATCCCTTAAAGCTTGCCTTTTTGCATCGTCAAAAATAATAAAATCAATACCGCCATCATAAGGTGCAACGATAATGTTCTGGTCAAAAGAAATCATAAAAGCCCTTAATTCATCGTCAGCGATTTTTTTCAATAAGTCATTATGTTCATTAGCTTGCCAAGTTACTTTTACAGAGCATGGTCTAAAGTAGTGATCTTTATCTTCTCCATCATAATATTCAGGATTAGCTCGGGTTAAGTTGATTTCCTGCTCTAAATGAAATTTGTAGGCGAGTATAAAGGCTGGATCATAGGCTTTATTGTTACGGGAACGGCTAAAATAGTGACCTGAAACTATAAAGATAGAGGTATTTTCCCTAAAACAGTCTGTAATAATTTGATTATGTCGATTTAGTAGTAATTCATATTCAGCAGGCGTATCTGCATACCTTTTTGATTCGGGCAGGCTATGGATTCTAAACCAAGACTGTTGAAAGTATTGAACTAGATAATGAGAAATTGGGAGTTTGTTGGGATAGAACTGATCCCATTGAGATTGAAATGAGTTGCTCATATTTTGAAATCGAAGAATTTAGTAATATATTATGAATATAACTTGGCATAACTGATTTAAGAAGTATGGCTTCAGGTCAATTTTGCTTTTAAAAACTGGTTCAATTTTTGCTTTCTCAATAATGATTATAAAACTCGGAGAACAATATGATGAAACATGAGAATCATATAAGGACAGCGTATACCAAAGATAAAGGCTGGTTCTGGTTTAGCTTAACAGTCATAATCCAAGTGATGTTTATCGTGGTAAGTTACCTTGTGATGAATATTTCACTTTGATTTTTCGTCATTTTTGAGCTTATGATTTGATGATCATATAAAGATTAACATCATTAAAACTATGCTAAAGCTTATTTATTACGTACCTGAATCACATTTAGAGTCAACCAAACTTGCTATTTTTGAAGCGGGTGCTGGTGGTATTGGCAATTATGAACACTGTGCTTGGCAAGTGAAAGGAATAGGGCAATTTAAGCCTATTAAAGGTGCAAAGCCTTTTCTTGGGAAATTAGATGAACTCGAACAACTTGAAGAATGGCGGGTTGAAACCATTGTCCCAAAAGATAAAGCCAGTACTGTCGCCAAAGCATTAAAGGCAAGCCATCCTTATGAAGAGCCTGCCTTTGAATTTATCCAAATATTAGATATTGAATAATTATACTTTTTGAATGAATAAATCACGATCAAAACGATATTGTGGGAAGAATACGCCGTCTTTGGCACGTTCACCCGCACCAATCACCATCACAGGGTATTGTTGATCATTCAATTTTAAAATTTTACGAACCAAAGGCTCATCAAAACCTTCCATCATACAGCTATCAAAACCATAAGCACGTAGAGCCAATACCAAATTTTCACAAGCGAGCGCAGTAGTTTTAGTTGCCCATAGTTTCGCATCAGCAGCATTAAAAGCAGTAACAGGAAGCTGTTTATCAAGTGTTCTTACAACTTTGAAAGCCACTTTTTTAAAGTTACCTAAGGCATTGAAATAGCCTGTCTTATAATTGTATGGAATAAAACGATAATATTTTTGAACAGCAGGGGGCGCTTCAGGAAAAGGAAACTCGCTGATATTACGTTTTGCCATTTCATCCAGACGATCTGTACGTGCAACACAGACAATCAATTCTGAGGCAGTTTTCGCAGCAAGTTGGTTTAGACACGCTTTAACAAGTTGCTTTTTCTTACTCGGGTTTTGAACGACATAAAATGTCCAAGGTTGTAAGTTGGATGAGTTTGGTGCAAGTAGCGCCAAATCTAAACATTCATCTAAAACTTCATTTGGAATCGGTTTATCTGTAAATTTACGCACAGAGCGTCTGCTTTCAACCACCTTACGGAAGTTGGCAATATCGATGTCTTGTGGGGCAGGTTCATAATAACGCTTTTTTTCAGTTTGATTTTGATCTGACATGAGTTTGATATTTTCCTAAAACTTTTATATTCATATTGGGACGTTCAATAAAAAAACCACCTCGATTTTGCAATGAAGTGGTTTCGTTTTATTAATGAGTTATTGTCTCATTAATTGAACTGAGAAAAGTCAGGTTTACGTTTTTGCATAAATGCTTGCACAGCTTCCATCATTTCAGGTGAGCGAACACGTTGCATAAAGATTTCTGCTTCGTCATCTACACAAGCGATGATTTCAGCCAAGTCTTTTTTCATGAGTGCTTTGCTTTGTTTTAATGATGCTAACGGTAATGCCGCTAGATGTTGTGCAGTTTGTTGAGCAGTTGCATAAACGTCCTCAACTACGTCATTGACAAGATTTGCCTTAACCGCTGTTGCAGCATCAAATTTTTTCGCTGTGAATAGTAATTCGGCCGCTTTTTGATAACCAGCTTGCTTCACTAATAAACGGCTTGCTGCGCCTTCAGGAGAAAGACCAAGACTGACAAATGGAATTTGGAACAGGGCAGTATTGTCTGCAAAGACGATATCAGCATGTAATAAAATCGTTACGCCAATACCAATTGCAACACCTTTCACTGCAATAATGAGAGGTTTAGAGAAACGAGCTGCTGCTTTTAATAGGACAAATGGAGGTTGATCACCTGCTTTGCCTTCGTATGGTTTCTGCATGAAGCCCATGAAGTCTTTCATGTCATTACCCGCGGTAAAGTCTTGTTCTGCACCACGGAAAATTACGACACGGACTTCTTTGCTGGCATCAGCTTCATCTAATGCTTGGGCGATCCAAAGATACAATTCGCCGTAAAGCGCATTCTTTGCTTCTGAACGGTTAATGGCTAAGGTGAGTACGCCATCTTCTAAATTTGCTTGCAAATGTTGATGAGGTTGTTGAATACAGCTAAGTGTCATCGTACTATCCTTGCTTTAATCCAGATTGATTTTTTAAGTGCCCTCATTATGTCGCATATTTACTGAATATAGTGCAACTGATGAGTTCACAAAAAGTGAAATTAAGCCTATGTACACATTTGACTATCTTGTTTTTATTGGACGCTTTCAGCCATTTCATTTGGCACATCTGCAAACCATTGAAATTGCACTACAACAAAGTCAATCTGTGATTTTAGCTCTCGGTTCAGCACAGCCCGAGAGAAATATTAAGAATCCATTTTTAGCGATAGAACGTGAGCAAATGATTCTTTCCAACTTCTCTGAACAGGATCAGAAACGGATTCGTTTTGTGCATGTTGTTGACGTTTATAATGATCAAAAGTGGGTGAAGCAAGTTAAAGATTTGGTTAATAGCGTCATTCAGCCCGATGCAAAGGTTGGTTTGATTGGTCATTTTAAAGATGAATCATCTTATTACCTGAGCCTATTCCCTGAATGGGAAATGGTGGAGTTGGATAGCTTAAAAGGGGCAATCTCGGCGACACCGATGCGAGAGGCATATTATCGTGGTGATATTCAAAAGGAATATTTTCCTCAAGGAACGATTAAATTCCTGAGTGAATTTAAAAAGACGAATGTCTATGCGGAATTGCAACGAAAATATTTTGCTGAAGATAAAAGCAATTTAACTTAATCATTTTACGGCTTTAACGCTTCGATTAAGAAATCAATGAAAACACAGATATGAAAAGACTCGTGTTTTTTTGATGGATAAAGCAAAGAAAATGGGCGAGATGCGCCAGAAAAATCAGTCAATACTTCTATTAGCACACCACTTTCGAGTTCTTTTTCCACTATAAATCGATAAGTTTGTAATAGGCCTGCATTGTGCTTAGCTAATGTCACCGTGCCTAAAATATCATCTAAACAACGAAGTTTAGCGTTGGTCGTATATTCGATAGTCTGATGGTTGATGTTGAAAAGCCACGGTACATTTTTACCCGTGCTTGGTAGCACAAACTGAATGCATTGATGATGTTGTAAATCTTCAAGCTGTTGTGGTGTACCGAATTTTTTTAAATATGTTGGTGATGCAACCACGATAAGCTCTGCTTGTTCTAGCTTACGTGCAATCAAATTTGAATCGGCAAATTGTCTACCGCGAATCGCCAAATCAAAACCTTCTGCAATGAAATCTATATTCTTATTGGTCAATTGAACATCAATTTCAATTGCTGGGTATTGCTGTGTAAATTTAGCCAATAAGGGCAAAATTCGATAATGCCCATAAGGTGTTGGCACACTGATGCGAATCAGTCCTGTAGGTTGTTGATTTTGATTTTTGAGATGCTGTTCTGCTTCTAAAATTTGATTCAGTGCTTGTTTACATTCCTCAAAATAGGTTTTTCCTTGTGTGGTCAATCGGACTTGGCGTGTAGTTCGAATAAAAAGTGGCGTGGTTAAACGTTTTTCTAATCGAGCAATTGAACGACTCACGGCTGCTGGACTAACGCCTGCATGTAATGCGGCTTTGGAAAAACTTTCATATTCAGCAACTAAGCAAAAAAGTTCGACACTGCTGAACATCATTCTTTTGAGTTGTGTCATTGATTACACCATGTAAAAAATGATTTGATTTGTATGCTATTTAAGCACATTAATGTAAATAATAAGATGGCTTTATCTCAAATGATGGAGTGATTTTATGAAACTTTTTTATTCACCAAATGCATGTTCTTTAGCGCCTCATATTGTTTTAAGAGAAATTGGTATTCCTTTTGAATTGGTCAAAGTCGACTTACAGCAACACCTGACTACATCCGGCGAAGATTTTTATCAGTTAAATTCTAAAGGGCAAGTTCCACTCTTACAGCTTGATGATGGTCAGTTTTTAACTGAAGGAGCGATCATTAGTCAGTTTTTGGTTGATCAAGCAAAGCGTGATGATTTACTACCAAAAATCAATACATTGCCACGTTATCAAGTCTTGGCATGGATGAACTTTATTGCCTCTGAAATTCATAAAGCATATTCACCATTTTTCCATGAATCTTATGGTGAGCGGACAAAAGCACTATTTACTGAAATTTTAAACCAACATTATGCATGGATCGATCAACAACTCACTGGGCAGCTTTATCTAACAGGAAATGAATTGAGCATTGCAGATATTTATCTTTTTGTGGTGACAAGATGGGCTGGATTTATTGGTTTAGAGCTTACGCATTTTAAGTATTTAACCAGTTTTATGCAGCGTGTTGCTAACCGACAAACGGTTCAGGATGCAATTATGGCGGAAACTGAATAATAAAAATCATCACAAGGAAAATGAAATGCCTTATATTTTAATTCAAATCACTAAAGAAAATGCTTCACAACAGCAAAAGCAGCAGTTGATTCAAGAAGCAACAGAGTTGGTTGTTCGTGTACTTGATAAAGATCCTGCCACTACCTTTGTCGTGATCGATGAGGTTGATACAGATAATTGGGGGGTTGCAGGGGAGTCGGTTACGATCTTACGGCAGAAACAAGCAAAATGTACAGTTCATCAAGTTGAGTAAGAATATGAGTCAGCAAGCAATAGTTGAAATCCATTCACAACTACAAAAATATTTTGATGCTTTGTATTTTTGTGATGTGAGCAAGTTGAATGATGTGTTTCACCCTGACGCGATTTATATCAATGCCACGGATAAACCCATTTTAAAGTTGGACATGCAAACCTATTTTGCAATGGTATCACAGCGCATTTCACCTGCATCTAAACATGAAGCAAGGCAGGATAAAATTATGTCAGTTCATTTACTCAATGATCAGCTGGCAGTCGCACATGTAGAGTGTGCGATTTCACCTAAATATTTTTATGATGCGCTAACCTTCGTTTTTGATCATGGTGAATGGAAAATTATGGCGAAAGTTTTTCAATATCAATCACAGACTGACTAACGAACACCAAACTGTTGAGTCCAGTAAGCCTTTTGTTTTGCAGATCGGTCGGATGTGCAAGCAAGTGCATAATCCGTGAATTTAGGGTGCATCAGATTTGCACAATGCACTGGACTTGCAAGCCACGTTGCCATGACTTGATTTAAGTTTTTCTGACCGCGCGCAACATTTTCACCACCGCCACGACCTTTGAAGTGGTAAAGTTTTAATCTCGCCTTCAAATCTAAGCCTGTAGTACTGACATGACCGAGAAAATTGTGTTTTGCCATATCTTCTGATTGAGCAAATGCGCTGTTGTATAAATGGCTATTCCAAACTAGAGGCGCTACAGCTGGATAGCGTTTTTGGCCGCATTGACGTGGATGTTGTCGTATTTCGTTAATCGCATTTAAAATTGATTGTTGATAAGCTGGATTCTGTAAATCTTGGCAACTAATTTCTATCGCAGATTTTGAGATTTGATCCACACTAGGAGAGTCTCGTGTCGAGCTATCTGGTGCATTTGCACTACATGCGGAGATAAAAAAAGGAAAAATAAGAAGAAGTATGAGCTTGTCCATGGCGATGTCTTAAATGTAATTTTTTTAGTTTTTTATCATACGTGAAGAGCAAAGCACTGATCAATTTACTTCAGTAAAAAAGCGAGTTTGAAACTCGCCCTTAGCATTAAAAAACTAATTTATCCAGCTTGTAATGCTTTTAAATCTTCTAATACCTGTTCAGCATGACCAGCAGCTTTAACCTTTCTATAAGATTTAACTAATTGCTTATTGTGGTAAATAAAAGTTGATCGCTCGATTCCCATCACTTGTTTGCCGTACATATTTTTTTCTTTAATTACGTCAAAATGTTTGCACAGCACTTCTTCTTTATCACTGATGAGATCAATGGTTAGTGATTGCTTTTCAGTGAAGTTTTGGTGTGCCTTCACTGAGTCACGAGATACACCAATAATTTGACAACCTAAAGCATCAAATTGATCTTTCAAGCATGAAAAACCAACAGCTTGGGTTGTACATCCAGGTGTTGAATCTTTTGGATAAAAGTATAACACCAGCCATTCATTTGCTATCTCGGCTAGATTAATTTCGCCTTGTGTTGTTGGGAAAACGTGATTTGGTAATTCAATATTCTCAGACATTGTGCATCCTTTTAATAAATTAAATTTGATCTAATTCAAGTGGTAGAAAAGCATATTCTTCATGATAAACAATATTGCACTGACGTATAGGTATAGCTTTGTTAAAAATTGGTCCATCAATAACGGTGGTATGAAATTCACCGCCTTCACCACATGGATCGATGTCACGGCTTTCAAGTTCTTGGATATATTCTAAGGTTAGGATTTTGCCAAGGTCTTCGACTTTCATACCGAGCTTTAAATTTACAGTGACGATGACACTTCGGAAACCTAAATTGATGAACTCTTCCACGACTTCACGATGTGGGCGTAACCAAAGGGGCATTGCCAATTTAAGACTAACTTGCTGGGTCACGCGATCGTGCCAACAACCGTGTTGAGGCATATCCAGATCACCAGTCACTAAAACTTCAGCACCTTTTTGCTTTGCTTGATTCATTAAATCTATGAACTTATCTTCGTAATCAGCCCAACTCGAAGATGCCATAAAAACAGGTAAACCAATTGCATCTGCTTGTGCTTGAATAATATCAAGAGGCATGGCATGTGAACGTGATCGTTGTCCTTGCTCTTCCAGCATGACAATCAAACCAATTACTGTGCCTGATTGTAGCGCATGATATAACGCGAGAGAGCTATCTTTACCGCCACTGAATGACACGATAGATCGCCTATGATTGGCGTTAGTTTTCCATTGATCTTGCATGCGAATTCAACTGAATTAAGATCAATAGAGTCTAACAGAAAAGAAAAAAAGCCTGCAAAA
Organism: Acinetobacter sp. COS3; assembly: GCF_000475335.1. Taxonomy (NCBI): domain Bacteria; kingdom Pseudomonadati; phylum Pseudomonadota; class Gammaproteobacteria; order Moraxellales; family Moraxellaceae; genus Acinetobacter; species Acinetobacter sp. COS3. The sequence continues at coordinate 100,769 of NZ_AXCD01000078.1, forward strand.
TGCAGGCTTTCTTTAGAACAACAAAGGCTTATTTTTTCTGCGCTTGTTGAGCTGCTTTCATTGCTTCTTCAGTTAGCTTTTCTAGCTTAGAAACGAGTGGTGCGCCTAAGCAAGCTTGTAAGTCTTTATTTTGCTTTTGTACAAAAGCTAAAGAACTAGGGCTTTTCTTAGCATTGATCGCGCTTTGGATTTCCCATTTTTGCGCTTCGGTCACTTTACCTTGGGCATCAATTTGGCAACCACAGAATTTGCTTACTTCTGCAGAAGTGAGTTTACCGCCTTTCGCAGTTTGATCTTTACATACGTTGATCAATGCTGCTTTAACATTGGTACTTTTATACGCAGTTTGTAAAGGATTATCAGCTGCGTGAGCCCCTGTTGCCAGTAATGCAGCAGCTGACATCATTGTAGAAAGAATAAGATTTGATTTGAAAAACTTCATATATTGTACCTAATTATTACCCTATATCGTCTATTCAGTATAACGTGTAGGATCCGCAATACCTGCTTCGATAAAACCTTGTTGACGTAAACGGCAACTGTCGCATTTGCCACATGCACGTCCTTGAGCATCTGCTTGGTAGCAGGATACCGTTTGGCTATAGTCTACGCCATGTTCGATCCCTAAGCGTATAATATTCGCTTTGGATAAATGTAACAGAGGTGTTTCAATTTTAAGTGGTTTTCCTTCAACACCTGCTTTTGTTGCAAGACGAGCAAGATTTGCAAAAGCATCAATAAATTCAGGGCGGCAATCTGGATATCCTGAATAATCAACAGCATTTACTCCAATCACAATCGCTTCAGCATCAAAAACCTCTGCTGCGGCTAGGGCATAAGAGAGGAAAATTGTGTTACGAGCTGGAACATAAGTTACAGGAATGCCTTCTTGTAGTTGCTCTGGAACATCAATGTTATGATCTGTAAGTGCTGAGCCACCTAAGTTACCCAAATCAATATTAATCACGCGATGTTCAACACCCGCACGTTTCGCAAGTGCTTTAGCTGCATCAAGTTCTGTTGTAGAACGTTGACCGTACATAAAACTTAAAGCTATACACTCATAGTTTGCTTGTGCCCAAGCAAGACAAGTTGTCGAGTCTAAGCCACCAGACAATAATACGATGGCACGAGAACGCATATTATTTTCCATGATTCAACCTAAAATAAATTTGAAAAAAGCTGATCTATTTTGAGAACGAACTTTTAAAGTTTTCTAACGACCAGATTCATCGTTCCACAACAGTTTATGTAACTGTAGTTGGAACCGAACGGGGAGATGGTCTGCTAAAATCCATTGTGCCAAATCACGTGCTAAAGCAGGTAAGGCAACGGCACCTTTTTCAACAGCAAAGGCTGGTGAGAACCAGACTGTACTCACTTTTTCCTGCAATTGAAATTGTTCAAGTTGCTGTTTAGACCATTCATAGTCTTCTCGATTACAAATGACGAATTTGATTTGATCATGTTGTGTGAGGTGATCAATATTACTCAATAAATTACGATGATCTTCTTTTGAAGTGGGTGTTTTCAAATCAAGTACTTTAGAAACGCGTGAATCAACTTTTGATACATCTAAAGCACCACTGGTTTCGAGAGAAACTTGAAAACCTAGATCGCAAAGACGTTGCAACAAAATCAAGCAATTCGGTTGTGCCAGAGGTTCTCCACCTGTGACGCAGATATAAGGTGTTTTATATTGGCTTGCTGTTTCGATGATATGTTCAAGTGAAAAACGCTCACCACCTTCAAAGGAGTAAGTCGTATCACAATAACTGCAGCGTAGTGGGCAACCTGTTAAGCGGATAAATACGGTTGGTAAACCAAAGGTATTCGCTTCGCCTTGCAAAGAATAAAAAATCTCAGTAATACGCAGCCCAGCCGCAGGATCAGAGACAGGAATTGCAGAAGAACGTAAGGAAGCCATAAAGAGTTACCACAAACAGTTATAACAAAAGCAGCATGCTATATAAAAACAAAATCTCTACGACCATGTCTGATCGTAGAGACGAGGAGCGACTGAAGCTCCAAGGAACGGTTAAGTTCCTTAAATAAATGACAGATTAGTCTGCACGTAATAAGTCGTTCAAGCTCGTTTTAGCACGAGTTTTAGCATCAACTTTTTTCACGATGATTGCAGCATATAAGCTGTATGTACCGCATTTAGAAGGAAGGTTACCTGCAACAACAACAGAACCAGCAGGTACACGACCGTAGTGAATTTCGCCTGTTTCACGATCAAAGATCTTAGTTGATTGACCGATGAAAACGCCCATTGAAATCACAGAACCTTCTTCAACGATCACGCCTTCAACGATTTCAGAACGTGCACCAATGAAGCAGTTGTCTTCAATAATTGTTGGGTTTGCTTGTAATGGTTCTAAAACACCACCAATACCAACGCCACCAGACAAGTGAACATTTTTACCAATTTGTGCACATGAACCTACAGTTGCCCATGTGTCAACCATTGTGCCTTCATCAACATACGCACCGATGTTGACATATGATGGCATTAATACAACATTTTTCGCTTGGAAACTTCCACGACGAGCAACAGCAGGTGGTACAATACGTACACCAGCTGCTTTGAATTGTTCTTCAGTCCAACCTGAGTGTTTTGTATCAACTTTGTCATAGAAACGAAGATCACAAGACTCGATTGGTTTATTGTCATTAAGTTTGAATGATAATAAAACTGCTTTTTTTAACCATTGGTGAACAACCCATTCACCATCGATTTTCTCAGCTACACGAAGTGTACCGTTGTCTAAGCCAGTCAAAGCTTCTTCAACAGCTTGACGAATTTCAGTAGGGCAGTCCGCTGCGCTATAGTTGGCGCGGTCTTCAAATGCTTGCTCAATGATTGTAGAAAGCTGAGACATGATCTTCCATCTTCCAAAAAAATTTTGAAGATTTTACACTAAATTAGATCAATTAGCTTTGAAAAAAGTAGTTACAATAAACTGTTTTAAATTTATGCAACAAAATTGTAATAAAAACGGATTTTATTGTTTTTTATTCATTATTTTACAATTCACAATTATTCTGAATTTGTATCAAAAAATAACAAAAAGTAATCATTTTCTGTATAAAAAGTTAGCGATCATTCTTTTATGCTAATTCCACAAGCAACAATTATACATTTTTAAATAAGAGCATTTTTTGAGGAGACTCCAATGAAAGCTTTGCGTGTTATGTTAGCAGCAGGTGCATTAACAGCGATTGCAGGTACTGCATTTGCAGCAGATGAACAAGTTGTGAAGGAATCAGTTTATGCTTTCCCTTCATATTTAGATCCAGTTTCTGTACGTGCTGAAGTAGGTACTACAGGTTATGGTGGTGCGATTTCATATCGTGTAAATCCTTATGTGGCACTAAGCTTGGGTTATAACGGCGGAGATATCTCTTGGTCTGATAGCTTGAAAATTGATGGCACTAAGTATGATATGGATATGGATAATAAAAACGCATATTTAAATGCAGAAATTTATCCATGGGGTGCGAATGAAAATGCGTTTGCTCGTGCATTATATGTAGCAGCGGGTGTTGGTTATTTAGATAATAGCTATGATTTGAAAAAATCAGTATCTAACTCGAACGATACGATTAAAATCGATGGTTCTAACTACTATGCACCTGGCGGCAGTGGTTCTGTAAAAGGTCATTTAAACTATGACAACCAGCTTGCTCCATACCTAGGTTTCGGTCTTAACACTCCTGTTTATAAAAACATTGGTGTGTTTGGTGAAGTAGGTGCTTACTATACTGGTAACCCAACTGTTGATCTGAAATCAGAAGGTCTGGTAAAAGTTGGTGGTGTTGAGTCAGGTCAATCAGCGGCTGATCGTGAAGCAGATAAAATTGCTAACAAGAGCAAATATGAGTGGATGCCAGTGGCTAAAGTTGGTGTGAACTTCAAGTTCTAAACAACTGGATATAAAAAAACGAGCTTTAAGCTCGTTTTTTTATGATCTAAAGAAAACAAAAGGCTTTTTTATGTACCTTTTGTTTTGTTATTTACTCTTCAGGATAAGCTACTTTTTTAAGTGCTTTAATGTCTGTTTTTGGCGAACATAGCGAAATGAACTCATAGCCGTAACCACGAAGTAAATGTCCTTTACGAACTGCGATCCACGTTGTGTTTGTACCAAAAATACCTGTTTTGATCTGTTGCAAACGATAATCTCGTTCAGCATCATAAGCAACATCATTGACAATACCGACACCCATATTGAGCTCAACATAGGTTTTAATTACATCGGCATCTAAAGCAGACATGACGATGTCAGCGTGCAGATGTGCATCTTCAAATGCTTTGTCGATTTTTGAACGACCTGTGAAGCCACCATGATAAGTAATGAGTGGGTATTCAGCTAAAATGTCGAGACTAATTTTATCTAGTTTTGCTAAAGGATGATCTTTCGGGGTGATGATACTGTGGTGCCATTCATAATAAGGTACGCTCGCCAAATTTTCCTCAGTAGTTAATGACTCCGTCGCAATACCAATATCTGCTTCACCCTGTAACAACATTTCAGCAATTTCAACGGGGCTAGCTTGTTGTAGAACCAAATGCACTTTGGGAAATAGTTTTTTAAATTGGTTCACAATAGGAGGCAAAACATAACGTGCTTGGGTATGTGTCGTTGCAATTGTAAGTGTGCCTTCATCGACTTTATTAAAATCATCGGCAAGACGTTTGATGTTATCAGCATCAACCAACATACGTTCAACGATACTCAAGAGAGATTGACCTGGCTCAGTTAGTCCAAGTAAACGTTTGCCCTTACGCACAAAAAGTTGCACGCCTAATTCATCTTCTAAATCTTTAATGTGTTTACTGACACCTGATTGGGAGGTATAAAGTGCCGCTGAAGCTTCAGTTAAATTAAAGTTTTGACGAACAGTTTCTCGAATAATTCTGAGTTGTTGAAAGTTCATAATCATTTTCCGCATAAAAGGTGAGGAACGGCTAAAGTTCAGCAAGAACATTTTAACCATCCTCAAGGTATTATTCTAAGCAACTTGCGTCGTTTGGTCTGCAAATAAATGAAGTTGAGTTGCACTTATCCAAACAGTTTGATTCGGTTTGAATTGATGTAAATTTGCTTCTTCTACACTTAATAAAATTTCAATCGTACGTCCACTACGATCTTGTAATTCAGCAATAACTTTCCCAGCTATCCATACTTCACGTAGGAAAGTAGCCTCAATGGTGTTGTTCTGAGGTTGGGTATGAATATGTAATTCATTTGGCCTTGCAAATGCAATTACTTTTCCTTGTGGTGCTTCAACAGTATTTGGAAGTTGAATGCGATTTTCATCGATATGGATAATACCGTTGGAGTGTTCACCTTCAAAGCGATTTGCTTGACCTAAGAAATCAAAAACAAATGGCGTAGCTGGTTTTTCATAGACTTGTCGTGGTGAGCCAATTTGTTCGACATCACCTTTATTCATGACAATAATTTGATCTGCAACTTCTAAAGCTTCCTCCTGATCATGTGTTACAAAGATCGAGGTGATATGTAGTTCATCATGTAAAGTACGTAACCAACGGCGTAATTCTTTACGAACTTTTGCATCCAGTGCGCCAAATGGCTCATCTAGTAATAAAACACGCGGTTCAACAGCGAGTGCACGTGCTAAAGCGATGCGTTGGCGTTGACCACCTGAAAGTTGGGCTGGATAACGGTCTGCTAAAAAGCCAAGTTGAACGAGATCAAGTAAGCGAGTCACACGTTTTTTAATTTCAGCTTCTGATGGGCGTGTTGCACGTGGGCGAACGCGTAAACCAAAGGCAATATTGTCAAAAACAGTCATGTGACGGAACAATGCATAATGCTGGAATACAAAACCTACTTGTCGTTCACGGACATGAATGTCTGTGGCATCTTCACCTTCAAGTAACACCTGTCCACCGTCGGCAGATTCTAAACCTGCAATGATCCGTAATAATGTTGTTTTACCGCAACCTGAAGGACCAAGTAAGGCTACTAATTCACCTTCAGGAAAGTCTAAAGAGATATTTTTCAGCGCATGGAATGCACCAAAGTGTTTTTCAATATTTTTTACTTGAATACTCATGTGCTTATTCCTTAGTGGCTAGGTTGATTTTGATTGAATTGATGTTCATTTGCTTGGTCTTGGCGAGCTTCAAGCCAAGTTTTTAAAATTAATGTAATGATTGCTAGAAATGCCAATAGTGAAGACACAGCAAATGCAGCACTAAAAGTGTATTCGTTATAAAGAATTTCTACATGTAACGGTAAGGTATTGGTTTGACCACGGATATGTCCTGAAACAACTGAGACCGCACCAAATTCACCCATTGCACGGGCATTACACAGAATCACACCGTAGATCAAACCCCATTTGATATTAGGTAAGGTTACTTTCCAAAAGGTTTGCCAACCTGAAGCACCCAGTACTATCGCTGCTTCTTCCTCCTCTGTGCCTTGAGCTTCCATCAAAGGGATTAATTCACGGGCTACAAATGGAACGGTAATGAAAATAGTGGCTAATACAATCGCTGGGATGGCATACAAAATTTTGATGTCATGATCCATTAACCAGCCACCCATCCAACCTTGTGTGCCAAAGATCAGAACTAACATTAATCCAGCAATCACAGGTGATACCGAGAAAGGCATATCAATGATGGTGGTTAAGATGGCTTTACCACGGAACTGAAATTTTGCAACGGCCCATGCTGCTGCAACACCAAACACGACATTAATAGGGACGGCAATTGCAGCCGTAATTAGGGTAAGTTTTACAGCTGATAAAGTATCTGAATCGGTTAACGCATTGATATAAACCGCTAAACCTTGTTTAAATGCTTCAACAAAAACCAAAATCAGCGGCAAGATCAAACAACTGAGGAAAAAGATTAAGGCAACGCTGATTAGGCTAAAACGAACCCATGTCGGTTCGCGAGTTGCATCTCGACTTTGAAGTTTGAGAGCTAAAGCATTGCTGTTGGTATTTAGGCTCATTGTGCAACTCTCCCAGTGCGACGGCTCGCCCATGCTTGTACTAAGTTAATTAAAAATAGAATGGCAAATGACAGAATGAGCATGACTACGGCAATGGTCGTTGCACCTGCGTAATCATATTCCTCTAAGCGAGAGATGATCATCAGGGGGGCAATTTCAGTTTTATAGGGTTGATTGCCTGCAATAAAAATCACGGAACCGTATTCACCGACACCGCGGGCAAAAGCTAAAGCGAACCCAGTGAGCAATGCAGGGAATAGTATTGGTAAAATGATTTTGGTAATGGTCTGCCAACGATTTGCACCTAGGGCAGAAGCGGCTTCTTCCAGTTCAGTTTCAATATCACTGAGTACTGGTTGAACAGTACGAACCACAAAGGGTAGACCAATAAAAATTAGAGCAAGGGTAATACCAATTGGTGTATAAGCCACTTCAATCCCAAGCGGAGAAAGATATTGTCCAATCCAGCCTGTTGGTGCATATAAAGAGGTGAGTGCAATACCTGCAACGGCAGTTGGTAGAGCAAAGGGTAAATCAACTAATGCATCAACAATCCGTTTACCTGGAAAGCTATATCGTACTAAACACCAAGCCAGTAACAAGCCAAAAATAACGTTAACTAGTGCAGCGATTAATGCAGCACTAAAGCTAAGCTGTAAGGACTTTAAAATTCGTTCTGAAGTTAAAATTTCCCATAAGCCATCCCATCCAACTCCAAAAGATTTGATAAAGACAGCAGATAAAGGAATAAGCACAATCAAAGACACGTAAGCGAGGGTAAAGCCCAATGATAGACCAAACCCAGGCAGCACTCGGGAACGCTGCGACATGATATTTCCTCAAAGAGAAATGTTTGCTAAAACAAGCAAATAAATAATATGAATGCTAAAAACACGAGAGTAAAGTTAGGCAAATTTCAAATTAAAATTTGCCTGACTCATTCGAGGGATTGGCAGCATCTTTTTTTCAGGCAGCAAGTAGTTCAGGATCTCAGGGAAAGGGCCAAATCCAGATGCGACATTGATATGACCAACAGCACCTAGATTGATGGGTGTTAGTTTCCACGCCTGAGCAAGTTGTAGCGCATCGGCATAACCTAACCACTGATCATTTTCACTAATCAATAGCGTGGCTGGTACGTCAATTTTAAGTTGATGAAAATACTGCTTGTAGTCAGTCAAACTATGACGAGCGAAACCTGATTCACCAAAACGTGCAGGATTTGCAGGCGCAACCAAAATTAGATTTTTCACTTTTGCTCTGAGTTCTGGGTGTTCAGCGAGTGCAGCAACACTAGTTAAACAGCCAAAACTATGTGCCACGATTTGGACAGGTGCTGGAGCTGCAACAATAGTTTTAATAAATTGAGTAACCCATTCACTTAACACAGGGCGATCCCAATGAGTTTGTTCAACGCGAGAACTAGACACGAGCTTATGTTGTAACCAAGACTGCCAATGTTGTGCTTCACTACCGCCAACACCGGGAACAATTACAGTATGAATCATGTCTATTCTCCTTAGAATCCCTGAAAATCTCTCTTGGGAACTACACGCTAAACGACAAATTGCGTTTGTAGCCATGCAAGAGAGGGATTTTATTTACCTGTACTGTTGAGTTTTACGATCTGGTCAAATACACCACCATTATCAAAGTGAGTTTTTTGTACTTTATTCCAGCCGCCAAACTCTTGATCAATTGTCACCAATTTAAGTGGCTTAAAGGTTGTACTGTATTTTTTTAAAATTGCGGCATTACGCGGGCGGTAGAAATTACGAGCAGCGATTTCTTGCCCAGCTGGAGAGTAAAGATAATTTAAGTAGCCACGAGCGATTTGAGAATTGCCTTTCTTTGCTGCATTTTTTTCTACAATGGCAACTGGTGGTTCTGCAAGGATGGAAAGAGATGGCGTAATGATCTCGAATTTACCCGGTTGCTCTCGTACTGCGAGATAAGCTTCATTTTCCCAAGCCAATAAGACGTCGCCAATACCACGTTCAGCGAATGTAGTAGTTGCACCGCGAGCGCCAGAATCAAGCACTTTGGTTTGTTTATAAATTTGGCGAACAAATTCTTGCGCTTTTGCATCGTTGCCACCTTTCTGGTGTTTCGCCCATGCCCAAGCTGCCAAATAGTTCCAACGAGCACCGCCTGAGGTTTTTGGATTTGGTGTAATAATTTCTACACCGGGTTTAATGAGATCACTCCAATCCTTGATTTGTTTAGGATTGTCTTTGCGAACGAGGAACACAATTGTTGAGGTATAAGGTGTCGAATTATTTGGTAATTTCTTTTGCCAATCGCTTGGTAATAATTTTGACTTTTCTGCAATTTCATTAATATCAGCGGCAAGCGCTAAGGTCACAACATCTGCATTTAGACCATCTATGACAGCTCGTGCCTGCTTTCCTGAACCACCATGTGACTGCTTGAAATCAATATCTTGTCCAGTACGTTGTTTCCAAAAAGTACCAAACTGTTTATTAAAATCCGTATATAGCTCACGTGTAGGATCATAAGAAACGTTCAAGAATTCTTGAGCAGCAAACGAGGAAACTGATAATAGTGTGGCAATAATACCAACTTTGATTTGAGATAAACGCATGAAAACCCCTAAAAATTCAATGTTTGTTTGGAATATGGATGCAGCATAACGCCAGTTTTTTTGCAAAAAAAATAATTAAAATCGAATTTGATATGAAAAATAGAGAAATATATAAATGAGATAAGCTATGCTGAATTATTGATAAAAAAGAAATTTTTATTTATAAATTTTAAGTTGTTATAATTTTTTAAAATCAATAGGTTGTTCTGCTATTTAGTGCGACTATATGCAAAATTTTGAAAGGTGTTTGGATCATGCAATGCTATAAAAATGGACAACTGATTGAGTCTATTCCTTTGCTTGATCGCGCTTTTCATTACGGTGATGGTTGTTTTACAACTGCTCGACTTTTTCAAAACAATTTTGAGTTAAAAGAGCTGCATTTTGCACGCTTAGCTTTGGCCTGCAAAAGTTTAAGTTTAGATGCAGATTTATCTTTGATTGAATCCTCACTTGAACAACTGCAACAGCATAATTCTCAACTAAATGGCACGTTAAAGGTAGTTATTAGCCGTGGTGAAGGTGATCGTGGTTATAGTTTGCCTTTACATGCAGCGGATATTTATGTGTGGTATTACCCAAGAGTCGTGCAAGCTTTTCAACCAGAATGGATTGAAAGTGGTTTACTTCGACATGCTTTAGGTTTAAATATGCCTCATCTTGTTGGACTGAAAACATTAAATCGCTTAGAACAAGTGTTATTAAAGCAAGAAGCTGATCAACAAGGTTGGTTAGAGGCTTTGGTGAGTGATGTTCAGGGAAATATTGTTGAAGGGGTGAGCAGTAATTGTTTCATTCGTATAAATGATCAATGGATTACACCAGAACTTCGTTATAATGGCGTCCACGGTGTTATGCGAGCAAAAATCCTTTCTCTGATGCAACAATATCAGGTGAAATGTGAACAGCGTTGTGTCGAAATGCATGAGCTTGGGCAGATTCAGAGTTTATTTTTCTGTAATGCTTTACATCCTATGAAAGCCGTAATTCGATTTGATCATCGAGTTTTAGCTCAACAGCCGTATCTTGATTTATTTCATACTTTAAAACTTAACCAGATTGATTAATATGCCAAAGTCACCAAACACGAGCAAAAGCAAGAAAAAGCCAAAAGCTAAACCGAAATCTACTTTCAAAGCCTTTTGGATTGCTATTTTCCTTTTAGGTTTGGTTATATTGTGTATTTTATGGGCAAATCTTTTTAAAAATTACCCTGTTGATGGCAAAAAGCAACTTTTAGTGATTTCATCTGGGGATACTTATTCTAGATTTATTGATCGCCTAGCCAAAGAGGGTAAAGTCAGCTTACCTATTGTGTTAAAGCTTTATCAAAAGTTTTTAATCCATGACAGCATGAAAGCTGGTGTGTATGAAGTCACACAGGGAATGAGTATTCGCCAAGTTTTATCGATGTTGTCTGATGCAGAAAATGCACAGATGAATCGAATTTTGGTGATAGAAGGGACAACATTTAAGCAGCTTGTTCAAAATCTTAAAAAAGATTCGAATGTAACCAAAACAATTTTGGATTTACCCCGAGATCAATTGTTAAAAGCACTCGATATTCCATATTCTCATCCAGAAGGTTTGTTTGCACCTGATACTTATTTCTTCGCCAAAGGTGAAACAGATAAAAAAATCTTAACCGATTTATATCATCGCCAAATGAAGTCATTAGATGAAGCTTGGGCAAATAAGGCTTCTAATCTGCCTTATAAAGATAAATATGAAGCATTGATCATGGCTTCTATTATTGAGAAAGAAACCAGTTTGGATAGTGAGCTTCAGCAAGTTTCAGGTGTGTTTGTACGTCGCTTAAAAATAGGTATGCGCTTGCAAACTGATCCAACAGTGATTTATGGCATGGGCGATAATTATAAAGGCAATATCACACGTAATGACTTGCGTACGCCTACATCTTATAACACCTATACTATTAACGGTTTACCACCAACACCAATTGCATTGCCAAGTAAAAAAGCCATTGAAGCTGCTATGCACCCTGATAATGCGGAGAATATTTATTTCGTTGCAACAGGAAATGGTGGTCATAAATTTACAGCGTCTTTAGAAGACCATAATCGTGCAGTTCAAGAATATTTAACTGTTCTACGTTCAAAGAAAAAGCAAGGTGAATGATGTTTATTAGTTTTGAAGGTACGGAAGGTGTAGGAAAAACAACACTGATTCGTAAAATTCATCAGTACTTTGAACAGCAAGGTAAAGAAGTGGTGTTGACTCGTGAACCGGGTGGCACACCACTCGCTGAGCAGATTCGCTCACTTTTATTAGCAGTGAATCATGAAGAGCAAATGAGTCATGATACTGAACTGTTATTGATTTATGCGGCACGAGCACAGCATTTAGAACAAGTGATTTTACCTGCATTAGAGGCGGGTAAGATTGTGTTAAGTGATCGTTTTACCGATGCCAGTTTTGCGTATCAATGTTCTGGACGCGGTTTAAGTCAGGAAAAGCTTCAACTATTGAATCAAACTTTTGTGGCGAAAATGCCGAATATTACATTTTGGCTGGATGCACCGATTGAGTTGGGCATGACTCGTGCGCGTGAGCGTGGGGCATTGGACCGTTTTGAGCAAGAGAAGTTAAGTTTCTTTGCTAAGGTGCGTGCGGGTTATGAAACTTTATGGCAGACAGCGCCTGAACGAATCAAGCGTTTGGATGCAACACAGAATGCGGATGTTGTGTTTGAAGAGGCGCTGCAGCATTTGACATAAAAACAGCTATATTATCAATCTTTATTGTATTGTTGAAAAAGTTTGAAATCACACTTTGAACTCTGTTACTTATGCCTTACTTTTCAAGGATGAAAAGTAACAAAAATCCTGTGTTGAGCTGACGGTACATCCTTGATACCGCAGTTCAACGAGCGACATCCATGTCGCCTACCGCGATAACTAATAATAACTTTAAGTCGTCTTGAAAAGCTCAAAACACAAAAGAGTCACTCATTCACCAGCGGTTGTTCCACTTTAAAGTTTGGCGGTGTCAAAACTGTTTTACGAATTTCATTAGAAAGCTCAGGATAATCAAGTGTGTAATGTAAACCACGAGATTCCTTGCGTTCCATCGCACAACGCACAATCATTTCTGAAACTAGAACTAGGTTACGCAATTCGATCAAGTTTTTGCTGACACGATAATCTTGATAATACTCAGTGATTTCACGTTTCAACATTTCAATACGGTGTAAGGCGCGTTGCAAACGCTTAGTAGTTCGAACAATACCGACATAGTTCCACATAGTTGAACGCAACTCATCCCAGTTTTGCAGAATCACAACATCTTCATCTGCATCCGTAACTTGAGACTCGTCCCAAGATGGTACAGTAGGGAATTTAAAGTCCGAATCAAATTTTTGTTGGATATCGTTAGCTGCACTCATGCCATACACAAAACATTCAAGCAGTGAGTTACTTGCCATACGATTAGCGCCGTGCAAGCCAGTATACGAAGTCTCACCAATTGCATATAAGCCATCTAAATCGGTTTGACTATTCTCATCAACGACAACACCGCCACAGGTGTAATGTGCAGCTGGAACGACAGGGATCATATCTTTGGTGATATCGATACCAAGTTCAATAAGTCGTGCATATAAAGTAGGGAAGTGCTCGGTAATAAATTCTGGTGATTTATGGGTGATATCTAGCCAAACATGGCGAATACCTAGGCGCTTGATTTCATGGTCGATGGTACGTGCCACAATATCACGCGGTGCAAGTTCAGCACGTTCATCAAAACGTAGCATGAAACGCTCGCCGTCTGGTAAGCGCAAATAAGCACCTTCGCCACGCATTGCTTCGGTAATTAAGAAAGAACGCGCTTTGGGATGATATAAACAAGTTGGATGGAATTGATTGAATTCCATATTAGCAACACGGCAACCTGCTCGATAAGCCATTGCAATACCATCGCCTGTTGCAATGTCAGGATTAGACGTATAAAGATATGCTTTCATTGCTCCGCCACAAGCCAGTGCTGTAAATGGCGCTAAGAAGGTATGGACTTGTTCATTTTTCTCATCTAAAGCATATAAGCCAATCGCTCTATTCTTTTCACCTAAATGACCAAGTTTGTGTTTTGTGATGAGATCAATCGCAATATAGTTTTCAAAAATTGTAATATTTTTTCTTTCTTTTGCACGCTCGACTAAAGTTGTTGAAATTGCTTTGCCGGTTGCATCGGCTGAGTGAATAATCCGACGCTGTGAGTGACCACCTTCACGCGTTAAGTGGAGTTGCTCATCATCGTCTAATGTAAATTGAACACCCTGTCCTAATAAAAAATCAACTGAGGGTTTACCACCTTCGACTGTATGCTTTACTGCATCTAGTTCACATAAATGTGCACCTGCGATCATCGTGTCATTAATATGTTGTTGAATTGAGTCAGTCTCATCTAATACCGCAGCAACACCACCTTGAGCATAATAGGTACTCGCTTCTGTGAGCGCAGCCTTTGCTAAAATCGCGATGTTGTAATGACTTGGTAAAGAGAGTGCTAGGCTTAAACCTGCACCGCCACTGCCCACAATAATCATGTCAAAATGATGAATTGTTTCTAAATCAGGCATGTCGATCTGCTTCAATTTCAAACGTTCGCTAATGACAACGCTTTTTGAACAAAAAGGCAAGAGCTAATCTGCTTAGAATTGAGCGATTTTTTGGCGAATGAGTCAATAATTTGCTTGTTTTGTTGTATTGCTACATACCAATAATCATGCGATTACGTTTAAGAACATTTTTTTAATGTGAGTTTAAGTTGGTCATTATAAAACCTGTTTTGAACAGTGGTTATATTAATTTTCCTCCACAATTTATTCACATTTTAGGTTTTTATTTCTTTGTATACATTGAAAATATAAACATTTTTTAACGAAACGTATGAAATGGTTATGATACAACATAACCTTAAATTTTTATTCGATCATCAGTATGTAGGTTCTTGCTTCATGAAAAGTCGATATTTACAACAAGGAATGTTTGCAGCGGTATTTACAGTAGCAGCAGCTCAAGTCGATGCCGCAGCTCCAGTAGATTTTTCAAATCTCGTTGAGCAGGTTAGTCCAGCTGTAGTGAGTGTGAATGTTGTGAAGAAAATGACTCAGGAAGAGTTATTGCAACAACAGGTTCCAGAAATCTTACGTCGTTTCTTTGGTAATCAAGTGATTATCCCTCAACAGCAGGGACCACAAGAAAAAACAGCTTATGGAAGTGCATTTTTCATTAGTAAAGATGGTTACTTAGTTACAAATCATCATGTTATTGAAAATGCATCACGAATTAGTATCACATTGAATGACCGCCGTGAACTTGATGCGACATTGGTTGGTAGTGATGAACGTACTGATGTTGCTGTACTAAAAGTAAATGGTACGAATTTTCCTGAATTAAAAGTTGGTAATGTCGACCAGTTAAAAGTCGGTGAGCCTGTTTTGGCGATTGGTTCTCCATTTGGTTTCGATTACTCAGCATCAGCAGGGATTGTGAGTGCTAAATCCCGTAACATGAGTGGCGAAACATCAGTGCCATTTATTCAAACAGATGCTGCTTTAAACCCTGGTAACTCTGGTGGACCACTTTTCAATCAGAAGGGTGAAGTGGTTGGTGTGAACTCTCGTATTTTTAGTGGTACGGGCGGTTATATGGGCTTGTCGTTCTCGATTCCAATTGATGTTGCAATGGATGTTGTTCAACAGCTTAAAACCAATGGCAAAGTGACACGTTCTTATCTAGGCGTTATGTTGCAAGATATTGATCGAAATTTAGCGGAAGCCTATAAATTACCAAAACCAGAAGGTTCTCTAGTTAATCAAGTTACACCGAAATCGCCTGCTGAAAAAGCTGGGCTTAAATCAGGTGATGTGATTTTAAAAATCAATGGTACTTCGATTTCTCGTACAGGTGATTTACTCAATGTGTTGAACCGTACTGCACCAGATCAAACAATTCAGTTAGAGATTTTACGTGATGATAAAACACGTACAATTTCAGCGACATTGGGTACGGCACCTGATGATACACCAGCAGCAGAAGACAAAAATAATCCAACCAGTGGGTTGGGTATGAGTATCCGTACACTCACAGAAGCTGAATTAGCAAGTTTAAATGTTCGTGGTGGAATTTTGGTTCAAGATGTTAAACGTGGTGGATTAGCATCTCTATCTAATATCGTTGCTGGCGATGTTATTGTTCAAGTAAATGGAACGGCAATTACGAACAGTCAAATGTTTGCAAAAACGGTTGCCGCTTTACCTAAAAATAGTGTTGCGCGAGTAACGATTATTCGCCAAGGCCAACGTGCAATTTTAGGATTGCGTTTACCGAAGTAATCAAATAAATGAGAAAACCACTCTATTGGATAGGGTGGTTTTTTTATTTTGTAATACTGAGTTGTTTAGACTAAGGTACGGCACTGAACTTTTGTTGTTGAAGTACGAAAAATTATGAGCACAATTTTTGATTTAAAAATACAGGTTCAACCACAACATATTGATGTATTGGGTCATGTCAACAATGTTATTTACATCCAATGGATGCAGGATGTTGCAGCAGCGCATATAGAAATATTAGGTTTAGGCTTAACCCAATATTTAGAGTTAAAACATGCGATGGTGGCGGTTGAGCATCATGTTCAATATCGTAAAGCTGCACTTGAGGGTGAAGAGATCATTTTACGGACTTGGTTGGATGACATTAATGCGCTCTATTCATTCCGTCAGTACGCATTTTATCGACCAAAAGATCAAAGTGTTTTATTCGTAGGAAATACCAAATGGGCATGTATTGAAATTGCAACTGGTCGACCAAAGCGTATGTCGCCGAGTTTTACCCAGGCTTATCAGCCCATTTCAAATGAATTAGATCCAATGGATTTTTCAATTTCCTATGTTGAAAAATGAGAGTGTTAAGTCACTATTGCTTTGAGTTTTGTTATAAAAGCGCAGAATTATTTTGAATACTTTAAAATGTCATTCTGCTATAATCCCCAACAATTTTGTTAAACCATTTTGGCTCATTGCTTTTTATAAGTATAGGGCGCTCTATTTTCTCAAGGTAACCCATGGCGCAAGCTAAAAAATCCGTAGATATCAAAAATATACGAAATTTCTCGATCATTGCTCATATTGACCATGGTAAGTCGACTTTGGCCGACCGTTTTATTCAAATGTGCGGTGGCCTTCAAGATCGTGAAATGCAAGCTCAGGTATTAGACTCTATGGAGCTTGAGCGTGAACGTGGGATTACGATTAAGGCGGCATCAGTTACGCTTTATTATACGCATCCAAATGGTCAGCAATATCAATTAAACTTTATTGATACGCCTGGACACGTTGACTTCTCTTACGAGGTTTCGCGTTCTTTAGCTGCGTGTGAAGGAGCTTTGCTTGTTGTTGATGCTGCACAAGGTGTTGAGGCTCAATCTGTTGCGAACTGTTATACAGCAATTGAGCAGGGCTTAGAAGTACTACCAATTCTCAATAAAATTGATTTACCACAGGCTGAACCTGAGCGTGTGATTCATGAAATTGAAGAAATTATCGGTATTGAAGCAACCGACGCTCCAACATGTTCAGCAAAAACTGGTTTGGGGGTTGAAGGTGTTTTAGAGCGTCTAGTGGATGTTATTCCTGCACCTGAGGGTGATCGTGATGCACCTTTACAAGCTTTGATTATCGATTCATGGTTTGATAACTATCTAGGCGTTGTCTCGCTTGTTCGTATTAAACAAGGCCGTATCCGTAAGGGTGATAAAATGCTTGTTAAGTCAACAGGACAAGCACATCCTGTGACTTCAGTTGGTGTGTTTAACCCTAAGCATACTGAAACGGATATCCTTGAAGCAGGTGAGGTTGGTTTCGTTATTGCAGGGATTAAAGATATTTTTGGTGCGCCAGTCGGCGATACGATTACATTGGTATCTACACCAGAAGTTCAAACTTTACCTGGTTTTAAAAAGGTAAAACCACAGGTATATGCAGGTCTATTTCCGATTGATTCAAGTGACTTTGAACCATTCCGTGAAGCCCTACAAAAACTACAGATTAACGATTCAGCTTTGTTTTTTGAACCTGAAAGTTCTGATGCTTTAGGCTTTGGTTTCCGTTGTGGTTTCTTAGGTATGCTGCATATGGAAATCGTACAAGAGCGCTTAGAGCGTGAGTATGATCTCGATTTGATTAGCTCAGCGCCAACAGTGATTTATGAAGCTGTAACTAAAAAGGGTGAAACGATTTATATCGATAGTCCTTCAAAAATGCCTGATGCTTCAACAGTTGAAGATTTACGTGAACCAATTGCTGAGTGCCATATTCTCGTTCCACAAGAATATCTTGGTAATGTCATGACTTTATGTATCGAACGTCGTGGTGTTCAAAAGGATATGAAATTCTTAGGTAATCAGGTTTCAGTTACCTTTGAGATTCCGATGGCTGAAGTGGTGATGGATTTCTTTGATAAATTGAAATCTTGCTCGCGTGGTTTTGCTTCGTTGGATTATAACTTTGTACGTTTTGAGAGTTCATCTTTAGTTAAGGTGGATGTGTTAATTAATAGCGAGAAGGTGGATGCGTTGGCAATGATTTGCCATCGTCAGGATGCGCGTCATCGTGGGATCGCATTGGTTGAGAAAATGAAGGATCTCATCCCTCGTCAAATGTTTGATGTTGCAATTCAAGCCGCTATTGGTGCGCAAATTATTGCACGTTCTACTGTAAAGGCGATGCGTAAAAACGTATTGGCTAAATGTTATGGTGGTGACGTTTCGCGTAAGAAGAAACTTCTTTCTAAACAAAAAGAAGGTAAGAAACGCATGAAACAAGTGGGAAGTGTTGAAATTCCACAAGAAGCGTTCTTAGCTGTATTGAAAGTAGATCGATAAAAAATAAGGCTAGAGAGTCTTATCATTCTCTAGCCGTAAGACGAGCAGCAAGGCTGCGAGTGAGGGTTTGTGGATTTTGATTTTAATTTGATTCTAGTGCCTGCTACGCTGATTTTTTTCTTGGTGTGGTTGCTTGATAAGTTTGTGTTTAAACAGCGAGCGAATAAAGGGCGTGATCAGGAAAATTTTGTTATTACTTGGGCATATGATTTTTGGCCAGTCTTAGCTGTCGTCTTAATTCTTCGATCTTTCTTGTATGAGCCTTTTAACATTCCTTCGGACTCTATGGTACCGACCTTGGAGACAGGGGATTTTATTTTAGTCAATAAATTTGACTATGGTGTGCGTTTACCTATTGTCAATACTAAAGTGCTGAACGTGGGTGAACCTAAACGTGGTGAAGTTATTGTATTTCGTTATCCGCCTCAGCCAACAATTAGTTATATCAAGCGCGTAGTTGGTTTGCCAGGTGATCATATTCAGTTTAAAGCTGGGCAGTTGATTATTAATGGCAAGCAAATTGCAAAAGTTGCGACTGAGTTTGCGCGTGAGAAGGATCAGCTAGAAACACCTACGGTTTATTATTTCAAGGAAACTTTAGGGGAACACCAGCATTTGATTCGCTATTTAGATGGACGAAATCCTTTGGCTGAACAATTCCAATTTGCACAATTAAAAGGTGCTGAATCTTTAGTACCTTTTGTTGCGAAAGAAAATGATGTGTTTATTCAAAGTAATGGTCAAGATTGGGAAGTGACAGTTCCTCAAGGACAATACTTTGCAATGGGTGATAATCGAGATCAAAGTGCGGACAGTCGTTTTTGGGGGTTTGTACCAGAAGCAAATTTAACGGGTCGTGCTTTTTATGTATGGATGCATAAAGAACCTGGATTTAATATTCCAAGTTTTAACCGAAATGGTAAGATTGACTAATAAAAACATAAAGGAAATATCAAATGCGTAAATCTCAACAAGGGGCTTCGTATATTGCAATTTTATTTGGGGTGGTTTTATTTGCGATAGCAGTGAAGGCTGCTGTTGCAATTTGGCCAGCATATTGGGATGACAAAATTATTGATACACAGATTCAAGGTGTATTAAAAGATAGTCCTGAAAATATTACGCCATCTAAGTTTGAAAAACAGATGAATCAGCGTTTAGATATGAATGGTATTCGTGATTTATATTTTAAGGATATTGCTCAGGTCACTTACAAAGATGATCTTATCGTAAAGAAGAAGTATGAAGTGCGTAAGCCTTTTATGCTGAATATTAGTTTAGTTATGACTTTTGAGAAGACTTTTGACCAAAAATCTGCAAAGCAAGCTGAATGATTCAAGATTACAAGGGCGAATAGGGTACCAGTTTAAGCAGATTGAATTGCTAAAACTTGCCTTAACCCATCGTTCTGTGAGTCATAAGCATAATTATGAGCGCCTAGAATTTCTAGGCGATTCATTATTAGGAATGATTGTCGCCAATTATTTATATTGTACTTACCCGCAAGAAAATGAAGGGCGTTTAACGCGTATGCGTGCGACGTTAGTTCGTCAAGAAGCGCTAGGGAAAATTGCAAATGATTTACAGCTTAGTCAGTCATTAATTCTAAGTACTGGCGAGTTAAAATCAGGTGGTCACCATCGAGAATCCATTCTTGCTGATGCGGTGGAAGCAATTATTGGCGCTATTTATTTAGACTGTAATGATCTGAACTTGCTACAAAGCATTGTGCTAAAATGGTATGAACCTTATTTAGATCATATCGAACCAACTGATCAACTCAAAGATCCCAAATCACGGTTACAAGAGTATTTACAAGCACGTAAAAAACCTCTCCCAGTTTACGAGGTTGTAGATATTCAGGGTGATGCCCCAAATCAACATTTTAAAGTGGAATGTTTGATTGAGGGATTGCCAAAAATTCAAGGCGAGGGCTCAAGTCGTCGTTTTGCCGAACAAACGGCAGCGGCAGAAATTTTAAAATTATTGGAGCAATAACCTGATGTCTCATTCAAATGAAAATCCTTTACCTCAAAATCCATCTGAAGCTACTGAACAGCAAGATGGTAATGATTTAATTAATCAATTTTTTAGTTCGCAAGGAACGACAATTCCTTCTGATTTTAAAAGCGGTTTTGTTGCAATTGTTGGTCGACCTAATGTTGGAAAGTCAACATTAATGAATCACCTGTTGGGCCAAAAGCTTTCTATTACATCCCGTAAGCCACAAACTACACGTCATAAGATTGTGGGGATTGATTCGCGTGAAAAATCACAAGCAGTATTTGTAGATACGCCAGGTATGCATAAGAAAGAAGTACGTGCGATTAACAAGATGATGAATCGTGCGGCACATTCGGCGTTACGTGATGTGAATTTGGTTTTATTTGTTGTTGATGCACAAAAGTGGACTCAAAACGACGAGCTTGTTTTGGAAAAGCTGAAAAATGCAGATATGCCAGTGATTCTTGTAATTAATAAGTTAGATACTTTTGAAAACAAAAATGAAGCATTGCCGCTGATTCAAGAACGAGCGAAGTTAATGAATTTTGCTGAAATTGTTCCCGTATCCGCTTTACGCGGCGCGAATTTAGAACATTTGCGTGACACGATTGAAAAGTATTTACCTTATCAGCCACCTTTGTATTCATTGGATCAAATTACAGATCGTTCTGAGCGTTTTCTTGCGAGTGAAATTATTCGTGAGAAAATCATGCGTCAGTTGGGTGAAGAGTTACCATATGATTTAACGGTACAAATTGAATCATTTAAAACAGAAGAAGCAACTGTAAATGAAAAAACAGGACGCTTAAAACCACCATGTACTTATATCGATGCAACGATCTTTGTTGAGCGTCAAGGACAAAAAGCCATTGTGATTGGTGATAAAGGTGCAAAGCTGAAAAGTATTGGTATGGATGCACGTACAGACATGGAAAAAATGTTTGAACAAAAAATCATGCTTACGCTTTGGGTAAAAGTTAAAGGTGGCTGGTCTGACGACGAACGTGCTTTAAAAAGCTTAGGTTATAGCGATATCTAAGAGGTTCTGCGATGATTAAAGCTCTTGTTATTGTTTCTTGTGTCTTTTTGCTACAGGGATGTATTACTAAAATAGTTACAGTCCCTGTTAAAGTTGCCTATAAAACCACAAAAGGCGTGGTAAAAGGAACTGCAGCTGTGGTTGGTGCAGTTATTCCTGACGGCGATGATGAAAAGGACGAGAAAGAAAAGGACTAGTATCGTTTTATGATGCGTAATGAAGTCCTACATGGCTATTTAATTCATCATCGTAAATATCGTGAAAAAAGCCATATTGTTCATTTATTTACTCAAGAATATGGTCGGGTGGATGGAATTTTAAGACAAATTCCTCCACCACAATATCAACCTATTCGTATTCAAGCGACGGGTAAATCTGAACTTAAAAATTTCACAAAATTAGAAATTCTCAATCAACCTGTATTTTTCCACGGTGATGCGTTTTTTGCTGGTTTTTATTTGAATGAAATTCTATTGCGTCTTTGTACTTTGGAAGAGGCAATGCCACAAACATTTGAACAATATCAACTGATTTTATTGCAGTTACAGCAACTTGCTTTGCATGAGCAAGCCGCTTTATTTCTTCGACAAATTCTTCGACAGTTTGAACATGTTTTATTACAAGAATTAGGTTATGCAATCGATTTTTCTGTAGATGCAAATCAAACAGCAGTAGAAGCTTTGCAACATTATCAATTCCAACTCAATGATGGATTTTTACCAGTAAGGCAAGCTTCACGTTCTACACTTTCTGGTGCTCTAATTACTTCAATGCAAAGCTATGAAGATGGTCGAGATTTTTCTTTAGAACAACTGCAATTGTTGGGTAAACTATATCGTCAGATGATTAGTGCTTTATTAGGCGATCGGCCATTAAAAAGCCGTCAGCTGTGGATTCAAAGTACACAAACTTAATTTTCTTAAAGCATTTTTAAATGTTTAGAGAGTAAATGTTAGGATATTTTTATGGCTGTAATTTTAGGTGTAAATATTGATCATGTTGCAACATTAAGACAAGCGCGTGGCACGACTTACCCTGATCCAGTTCAAGCTGCTTTGGTTTGTGAAGAGGCGGGTGCAGAGGGGATTACTTTACATTTACGCGAAGATCGCCGCCATATACAAGATGATGATGTACGTCGTATGCGCCCGTTATTAAAAACGCGTATGAATCTAGAGTTGGCTGTAACAGATGAAATGGTCGCATTTGCAAAAGAGATTCAGCCTCAACATGTGTGTTTTGTACCAGAACGTCGACAAGAGGTGACGACAGAAGGTGGCTTGGATGTTGTCGGTCACTTTGAAAAAGTCAAAGCAGCGACTCAAGCACTCAAAGCAATTGGTAGTGATGTGTCTTTATTTATCGATGCCGATTTGGCACAGATTGATGCCGCTGTGGCATGTGGTGCCCCAACCATTGAAATCCATACGGGTGCTTATGCAGATGCGGAAACTGATGCAGAACAGCAAATAGAATTAGTCCGTATTATCAAAGGTGCCGAATACGCAGCAGCAAAAGGTTTGGTTGTGAATGCAGGGCATGGGTTAAATCTCGATAATGTTGCTGCAATTGCTGCAATTCCACAAATCCATGAATTAAATATTGGGCATTCGATTATTGCGGATAGCGTGTTTGTTGGGCTCTCTCAAGCAGTTAAAGATATGAAAGCAGCGATTCAAGCTGCTGTGAGATAAGTGGATGAGTAGTTTGAATTATGATGAGCTAATGCAACCTGTAATCGAGTTTTTAGGTTGTACGACTCCTCAAGCATGGTTAGATGAGGCCATTAATAATCTGGACATCTTAATGCAAGATCATGCCAACTGTGAGAAAAAAGCAGCAAGTACGGCTATGAATTTGATGTTCCGCTATAGTTTTTTTACTGACTTACAAGTGAAATTGGCGCAATTGGTGCGTGAAGAAATGCTGCATTATGAGCAGGTTTTGGAATTCATGAACAAACGTGGCCAAGAGTGGAAGGGGTTGAGTGCAGGGCGTTATGCAGGTGGATTACGTAAAGAAATCCGTACCTATGAGCCTGAGGCTCTAATTGATGTGATGATTATTGGTGCATTTGTCGAAGCACGCTCGTGTGAGCGTTTCTTTGCGCTGGCACCGATTGTTGATGATGAATTGGGGCGTTACTACCGCTATCTACTTAAATCAGAATCGCGTCATTTTGAGGATTATCTGGCACTGGCTTTGGATGTTGCACAAACTGCAAAACTCAAAGATCCAGAAGAAACGATCCAGCAACGCATTGAGCATATTCGAGAAGTGGAAAAAAATCTGATCTTAAGTACAGATGATACGTTTCGCTTTCATAGTGGTGTGCCAGCACAGGTCACTATCTCATCGTAATGAGATAGTGAATTGGGATATAAAAATAACAACTTTGAGAATTATAAATGAGATTTTTATCAAAAATAGTAGTTGTATTATTGTGCATTTGGGTAGAGGGTATTCATGCTAAGAGCATTGAATTTATTAATATTGATCTTCATGTCTTAAAATGGAAAAAAATACCGCAAATATTAGTTAATCCTTCTTTATTACAAGGTAAAAATAGGGATCTGAATATTTTGGTATATGTAAATGAGAAAGGGGAAGTAGTCGCATCAAAAATTAAGAAAAGTAGTGGTATTGTTGAGTTAGATGCTTTGGTGGTGGCTGAAATCAAGAAATCTAGTCTTTATCCGTATCAGTTTAATGGTAAATATTATCCTGTTAGAGTCGAGCAACCCTTCGAATTTTATATTAATGATAATCAGGTGGATGATCCAGCTTTAACAGAAAGTGATAGAAGTAAATCAATAGAAGAGAAAGTTCATAAAGAAATAATGAGTTTATGGGAAGTTCCTACTGGTAGTGCAAATTTAAGTAATATAGTGAAATTTAATATATCAAGAAATAACGCAATTGATTCTATACAGGTTCTTCAGAGTAGTGGGAATAGAATTTTTGATCTATCTACGAGACAAGCAGTTCGTCATTCAACAATTGTAAGTAGTTTAACGAATGCTGAGAAGAATGATTTCTTTGGTGGGTTAGAGTCAAGGGTGGTAACAATAGTATTTCGATCAAACTAAATATTAATTTGTACGTATAAAAAAAGCCCCAATCAATGATCAGGGCTTTTTAGAATCTTGGCTCTCCCACCTGGGCTCGAACCAGGGACCTGCGGATTAACAGTCCGTCGCTCTACCGACTGAGCTATGGGAGAATAGTAGATTGGCTCTCCAACCTGGGCTCGAACCAGGGACCTGCGGATTAACAGTCCGTCGCTCTACCGACTGAGCTATTGGAGAATCTGATGCGCATTTTAGGCATGAAAACCTATGTCGTCAACAAGAATAGTAAAGAAAATGAATTGTTTGCTTGATAAATATTCTTTTGAAGCTGTATGTATAAAAAAACTGCCCGAAGTGGGCAGTTTTTATTCAAGAAATAATAATTATTTCTCAACACCTGCTGGTTGACCTGCAAGTTTTGCATTTGCATAGTCCCAGTTCACTAAGCTTTCTAAGAAAGTAGCAATGTATTTTGGACGTAAGTTACGGAAGTCGATGTAGTAAGCATGTTCCCAAACGTCGATTGTTAATACTGCAACTTGACCATGAGCAAGTGGAGTATCTGCGTTTGCAGTTTTAGTAATTGATAATTTACCATTTACTTCGTCAGCAACTAACCAAGCCCAACCTGAACCAAATTGAGTTGTTGCAGCAGCAGTAAATTCTTCAGCAAATTTTTCGTAGCTACCAAAAGCTTCATCGATTTTAGCTGCAATCGCGCCAGTAGGCTTTCCACCACCATTTGGTTTCATGCTGTTCCAATAGAATGTGTGGTTCCATACTTGAGCAGCATTGTTAAAGATACCTGCTTTAGATGCATCACCAGCAGAAGCTTTGATGATTTCTTCTAAAGATTTACCTTCAAGGTCAGTACCTTTGATTAGGTTGTTTAAGTTAACAACGTAAGTATTGTGATGTTTGTCGTGATGGTATTCTAAAGTTTCGCGAGTAATGTGCGGAGCTAAATCATCATAGCCATATGGAAGTGCAGGTAAAGTAATGGTTGTCATGTTTCAATCCTTGCATTTGCTGGGTTTTACATTAAGTGGCTCTATTGTAAATGATTCTAAAGACAATAGGACAGTCTTTTAAAGAACTATACACAATAAAGACTTAATTTAAATATATAACCCAAATGGAAAAAAGATTTAACAAAATCGGATTCTTCAATTCTATTAAATCGGATTATTGAGTTCAAAATAGACGGCTTCAATCATGAATTGATTAGCAAGCGCATTGGCTAAACGCTGTACGCCGTAACGTTCAGTTGCATGGTGACCACATGCAAAATAGTGTACACCAAGTTCTTTTGCTTCATAAAAAGTACGTTCGCTCACTTCACCTGAAATATAGGCATCACAGTTTTCCGAAGCTGCTTTTGCTATAAAATCTTGCGCCCCACCTGTACAAAAACCAACTTTTTGAATTGATGTTTTGTCACAAGGTAAATGGATGATGCCAAAATTAAAGATGCTTTGTAATTTTGCTTTGAACTGTTCTGGACTAAGTGGTTGGTCTAGATAAGCGATATTACCGATTGGGTGTTTTTCTGATGGGTCTAACGCTTCTAGGTTTTGTAAGCCAATTAAATCAGCAATTGCTACATTATTGCCTAAACTTGGATGTGCATCTAAAGGAAGGTGGTAGGCAATCAAAGAAATGTTATTTTGAATGAGTTTCTTAATACGGTTTCCACGCATACCTGTGATTGGGTAAGCTTCACCTTTCCAAAAATAACCATGATGAACGAGCAGCGCATCTGCTTTTTCGGCAATCGCCGCATCAATTGCATCTTCAGATGCGGTGACTGCACAAACAATCTTGTTTACTTCAGCTTTACCTTCGATTTGTAAGCCATTTGGTGCGTAATCTTTAAATTCGTTTGCTTTTAAAGTTTGATTACACCATTGCACAATGTCATGCAAATTTGCCATGCGATTCCTCAAATGTTCAACATTTTATGGGAGTAAATAAAACACATTTTTAAATGTAACTAAAGCTAGACAAAACTTTTTTAACTTTTGCATTGATTTTAAGCTATTTACTTTACAATGATGGAAATTTCTAGTTCTTCAATATATTACTTATTTATAACTTACATTTGCCAAGAGGATAATAGACGTGCGCCGTGCATTTACATGGTTACCTTGGGTATTACTCATTCTGGTTGTATTTAGTTTTCTAGCTTGGCAGAAATCACATCAACCAAAACCAACTGTGGCTTCTGATGGTGTAAAAATGCCTGCTGAAAAGGTAGAACCATTGGTTGATACAACTCGAACTGGTGGGGTAGTCTCATATAACGCTGCCGTTAAAGTTGCTGCTCCAGCTGTCGTGAATATATTTACCACTCAAAAAGTGAAACAGATGAATCATCCATTATTGAATGATCCTGTATTTCGCGAGTTCTTTGGCAATCAAATGCCTCAACAGCAGCAAAATGAAAATAGTTTAGGTTCGGGTGTTATTGTTCGTGCCGATGGTTATATTTTAACGAATAATCATGTGATTGCTCAGGCTGAACACATTGTGGTGGCATTGCAAGATGGTCGTCGTGCTGAAGCTAAAGTGATTGGCACTGATCCCGATACAGACTTGGCTGTGATCAAAATTGAATTAGATAACCTACCTGTTCTGCCATTTAAGTTGAGTGGTAATGAAGTGGGTGATGTCGTTCTTGCAATTGGTAATCCATTTGGCGTAGGACAAACTGTAACTCAAGGGATTATTTCAGCAACTGGTCGTTCGGATTTGGGTATTAATACCTATGAAGACTTTATTCAAACCGATGCAGCCATTAATCCAGGAAACTCTGGTGGTGCATTGATTGATGTTGCGGGTAATTTAATTGGTGTAAATACGGCAATCTTCTCTCAGTCTGGTGGTTCACTCGGAATTGGTTTTGCGATTCCTGCCAAAGTTTGTCAGCAAGTTTTAAACTCAATTTTGAAAGATGGCCGTGTAGTACGTGGTTGGTTGGGTATTAGTCTAATTCCAAATACTTTGGATGAAGATGTAATGGCGACTAGACCAATTGGTGTTGTTGTTGCAGATGTGCTGAAAGGTGGTCCTGCAGACGAAGCAGGTGTTAAGCGTGGTGATAAAATTATTCAAGTGAATAGTGAGCAAATTACTTCGGCTTCACATTTGATTAATTATGTTGCATTACAGGCACCTGAAAGTGTGATTAACGTCGTAGTTGAGCGTGAGGGTAAACAAGAAAATGTTCAGGTGAAAGTGGGTGAGCGCAAAGTTCAACAAAATGCTCAATCACAATACATACCACTACCTAAACGCCAGTAATGTAATCAAAAATGATAAAGGCTATTAATTAATGGCCTTTTTTTAGTTAAAGAAAAAAGCTCACTGACGGTCAATCAGTGAGCTTTTCATCGTTTTTTTTAGCTGTTTTTTATTTTTTATTAAATCATCCAAATTTGATATTTTGATGACAGTTTTTTGATAATTAAATGACATTACTCCTTGAGTTAGTATTTATAATCGAGTTGTAGCCACAATTTTTGTGTGTCTACACCGAATTCTTCAGCTTGATAGTCTGAAAATTTCGCTAAAGCTGAAAGTCCTTTAATTGGTAAAGCTTGTGAGTAAGAAACAGAGTATTCTTGACCATAATCCATATTCTTTTCATCACTTCTGTATTGATGCAGCTCAGTGCCTAATTTTCCTCTACCAAAAACATTAAAGCTTGAAGAAATGTATAAATCAGTTAAGCCATTGGCTGGCGTTGCTAGGAATAAATCTGTCCATCCATTGAATTTATGCTTGGTCGCTAAAGGGGTTTGGAACGCTATTTTTCCATCGTCACTGCCAAGTACTTCATAACCAATCGCGATTTCACCGAGCGCAACTTCCTTGTTTTTAATGCTGTAACCAAGTTCTAATGCATAGTAATCCGCATCATAATCTTTGGGTTGGTCAGCATATTCACTTTGTTTTGCATATTCAGCTGCGTATTTAAAATTATCTTTTTTACCTGTTAAGCGTAGACCATAGGTTTGATTTGACCAGGCTGAAATATCTTCAAAATCCATTAAATAGCCATACACAGTCGCATTTAGCAGCGGGTTGTAATTCACTTTCGCCTGAATTAAATGAATTTTACTTTCCTGTTTACCATCTTGTGCTTGAATAAATTTAGGTTCAGGGTCTTCACTACCGAAAATAGTATTCACCTGATCAATATAAGCATAGTACAAACCAAACTCATTGCATGGCTTAATGTTTAGAGCAATCGCATCAAAAGTTTGATCGTTTTGACGCCAAGCAACCGATCCAACAAAGCGTTGATTATCTAAATTAATGACTTGACGACCAACTGTTATGTCAAATTTAGGGTTGTACACATATTTCAAATAGGCTTGATTGAGCTGTAGGTTTTTAGCGTCAGGTACGGTGCTATAGTTTGTTTGATCGTTTCGAGTGCTATTAAATTCGTCATTGATTTCTACAGTTCCTTCACCTTGCACAAAAGCACTTAGACCATGCCATGAACCTGTTTGAATTGCAGGGCGGAGTCTTAATGTCCATGCATCTGCATGATTGAGTTTGTTGTCTTGTTCTACCCATTCATAGCGAAGACGGCTATCGAGTGAAAGCTTAGTTTGAGAGAAGAACTCATCAGCAGCGTTTGTTAGTGTTGAAAAACAAGCGAGCGTGATTAATGAATAGGAGAA
Source organism: Acinetobacter sp. COS3 (assembly GCF_000475335.1). Taxonomy (NCBI): domain Bacteria; kingdom Pseudomonadati; phylum Pseudomonadota; class Gammaproteobacteria; order Moraxellales; family Moraxellaceae; genus Acinetobacter; species Acinetobacter sp. COS3. The sequence goes on from NZ_AXCD01000078.1 coordinate 130,087, forward strand.
TTTATTCATCAGAATATCCTTTATAAAATTTTTTGAAATTTGGGGGAGGATGAGTGATTTACTCATCCTCCATATGAGATGGTGTTAAGCTGCGCTATTACGCTCTAGTAAAGCTTGTTCAAATAACTCTTGTTCTTTTACTTTGTGTTCTGTTGTAAATCGGATAAGAACGACACTAAATGCTGCAATGGTTACGAGAATACCTAAGATAGACAAACAAGTTTGCACGTCAAGCAGGCCTTTTAGTAAGAAGCCTGCTGCAACTGCACCCACATTACCACCTGCACCAATGATACCAGCTACACCACCTAAAGCATCACGATCAATGAATGGTACAAGAGCATAGGTTGCACCACATGCCATATGGGTAAATAAGCCGAAGATTGTCATTGCAATAATTGCGAACATTACAACGTTTACTTGAGAGAATACGAATAAGAAGATGCCTTCAAGTAACACGAGGGCAAATAATACTTTGGTACGACCATCTAAGCCTTTTTTAAGTGCAACTTTATCTGAAACGATGCCTCCCAACGCACGTGCAAATAATGCCAGTAGACCGAAGATACCAGCAGTCATACCAGCTTCTTTCAATCCCATGTTGAAGTGATCGACGTAGTACATTGCTGCAATGTTATGAATGAAGATTTCGATACCAAAACAAGCGGCATAAGAAGTGAATAGAATCCAAACGCGATAGTTACGAGCAGCTTGCATTAAAATTGCAGTACCACCTTTTTTAACATTACCGACTTCGACTCCTTGTGCACGTAATTCTTTAAAGTTACCTTGTGGGCAATCTTGAGTAAGCTTCCAATACATCACGCCTACAATAAGCATCATTACACCAGGGACTAGCAGGGCAACTCTCCAGCCCATTGCTTGTTCAACACCAAACATCAAGATCGCACCTAAAATTAAAGGCATAATTGCTTGTGTAGCCCCACCACCAGCATTTCCCCATCCCGCAGAAGCAGCATTTGCTGTACCAACTACATTTGGAGCGAACATCACACTTGTATGGTATTGGGTAATCACAAAACTTGCGCCAATCGCACCAATTAACAAGCGGAAAAATAGGAACGATTCATAGGTATTGGCCGCAGCTACACCAAAAACGGGAATACTGCCGAGTAGTAAAAGTGCGGTATAAGTTTTGCGTGGTCCATATTTATCGCATAGTGGGCCGACAATAAGCCGAATTAAAATCGTAATTGCTACTGCGGCAATATTGATATTTGCAATTTGATCTTTTGTTAAGTTGAACTCGCCTTTGATTACTGGCATAAGTGGAGCACAGGCAAACCAAGCGAAGAAACATACAAAAAACGCGAGCCAAGTCATATGGAAAGCGCGCATAGCTGGTGTGGAAAAGCTAAATAATTTTATTTCTGTAGCTTTTTTTGCATCTAAATTCATATCTGAGGACATGGCCTTCTCCTGAACTGTACGTCATTATTTATTGCTATGCCATTACTCTGCATAAGCAAGTCGAACAGAACGGACATCGTTGGCCGTCAGAAAAATATTTTGTGAATCATCGTTGATTCATCATAATTGGTATTAAGCAAACGTCATGCCAAAAAGATGAATTAACCAAATGTAAAATTTAAGATACTAATTCACATTATTTATTTACATTAAAAAACTTAAAGATAAATATGAGTTGAAAAATTGAATTTAAAAATCAAGAAAACTAATGAAGATGATGTCAGACAATCCATAAAAAAGTGCTTAGAGTTGGTGCGCAAATTTTATGCATGATGACTTAAAACATTGCGTTTTAAACAAGAAAAGCAGCCGAAGCTGCTTTTTAGGATATTTTGTTTATTTAGAAACGATAGCCCACACCAACATAGGTAATCAGTGGGTCGATATCAATTTTGGTATTTGCCTGAATTAGTTCTTTTCCTGTATTGCGATCAGTCACATATATTTTTGCTTCGTTATTCATTTTTGAATAAGACACTGAACCTACAGCAAACCAGTTTGGATTGAAATCGTAGGTTGCTCCAATTGTTACAATAGGTGCAAAAGTATCAGTTGCTTTTAGCTTTACTACTGGATCGGCTGAAGATGTTTTTCCATCCAATGCAGCACCTGCTTTTCCATCATGAATATTTTGAATCATATGACCGGCTTTGATTAAGTCAGCCTCTATTCCAGAATTCATTTCTAAATCATTGAAGTAAGCATACATAACACCAGCACCAACATATGGGCGGAACTTATTGACGCCTGACTTACCAAATTGATAATGCAGCTCTACAGCTGGTAGCCAAGCACGTGCTGATGCAGCTTTTCCTCCTTGAGTGAGGTCAGTAATATGAATGTCTTGTTTTAACCCTAAATCACCTAGAGAAGTGCTTGCAGTTCCACTTAAAGGGGCGTAAATATCTCCTTTCCCTTTAATATCTACTTTTGGTGGGATACCAGCTTTAATTTCCAAGGAGAAGTTGTCTGTAAAGTGATAGTTAGCCATGATACCTACAGTATCGACATCATCTGCTTCTAACCCTGTTCCTTGAGCTTGCCAATTCGATAGTCCGTTAACTGTTGCCGTGCCTGTGAGCAGAGAAGGTAGGGTATCAGTTGGAAGGATTTTAATTGCCTCATACAATAATGGATTTGAATCACGTTCTGCTGCATCTAGTACAGCTTGTTTAGATACCTCACCAACTTTTGAAGTTGTACCTTCTGCAACGCTGGTATTAATATTTACAGGATTTGCACTTCCTTGTGGCATGGCATGCAACCAGCCAGCAGATATAGAGAAACGTTTAAATCCATCTCCATCTTTCAAACTAAAATAAGGTGAGTCAGCGAAAGCAGATGTAGGTAACGTACATAAACCAGTAATCAGACAAGCGAATGATTTCTTCATCATTTAGGGACTCCATGTCCAGAAGTTTGTTAGGATTTTTCTTGCGCCCACCATAGCGTTATTTTTAGACAAACATTGTTTAGTTAAATTTTATAATTGTTCTGCTTATGAAAATTTTTGTTTTATTTAGATAAATTGATGAAGAAAATATGAAGAAATAAAAAAAAGCCACCAAAGTGACTTTTTTTAGAATAATTCAAATAGAATAAATTACATAAAGCGAGATAAGTCTTCTTCAGGGCGAGCTGTTAAAACTTCGATGCCTGTTTGAGTTACTAAAATGGTATGTTCGTATTGAGCTGATAATTTATGATCTTTAGTTACTACTGTCCATTTGTCACCTAAAAGCTTAGTTTGCCAAACACCAGCATTGACCATTGGTTCGATTGTAAATGTCATTCCAGCTTCTAAGCGCATACCTGTGCCTTTTTGACCATAGTGAAGCACTTGAGGTTCATCATGGAAAACATTACCAATTCCGTGACCGCAATATTCACGAACAACACTAAATCTCTCAGACTCAACATATTGTTGAATAGCATGACCAATGTCACCAAGATATGAACCATCTTTAACTGTTGCCATACCGCGATACATTGCTTCTTGAGCCACAGAACATAAACGATTTGCAAGAATTGACGTTTCACCGCCTACGACGTACATCATATTGGTATCGCCGTGATAACCATCCTTAATGACAGTAACATCGATATTAAGAATGTCACCATTTTTTAAAATTTTGTTTTCAGAAGGAATGCCGTGGCAAACCACATGATTAACCGAAGTACAAATAGAGTGTTGGAAAGCAGGGCGGCCTGGAGCAGCACCATAACCCACACAGGCAGGAATTGCTTGTTGTACATTCTCAATATGGTTGCGACAGATTGTATCGAGTTCTAAGGTACTCACACCCGCTTTAATATGCGGTTTAATCATGTCTAAAACTTCAGCCGCCAATTTCCCTGCAACACGCATCTTCTCAATTTCTTCAGGTGTTTTGATTAATCGACGAGGGGCTGTATAAGTCGTATTCATGATCTCTAAAAACTTTTGGTAATTTGCAAGCGTCTATGGTATAAATAGCCGCCTATTTTATCAAATGCTTTTCGTGAATATATTTTACGAAAATATCTGATAATAATAGTCGTAAAAAATCCGCACATATATCGACACATTACTCTGGGTGCCTAGCAATAGGTGGAGAATGCGGATATATGGAGGCCTAACCCAAACTTTAAGGTAAAGAAAATGGCAGATTACAACGTAAGCATGCGCGACCTTCTTCAAGCAGGCGCTCACTTCGGTCACCAAACACGTTTCTGGAACCCAAAGATGCGTCAATACATCTTTGGCGCGCGTAACAAAATTCACATCATCAACCTTGAGCACACCGTTCCTGCGTTAAATGATGCTTTGAACTTTGTTAACAACCTTGCTAGCAAAAAGAATAAAGTATTATTTGTTGGTACAAAACGTGCTGCTTCTAACATCATCCGTGAACAAGCTCAACGCGCTGGTCAACCATATGTAGATCACCGTTGGTTAGGTGGTATGTTGACGAACTGGAAAACACTTCGCCAATCTATCAACCGTTTAAAAGATCTTCAAACTCAATCTCAAGACGGTACTTTTGCTAAGCTTACTAAACGTGAAGCTTTAGAGCGTACTCGTGAGATGGATAAACTTGAACGTGCTTTAGGCGGCGTTAAGAACATGGGTGGTTTACCTGACGCATTATTTGTAATCGACGTTGATCACGAAGCGATTGCAATCAAAGAAGCGAAAAACTTAGGTATTCCTGTAATCGGTATCGTTGATACAAACTCTAACCCGGACAACGTTGATTACGTTATTCCAGGTAACGACGATGCGATCCGTGCAGTAACTTTATATGCTTCTGCTATGGCTGATGCGATTCTTGCTGGTAAAGAATATGCTCAATCACAAGCAAATGCACAAGCGAAAGGCGACGACGCTGCTAAAGACGCTTCTGAGGCTTAATGCGTTTTGACGCAAGCTTGTCATTTTTGCGACATGTAATGGTGGCAAATTAAAGCGTCGAGATTGCAAACGGCCCAGAGATTCTTTGGGCCGTTTTTGTTGAACAGATTTATTTTCTACCGATTTTAGGAGATCAACATGACTGCAGTTACTGCGAGCATGGTAAAAGAATTACGTGACCGTACTGGTCTTGCAATGATGGAATGCAAAAAAGCATTAACAGAAGCAGGCGGTGACATCGAACTTGCAATTGATAACCTTCGTAAATCAGGTCAAGCAAAAGCTGCTAAAAAAGCAGGTAACATTGCTGCTGATGGCGCGATCACTATTATTCAAAACGGTAACAAAGCAATTCTTGTTGAAGTTAACTGTCAAACTGACTTCGTTGCTAAAGACGAAAACTTCAAAAGCTTCTCTGATAAAGTTGCGACTGCTGCACTTGCTGCAAATGAAACTGATGCTGCGAAAATTGCTGAACTTAAGCTTGAAGACGGCGCAACTGTAGAAGAAGCTCGTGTTGCATTGGTTCAAAAAATTGGTGAAAACATTCAAGTTCGTCGTGCTCAAATCGTTGAAGGCGAAAACTTGGCTGTTTACAAGCACGGTTTAAAAATCGGTGTTGTTGTTTCTTACACAGGTGATGCTGACACTGGTAAAGGTATTGCAATGCACGTTGCTGCGTTCAACCCAGTTGCAGTAAATGCTGAAGCTGTTCCAGCTGACTTAATCGCTAAAGAGAAAGAAATTGCTGAAGCGAAAGCATTAGAATCTGGTAAGCCAGCGAACATCGTTGAGAAAATGGTTACTGGTTCAGTTGAAAAGTACTTGAACGAAGTTGCTCTTGATCGTCAAATGTATGTTATCGATAACGACAAGAAAGTTGCTGATGTATTAAAAGCAACTGGTACTGTTGTAGCTCAATTCGTTCGCTTCGAAGTGGGTGAAGGTATTGAGAAAAAAGCTGAAATGAGCTTTGCTGATGAAGTTGCTGCTGCTCAAGCCGCTGCTGCTGCACAATAATTTTTACTGATTTAGTAAAAGTTAAAAAAAACCCAGTCTTTGACTGGGTTTTTTATTTCAATAAGATCAAAAAGAAAATTATTCGCCGTATTGTTCTTTGTATTTAGCTAAAGCTTCAATTCGATATTGAATCAGCATTTCACCTATTTCAGCGCCTTGAATGTCAGATGGTAGATCTTGTGCACGAATATTTCTGACGATTTCCATTGCATCAAGAATGTATTTAGCCTGAGGATAGGGGCGAGTCTCTAATCCTAAGCGACCTCTTGCATCACATTCACATGCTTGCACAAAAGCTTCAACTTTCTCAGGTTTACGAAGAACATCCAAACGTTGTAGTAGCCGCCATAGTGTACCCGGTTTTAGATTTTTAGCTTGGTGGCATTTTAGATGTTCTTTACACACAATTAGTGCAAGATTTTTTAACAGAGTTGGAACTTTCAAGCGATCACATATATCTGTAACTGGCTTTAAGCCGCGTTCTTCATGCATGATATGTCTTGGTAATTCATCAACAGGAGTAAGAGCTTTCCCTAAATCATGTACAAGTACTGCAAAGCGGACTTCTAACGCATAGTTTGCTTTACATGCTTCTTTCAATGCCATCAAAGTGTGTATACCACAATCAATCTCAGGGTGATATTCAGGGCGCTGTGGAACGCCAAACAGGGCATCAATTTCAGGAAATAATATTTTTAAGGCATCGCATTCTTTTAGCGTTTGAAAATAGACATCAGCTTGGTCTTCCATCAATGCACGAGATGTTTCTTTCCATACACGTTCAGGAGTAAGTGCGTCTAGCTCACCAGTCTTTGCAATATTCTTCATCAACTGGATAGTCTCATCAGCAATTTTGAAGCCATAAGCTGCATAGCGTGCTGCAAAACGTGCAACACGAAGCACGCGCAATGGATCTTCTATAAAGGCATCAGAGACATGGCGTAAGATTTTCCGTTCAAGGTCTTGTTGACCACCGTAAGGGTCATAGACAGTGCCATTTTCATCCATCGCCATTGCATTAATCGTGAGATCTCGACGAATCAGATCCTCTTCAAGTTTAACAGTGGTATCTGTAAAAAATTGAAAACCATGATAACCCACACCTGACTTACGCTCAGTGCGAGCAAGTGCGTATTCTTCTTTTGTTTTGGGATGTAAGAAAACGGGAAAATCTTTTCCAACAGGTTGGTAGCCTTCAGCTAATAATTGTTCTGGGGTAGCACCAACAACTACATAATCTTTTTCGTGATAGGGATGGCCGAGTAAATGATCTCGAACAGCACCGCCTACTAAATAAACTTGCATGAAAAAACCTCTATTCTTCACACAATCATGCTACAGAATAGAGGTTTTCTCAAGCATTAAGCGAGGCTTTTCTCGAAAAGCTTCGCTTAAGATAATTAGTTTTGACTTTGTTGGATTTCAGCAACAGTCAACGCAGTCATATTCACTAAACGACGTGTTGTTGTCGTTGGTGTAAGGATATGAACAGGTTTTGCTGCGCCTAAAAGGATTGGACCGATTGTTACGTTATTACCAGATGTTGCTTTCAACAAGTTGAATGAAATGTTTGCAGCATCTAAGTTAGGCATAATCAATAGGTTTGCAGAACCTTTGAAGCGTGAATTAGGGAAGGCAAAGTGACGAATGCTTTCATCTAATGCTGCATCACCATGCATTTCACCTTCAACTTCAAGTTCTGGAGCTTGTTCAGTAAGAAGGCGGTGAACTTCACGCATTTTCTGAGCGCTTGGATCAAATTGATCACTACCAAAGCTAGAGTGAGAAAGTAGCGCAACGCGCGGTGTTATACCGAAACGACGAACTTCTTCAGCAGCTAAGATAGTCATTTCAGCAAGCTGCTCAGCAGTTGGATTCGTATTTACATAGGTGTCTGCAATGAATAAATTACGATCTTCAAGCATCAATGCATTCAGAGTGAAGAAAGTGCTACGACCTGCTTTTAAACCAATTACATTACGTACGAAATCTAAATGAATGTCATAACTACTGTACGTACCACAAAGCATACCGTCAGCTTTACCGAATTTTACCAATAATGCAGCAATCAGTGTTGAACGACGACGAGCTTCACGTTGAGCGTATTCGACAGTTACACCTTTGCGTTGCATTGTTTGATAATAGTCTTTCCAGAACTCTTCGTATAACGGATTTTGTTCTTGATCAACGATTTCAATATTCACACCGTGTTGCAAACGTAAGCCTAATTTTTTGATATTGGCTTCAATTACCGTTGTGCGACCTACTAAGATTGGTTTAGCAAGACCTTCATCAACTGCAATTTGTACAGCACGTAATACACGCTCATCTTCACCTTCAGCATAAGCGATACGTTTAGGATCAGTTTTTGCTTGAGAGAAAATAGGCTTCATCAAGAATGCAGAGTTATAAACAAACTCTGAAAGTCTTTGACGATATGCTGCAAAATCTTCGATTGGACGTGATGCAACACCAGAATCCATGGCTGCTTTAGCAACTGCTGGTGCAATTTCTAAAATCAAGCGTTGATCAAGTGGACGTGGAATTAAGTAATCACGTCCAAATGAAGCAGATTTCTCACCATATGTTGCTGCATCAGCTTCAACGTGCGCCATACGTGCAATTGCGTGAACACAAGCAATTTTCATTTCTTCGTTAATCGTTGTTGCACCCACATCAAGTGCACCACGGAAGATGTATGGGAAGCAAAGTGCATTGTTTACTTGGTTCGGGTAATCTGAACGACCTGTTGCCATAATTACATCAGGACGAACTTCATGTGCATGCTCAGGAAGAATTTCTGGATCTGGGTTTGCAAGAGCAAAAATGATTGGATTTTCTGCCATTTCTTTAACCATTTCTTTGGTTAAGATACCTGCAGCAGATAAGCCTAAGAACATATCAGCACCAGCCATTACTTCGTGTAATTGCTTCGCTTGAATATCTTGAACATAACGTTTTTTAGAGTCGTCAAGTCCTTCGCGTGAAGTTGTAAGTAGACCACGAGAGTCCGCAACCACGATGTTCTTTTTATTAACGCCCAAAGCACAAAGTAAATCTAAACAAGAAAGGGCAGCAGCACCTGCACCAGAAGCAACGATTTTGATTTCGTCAATTTTCTTATTCACGATTTGCAAAGCATTTAATAACGCAGAACCTACAATGATACTTGTACCGTGTTGGTCATCATGGAACACAGGAATTTTCATGCGTTCACGTAATTTTTTCTCAATGTAGAAACATTCGGGTGCTTTGATGTCTTCAAGGTTGATACCACCAAAAGTTGGTTCTAACGAAGCAACGATATCAACAATTTTATCTGGATCATTTTCAGCAATTTCGATATCAAAAACATCTACGCCAGCAAATTTCTTGAAAAGTACACCTTTTCCTTCCATTACTGGTTTAGATGCTAGAGGACCAATATTTCCTAAACCAAGCACAGCAGTACCATTACTTACGACGGCGACCAGATTGCCACGTGCTGTATATTTTGCAGCAGTTGAAGGGTCACGTTCGATTTCCAAACATGGAGCAGCAACACCAGGGGAATACGCAAGCGCTAAATCTCGTTGGTTAACGAGCTGCTTGCTAGGTGTCACACTGATTTTTCCTGGAGTTGGAAATTCATGGTAATACAAAGCGGCTTGTTTTAAAGATTGATCGTCCATCTGAGTCTCGATTGTTCCGATAATAATCAGGCATATATATGTCTAATTATTATATTAAGATAAGTGCACAAGAATATAGCACTAGTTCATGCTTTCGCACAGTCAAAAAAGCTTATTTTCAGTGAACCTGATGCGTATTGACAATCTATAATCAGCGTAAAATAAACTGTCAAAATGCTCTAAATTTACTTTTAAATGGAATATCTTGCGGTTGACAGTTGCATATGTTTTTGAAGAAACTCTGTTGCATGTGCAGCCGTTAACGGCTTCGCAAATAAGTAACCCTGTAATATGTCACAATTTTGTCGCTTCAAATAATCTCGTTGTTGTTCAGTTTCAACACCTTCTGCTACGACTTTTAAGCCAATCGTTCTTCCCATTGCAATCATGGCATTAACTATCGCATCCTGTTTTGGATTGCCAATTTTTGAAATAAACGCGCGGTCAATTTTTAAAATGTCAATTGGATATTCGGTTAAGTACGCGAGTGATGAATAACCTGTTCCAAAGTCATCCAGTGCAATGGAAATATGACGTTCTTTAATGGCACATAAAACTGTTTTAACACTTTCAGTATTTTCTAAAAAAGCTGACTCAGTGATTTCTAGTTCTAAGTTTTCACCAGATATTGCATATTGTTCGAGTACGTCATCAATATCATGTAGTAATTGGCCACGTAAAATCTGTTGTGCAACGATATTTACTGCAACGTGAATATCAGCAAAACCTAAGTTTTTCCATATCTGAAGTTGCTTAGCCGCTTCATATAAGACAAATCGGCCAATATCAGAAATTAAACTGGTACTTTCTGCTAATGGGATAAAAATGTCAGGCATGATCAAACCTTTAGTTGGATGGTTCCAACGAATTAAGGCTTCAAAACCACTGATATGAGAGGATTGTGCTGTAATTTTTGGCTGATAATAGACAACTAGCTCATTATTCTGAATTGCTTTTCTAAGGTCTAACTCTAAATCTGTATGTTTAGCAACAAAATTGCTTCGTTCAGTTGAATAGTATCGAATCGTGTTGCCGCCTAAACGCTTTGCCTCAGTGAGGGCTTGCTCTGCATGAGTATTTAAATTATCAACTTGTCTACCATGTTCTGGGTAGATTGCAACACCAATAGAGATACTGACAACGTATTCTTGATCAGCAATATAAAACGGTTTGCTGAATGCCTCGACAATATTGTTGCAGAGTTGGTGAATTGGCGGATGAATCGGCGACATTTCATAAATGATGGCAAAGTCATCTGCACTTAAATGTGCAACCAGCAATGCATCAATATTACTGATACGCAAACGCTGTGCCACTTGTTTTAATAGCTCATTACCTGCTTGATTGCTTAGCAGTTCATTCAGTGCTCTGAAGCGGTCAATATTGAGACGAATGACGGCAAGATGTTGGATTGAAGCTTCATTTACCAAGTATTGATGCAGTTGTTGGTGATAATAAAAACGATTTGGTAGATCGGTGAGGGTATCGTAATTGGTTAAATAAGACAGGCGTTGCTCTTGATGCTTACGTTCAGTTTGGTCTGAAACAATACCGATATAATTAATAACACGATCTGCTTCATCTTTAACCGCGTTGATATGCATCCACAAGAAACATGATTTTTCTGAAACATAGGTTTCTTGATATTCACCTTCATACTCATGCTCTTCAAATAATGTATCAAGGATCGAAAGATGAAAATTAAGATGGTGCTGCTTACTTTGCTTAGTAATTTCAAAAATATGTTTATTTAAAATAAATTGTTTATCTAAACCAGTCAGTTGTTCGTATTTTGGGTTGATTTCTAAATAGTGGAAGTTGTCATCTAAAATGAAAATACCTTCAGAGGCTTGTTCAAATACACTTGCTGCAAGCTTAAGTCTTTCTTGATCTTTTTTTTCTTGATTAATATCACGATGAATACCAACCATACGAAGTGGAGTTCCATCTTTAGGGTTTCTTTGGATGACTTGTCCTACATCATGAATCCAAGACCATTCACCATTCGGACGCTTGATTCGAAAGGTTTCCTCATAACGATCATTTAAACCGCATAAGTGATTGTAGAGCGTATTTTTAACACGATCAGCATCATCAGGATGAACAATTTTTTCGAGTAGTGAATAATGATTTTCTGAATTTCGAGTTACTTCTTTGAGATGTGAGTTAGTAATGCCGACAGTGTGGTTTTCTAAATTCCAATCCCATGGGCGGATACCTGCTGTTTCATGGGCAAAAGCTAAGTTTTGTCGATGCTCTTGAAGGCTCTCGTTCATTTCAGTGAGATCAAATGTCCGTTCACGTACCTTTTGTTCTAATAGGTGATTATTAAATTGTAATTGTGCTTCGATGTCTTTGGACTTGTTAACTTCACGTTGCAACTGTTGACATAACTCTTCTGTCCATTGATTGTGCTGTTCTGCTACATCAATTAGTTGTTTATTTTTCTCTAGTACTTGGAATAGACGTTTATGGATTTTGAATGTCGCCTGAGCGCATAGCAAAGTTGCGAAAAATGAGAGGTAGTAAGCTATATAAAAAAGAGTGTGTTCTTGATCTTTATGCAATAGCTGCGAAATAACTAAGGGGCTGATACTTGGAATAAAAAATAAGAAGAAATAGCGGATATGCTGCGTTAAAAAAGTAAGTGCAATAATATGCGACGATGTCAGTAGAAAGGCGGTTAACGTTAAAATATGCGGGCTTGAAATGTTTGGAACATCTTTGGCTAAAAAGTAATTAATGATGATTGCACCCGAGCCTAGAAGTAAGCCTGTTACGAAACAAATAACCTGAAAAATTAAATTGGTTTTTTTTGCATAGCGGACAGATGAATATTGTTTTAAAGAAACATGGCAGACAGCGTAAAAAACAAGTAGAACAATGAGTGTTAGTGCGGTCCAAATTGAAAAAACGTTTAGGTTAAATGAATAAAAAAATCCAAATAAAACATAATCCAAAAGGGTGAGGCAAAAGACGCTTATGACAAATAAACGTACATGATTAGGATAATTAATTTGATCCGTATAGATAAATTGTGGCAAATTTTTTTCCTGATCCCCTAACATATAAAGAATAGTCCTTTTAATTTTTTATCTATGTTTACAGTCTATGTTTTTTTGTAAACACAATAGCGTTTTATTTTAAATTACAGCTAAACCAAATCGAAAGCAATGCCAATCATGGTTTGATGCTGAAGTGATAATTTAAAATAGATAAAGCAACGACTGGAGCGGTTTCAGTCCTTAAAACACGATCTCCAATACACCAGTTTTGAAAATTGTTTTGGTTGGCAGTTTCAATTTCTACTTCACTTAAACCGCCTTCTGGGCCAATAAGTAAAGCAAGATGATTGTCACTTTTTAGCAAGACATTTTCTTGATTTTTATTTGGTGCAAGCACAAAACGAGATGTAGGTAATCCAGATTTTACCCAATCATTCAGCGCAATCGGCGGAAGAATTTGGGGAACTTTATTTAATCCACATTGTTCGCAGGCCGCGATAGCAACAGATTGCCAATGGTCTAATTTTTTTTGATCTCGATCATATTTTAGACGCATTTCGCAGCGGTCACTGGTTAAGAGTTGAATCGTTGTAACACCAAGTTCAGTTGCTTTCTGAATCGCATAATCCATGCGATCACCTTTGCTCATGACTTGACCTAAAATTACGTTAAATGGTGCAGTTCGATCTAACTCATTAAATTGATCAACCGAAACAAAGGCATTTTTCTTATTAATTTCAGTGAGTGTTACGAGGTATTCACCACCTTTCCCATTGAAAAAGATGGCTTGTTCTTGCTCTTTTGCTCGAAGCACACGTACCCAATGATGAAATACTGATTCTGTTAATTCGATTGTATTTCCAGTATTTAATTCAGTTTCGATATAAAAACGATTCATGCTTAGGTACGGCTCTTACAAATTAGTTCAAACCAAGATCAACAACGAGTTGTCGAGTTGGTTCTGTTTGGTTCATTGAGTAGAAGTGAAGTGTTGGTGCGCCACCCGCAATTAAACGCTCACAAAGCTTCACAATCACTTCATGACCAAATGCTTTAATACTTGCACTGTCATCGCCATAGGCAGCAAGTTGTTTGCGAATCCAACGTGGAATCTCTGCGCCCGTTCCATCTGCAAATCGGATTAAGTTACTTGCATTGGTAATTGGCATGATGCCAGGTGCGATTGGGATATTTACCCCAGCTTTTGCTAGACGTTCAATAAAATAGAAATAAGCATCTGGATTGAAGAAGAATTGAGTAATTCCCGCATTTGCACCCGCTTGAACTTTTTCTACAAAACGTTTGATGTCTGCATCGAAGCTTTCTGCTTGTGGATGCATTTCTGGATAAGCTGCTACTTCGATATGGAAGTGATCGCCAGAATGCTCACGAATAAAACGTACAAGGTCTTGCGCATAAGGGAGTTCGCCAAGACCAACTTGTCCTGATGGTAAATCACCACGTAGCGCAACGATGCGATCAATGCCTTGAGACTTATACAAATCGAGTAACTCAGCGATACGAGCTTTATCATCACCGATACAAGACAGGTGAGGTGCAACAGGCGTGCCTTTACCATTAAAGTCATCAATTGCAGCTAAAGTTCGTTCACGAGTAGAACCACCAGCACCATAAGTGATGGAGAAGAACTCTGGATTGAGCAATTTTAGCTCTTGGTGAACAACACGTAATTTTTCTGCACCTGCATCAGTTTTTGGTGGGAAAAATTCAAAAGAAATAGGAACACGTTTCGTCATTTCAAATCCTTTTTAAAATTGCTTAGAAATTTTAGAAAAAAGGGCAGTCCGTAAAACGTCTGCCCTCTATTTCTTAGTACTTGTAAGCGTCAGATTTGAATGGACCTTCTACAGGAACACCGAGGTAATCTGCTTGAACTTGAGTTAATTGTGTCAACACACCACCAAAACCAACAACCATTGCAGCAGCAACTTCTTCATCTAATTTCTTAGGAAGAACTTCTACGCGAATCGCAGCTTGTTTTTGGTCAGCAGGCAAATCAGCAAATTTTTCAGCGAACAAATGCATTTGACCTAAGACTTGGTTCGCAAAAGAACCATCCATAATACGAGATGGATGACCTGTTGCATTACCGAGATTCACTAAACGCCCTTCAGAAAGAAGGATCAGATAATTGCTTTCATCTTCTGAACGATACACTTGGTGTACTTGTGGTTTAACTTCAACCCACTTATAACCACGAAGGTAAGCTGTGTCGATTTCAGTATCAAAGTGACCGATGTTACAAACAACTGCACCCGCTTTTAAGCTATCTAACATTGCTGAGTCACAAACATGGTAGTTACCCGTTGTGGTCACAACAAGATCAGTGTTACCTAATAGATCATGGTTGATGTCTTCTTTCTTACCAGTTTGTACGCCATTTTTGTATGGAGATACAACTTCGTAACCATCCATACATGCTTGCATTGCACAGATTGGATCAACTTCAGTCACACGAACGATCATGCCTTCTTGGCGTAAAGATTGAGCAGAACCTTTGCCAACGTCACCGTAACCAATCACAAGCGCACGACGACCAGAAAGCAACATATCAGTCGCGCGTTTGATTGCATCATTTAATGAATGACGGCAGCCGTATTTGTTGTCGTTCTTAGATTTTGTGATTGAATCGTTGACATTGATTGCTGGAACTTTAAGTGAACCATCTTTCCACATTTCTAACAGACGCTGAACACCTGTCGTTGTTTCTTCAGTAATACCGTGAATACGTTCTAAAAGCGCAGGGTATTTTTCATGAACAAGCGCAGTTAAGTCACCGCCATCATCCAAGATCATGTTGGCATCCCAAGGCTGACCATTAACATTGATCTGTTGTTCTAAACACCAAACGTATTCTTCTTCAGTTTCACCTTTCCAAGCAAATACTGGAACACCATTTGCAGCGATCGCAGCAGCAGCATGGTCTTGAGTAGAGAAGATGTTGCAAGATGTCCAACGAACTTCTGCACCAAGCTCAACTAATGTCTCAATTAAAACAGCAGTTTGGATTGTCATGTGGATACAACCCAAGATTTTTGCGCCCGCAAGAGGCTTAGCAGCTGAATAACGTTTACGTAAGCCGATCAAAGCTGGCATTTCTGCTTCAGCAAGTTTGATTTCTTTACGACCGTAGTCAGCAAGGGAAATATCAGCAACTTTATAATCTGTAAATGAAGCATTCACCGCGTTCATCAGGATCTCCTAGAAAAAATAGTATGGATCATTCTGTTCGCGGATGCCGTTGTTGGTTAAAGCGAATGTTTAACCGATCGTCGAGCCTGGCAAATTGATCTTTAGTACCGATCACTTGTCGCAGCATCCCTCGACTAGGGCAATATAATACTTGGAAATCACTTTTGTTCCAATGTTATTTTTATGACAGATGGTCAGAAAATGAGAGATTGCAGCGAGGAAAGATAAAAGAAAAATTGTTATTCACATTTTAGGGTTTCTTATCCTTTTGAAACCCTAATTATCAACATTTACCATTATGCTTTTAAATGATCTTCGAACTCTTCGCCAAGTTGCATGGCTAAAGCATTTCCAGAAAGATCACATGTCACCAAACCATATTCTTTTTTAAAACTAAAAGTAAAACCACGATTGTCTGCTAAGTTTTTAACTGAATATCCTAATTTCTCTAACCAAATACGAAAAGCGACTAAATTTTTTGCTTTAACAACTCTGTTTTTCATAGCAGAACTCCTTGTGAACTTGTAATTATTAATAAGGGTGTCTTGAAAATTTTTAAAGGGGTGATGCATATATTTATTTTTCGGCTTGTAAATATTGTAAAACTGAAGTAATTAAAAAAAGATCATCTTAAAAATATATTTTATATGTATTTGTATTTTAAATGTAAAATAAAGAGTGGTGGTAAAATAAACAGTTGCTATTGTTAAATTTTTTGTATTTAAAGATGTAAAAAATAATTTCATTTTTCACTTTATTGCTAAAGTGAAAAATGAATGCGCAACATGTAATTTCTTGTTTAGAACTGATCTTTCAAACTGCGAATTCGAGCAAAGTCTTCAGCACTTTCTGTGCGTAGGAAAGGGTTAGTTTCTAGCTCTAATTCAATTGTACTTGGCAGTGTGATTCGCCCCGCATCTCTTAGTGCTTGAACTTCTCTAAAGCGTTCTTGTAACGCGACATTATGTGGTTCAACGGTTAAGGCAAACTCGGCATTCGCTAATGTATATTCATGTGTACAATACACTTTGGTTTGAATGGGCAAAGCTGCGAGCCGATTGAGTGAATGATACATTTGCTCGGCAGTCCCTTCGAATAAACGACCACAACCCATCGCAAATAGTGTATCTCCACAGAATAAGCTGTCGATTTCTTCAATAAAATAGGTGATATGACCGAGAGTGTGACCAGGGGTTGCTATAATCTCGATTTTTAGATGATTAAAGTGAAAATGATCATTGTTTTGTAATGGATTGGAAATTAAAGATATTTTACTTAGCTCATCGCGAGGGCCATAAACAGGAATATTTTGATCTGCCAATAAGCCTGAAACTCCATCCGTATGATCGCGATGCCAATGCGTCAGCCATATTTGCTTTAATTGCAATTGATGCTCGGCGCAGAACTGCGTCACAAGATGTGCCTCAGTAGGATCAATGACAACAACTTCTTTGGTATGTGTATCTTCCAATAACCAAATATAATTTTTTAAGGCGTTTTTAACGTCAATTGCATGAATTTTATAATGCATAGCCGAATCCTAAATCTTTGTTTCAAGAGGTTATTGTGCGGCTAATTATGAAATTTAACCGATTGTATTAGTTTAAGTGTAAAAGATTCATAGTGCAAAAGCTGTAGGAGTTCGATGTGTTTTACTGACTTTTTAGGGCAGTATATGACGACTGAAATCAGCCATTATCTTTATAGTTGACAAGTATAGTATTTTGAATAAAGATGATATAAAAGGTTTATAAGTTAATGATTTACATTGATCTTGACTCGAATATCAGATATTTAATTTAAGCTAAATAATTTAAAAGATTACAGTGAATAAGATAAGTATAGAGTGAATGCATAAGATCGAATGTAGGGAAATCATAAGAAGAAAGTGAGGGAAGTTATGTCTGATTTGGTAGATCATGAAGTTGTTGTTATCTTCAAAAAATATTTACACCCTTTGTCTGCCAAGCTTACCGAAATGTTGAATGAGCACTTTAGTCACCAAACTGAGCGTCGGGGCTGTGGTTATACTCAAGCAACACGTGTGATTGCAGAATTTGTTTCTCAACCGCGTGATCTGATTGGTTTTCAAGACCTTAGAATTTTTGAGGAATATGAAACTAAGGGTTTAAAGAATATTTTAAATCAAGCTTCTTTATATGGTTTGGAGCTAGGAACTTGGCGCAACTTGGACACGAATCCAGATGTGCAAACTTGCCTAGGAAAATTCAATCCGCAAGAAACATTTACACAAAATTTAAAGCAGGAAGTTGATTTTCAAGCGACTTTACGAACCTTGTATCAACATGCTGAACTTGAAGAAAGTATTTTAATTTGTCAGTTACTCGCGGATATTATTCTTCCGCAAGATGCTAAAAATTTAGAAATGATTGAGTGTGAGTCTTTGGAGGAAAAGCCAAAAGTAGGCTCATGCCCAATGGCGGAAAAATTCTTCTTACGTATTGCACATCATCGGTTACTCAGACAGGGTGAAATCAATATCTTTGTAGATGAGCAAGATCAGCCGATTATGATGGAAAAGATGAATATGGGGGACAATCACTCTTGTATCAGCTTAGTGCCGTTAATGATGAATGGTGTGAGATTACCTGCAGGGAGTCTATTCTCTGCAAATTATGATTTAGATCGTTTGGACAAACATCAGAATCAGCAATACAAAGGTTATGTTATTCCTATTTCACAAATGAACGGTTTTTGGTTTTTACGATTAACCACTTTAGCGGTTTCTCCGCACAACCGCGCACGCGCATTTGGTTATCATTTTAAGCAGCAAGTCGATAATGGGCTATTCCGACCAGATACAACTGAGTTGAGCCAACTCATGGAAATTGCTCAAGATCAAATATGCGTAGGATATCCATGCTAAAAGCTTGTTATTCTCCGCGTTATTATGCTCACACGCATACCAACAGCATGGAAAAATTGACCGCAGTTGCGGATGTGCTGTATGAAAATAAAATGGTTGAGCTCATTGATCCTGGGCTGATTGATGTAGAAATTTTAAAGAAATTGCACAATCCGCAATATGTTGACGCTTTTATCTCTGGTGAATCTGCTTTTGCGACGGTGCAAGGTTTTAAGCCTTGGAATACGCAATTACGTGATGCGATTTTATCTGTTCAGGCAGGGCAGTTATTGGGTGCGGAAAACGCATTAAAAGAAGGTATTGCTGCAAATATTGCACAAGGTTTTCATCATGCAAGTTATGAGTCTGGTGCGGCATATTGTACATTCAATGGTTTAGCGCTTGTTGCAAAGCAATTCCCTGAAAAAAGAATCTTTATTCTTGATTGCGATCAGCATGGTGGCGATGGTACAGCAATATTTACTAATCGAATGACCAATCTAGTCAACTTCGGTATTTTTGGTATTCGTTTTGGCTGTAAAGCAAATGAACGTAGTCTGACTCGATATATTCATCCTAAACAAGGCAATTTTGATCTCTATCGAGAAGCGATCTTTGAAGCGTTTAATTATGCTTCCCGTTGGGAGGCGGATCTTATAATTTATCAGGCAGGGATGGATTGTCATCAACTGGATAAATATGGTTCTAAATGGTTTACAACAGAGTTGTTGTTTGAACGAGATCGATTGGTTTTTGAAATGGCAAAGAAAATGAAAATTCCGATGTTGTTTGTGTTGGCGGGAGGGTATCAGGAACTTGAAGATTTAGTTCCATTGCATGTCAATACCTTTAAGGCTGCGAATGAAATCTATTTTCCATAGAGAGCTGAAATAAAAAAGCACTCAAACAAGAGTGCTTTTTTATTGAGCTTGATTAACGTAATTTGGCTAACCAATCTCCAAGCATTTGCACCATCTGGACCAAAAGTAATAAAACAATAACTGTTAAAATCACAACACTAGTATCGAAGCGTTGATAGCCATAAGAGATTGCCAAATCACCTATACCACCTGCACCGATTGCTCCGGCCATCGCTGTTGCACCGATAAGAGAAATCGTACCAGTCGTTAAGTTAAGGATTAGAGAACTACGAGCTTCAGGGATAATAAACTTAAAAATGATTTGCCAAGGCGATGCACCCATCGCTTGAGCGGATTCAACAATACCTTCATTTACTTCTAGTAAAGAAGTTTCAATCAAACGGCCGAGATAAGGACCAACATAAATCGTTAACGGTACAATCGCGGCCCATGTTCCAATCGATGTGCCTACGATCATTTTGGTTAATGGAATGACTGCAATCAGTAAAATAATGAAAGGCAATGAACGTAGCGCATTCACAATTGGATTAAGAAAATAATAAACCGCGCGATTTTGTAAAATACCGCCACTGCGTGTTACGACTAATGTAATGCCTTGGATCAATCCCCAAATACAACCAAACAACAATGAGAAGAACACCATTTGAAAGGTTTCTTGTAAAGCTGTTACGAATTGATCTATTGACAGTGAGCTATGCCAAAATGGTGCTGTGACTTCTGTTAGCCATTGTACGATGAAGTCTCTCATTGGCTTACTCCAGATTGTTCAACTTTAACGCCTTGCTGTTCAAGGAATTTAATTGCTTCCTGAATAATATTTGGATCACCTAAGAGCTGAATAAACATCTGGCCAATAACAGTTCCGTTAATTTCAGTCATATTGGCAAAAAGAATATTGAGGCTTAAATCAAATTGTTTAATCACCGCTTGAATAACGGTTTCTTGAGCTGAAGTCCCTAAGAACTGGAGGTTATAGATACTCTTATGATGCTTATGCTCAAGGTTATTTAGAATATTGACAGGGAGTTGTTGCTGTAACACGGTCTGAATAAATGTTTTAGTCGTTGGATGTTGGGGCTGGCTAAAGATATCGAGTGTTGAACCTGTTTCAATCACATGACCTGATTCCATCACCGCGACATAATCACACACTGATTCAATGACATCCATCTCATGTGTTACCATCACAATCGTGATGTTTTGCTCTTGGTTGATCTTTTTTAATAAGGCTAAAACAGATTTGGTCGTTTGTGGGTCAAGCGCAGACGTTGCTTCATCACAGAGTAGAATTTTAGGATGATTGGCAAGCGCACGAGCAATACCTACACGTTGCTTTTGACCTCCTGATAATTCATCAGGATAGGCATCTTTCTTATGTTTTAAATCGATAAAATCTAATAATTCTGCTAAGCGCTTTTCACGCTCAACCTTACTATGCCCAAGTAATTTAAGCGGCATTTCAATATTTTCAGAGACAGTCTTTGTTTGCAATAAATTGAAGTGCTGAAAGATCATGCCGATATTTGCACGTTCTTGACGAAGTGTACGCGCATCCATTGCAGTAAAGTCTTTTTGATTAATAATGACTTGTCCCTGTGATGGGCGCTCTAGCAAATTAATCAAACGAATTAACGTACTTTTACCTGCACCACTATAGCCAATAATCCCAAAGATACTACCTTCAGGAATTTCTAAATTAATTTGGTCTAACGCATTAATCGTCTGACCTTTTAGCTGATAGTGTTTCGAAATGTTTTTAAATTGGATCATGTTCGTCAATACTAAGCAAAAAAGAAAAAACAGGCAAAGTCACTTTGCCTGTTTCGTTGAGAAGATTATATTACGAATTTGCTTCTGTGAGATAGCTTGTTGGTTTGTTCACGTCAACCTTAGTACCAGCAAAATGTTCTTGTACATATTGCTTAACAGCTTCGGTGTGATACAACGCACCAACCTTTTGCAATACAGCATCATCTTTACGTGATTCTGCAGTTGCTAAAACGTTCACATTTAATTTCGTGCTTTGATCGATTGGTTCGTAGAAGATTGCATCTTTAAGAACGTTTAAACCACCTTCCATTGCAAGCGTATTACCTAACAAAATCGCATCCACTTCGTCTTTAACACGAACAGCAGTTGCCATTTGAATTGGTTTAATTACGATTTTCTTGCTATTTTCAATGATGTCAGCAGGTGTGCCTTTTACAGGGTCGAAATCAGCTTTTAATTTGATTAAGCCAGCACTTTGTAAAAGCAATAAAGCACGTGATTCATTCGCACCATCATTTGGAATCGCAATGGTTGCGCCTTCTGCAAACTCTTCAACTTTTTTCACTTTGCTTGAGTAGATACCCATTGGTTCTAAGTAAGTTGTTGAAACAGGTGCAATCTTATCTTTATTTGCCGCATTGAAAGCAACAAGATATGCATAAGATTGGAATGCATTTAAATCAACTTCTTTGTTTGCAACTGCGGTATTCATTGCAACATAGTCTGTGAAGTTTTTAATTTCTAATTTAACGCCAGCAGCTTTGGTTTCAGGTAATGTTGCGATATAACGCCAAATGTCAGCATCAGAACCAGTAGAAGCAATTACAACAGTTTGCAACGCGCCAGCATCACCTTTTTGTTCAGTCGATGCTGTATCTGGTTGTTTGCTGCACGCTGCAAGCAATAACACAGATACACTTAAAAAAAGACCAATCAGCTTTTTCATGTATAAATCCTAATCGAAATAATGTTGAGAAAGTTCGAATTTCTCTAGCATTAGTGATTGCAATAATTTTGTATGTTGCAAATTAGCATCATGCATAAACATTCATGTGAATTGCTTTTAAAATCTGCGTCTTGCAACATTATAAAAATAGATGAATATTCATGTTCAAATTTAATACAACTTATTTGAACAATAGAAACTTCATATTATTTTTATCATCAAATTTGGATCTAGCTGTAATTCAATCCCTAAACTACAATGTCTTAATTATTTGAAATAAATGTAAAAGATCATTGGTTTAACAAAAAAACAACATCTAAAATTTGGGCAATCATACCAACAATTTACATAAGGTTATAGGGGCGTAAATTGGACTAAAGCGTATAAGAATATGATTATTTGAGGGAAATTGCATTCATAGTAAACATAAATGGATGATAGTTTTATAAATTTTTCAGAAAAGATATTGAACTGAATCAGTGGAATAATGGATATATATTTTTCTGAATTTTATATCTAAATAATGAATATAGAATTTGTTTTTATGCATTTTCAGGAATAAAAAAGCCTTCCGAAGAAGGCCTCTTTAGAGAATAGCTTATTCGGCTTTTTCACGTGCAATTGCGCGATAGCCGATGTCGCTACGATATTGCATACCTGTGAATGTCACTTGTCCACAAACTTCTAGTGCATTAATTTGGGCTTCGAGTACAGTATCACCTAATGCTGTGACGCAAAGTACACGTCCACCCGCAGTAATGATGTGACCATCTTCGGTGGTTGCTGTGCCAGCATGGAAGATTTTTGTATCTTCAGGAGATTGTCCGATACCAGAAATCACATCACCTTTACGTACAGTTTCAGGATAACCTTCAGC
The DNA here is from genome assembly GCF_000475335.1 of Acinetobacter sp. COS3. Lineage (NCBI taxonomy): Bacteria > Pseudomonadati > Pseudomonadota > Gammaproteobacteria > Moraxellales > Moraxellaceae > Acinetobacter > Acinetobacter sp. COS3. The sequence goes on from NZ_AXCD01000078.1 coordinate 153,221, forward strand.
TGCAAGTACGATACCAATTGACTTACGTTCATCCCATTCAGCTTCGCTCGGTAAGTTACCATCAATACCAGCTTCAACTAAATCAACAAGAGACGATTTTAAACGCATCATAATCGGTTGGGTTTCAGGATCACCAAAACGACAGTTAAACTCGATGACACGAGGTTGACCTTGTTCATCAATCATTAAGCCTGCGTATAAGAAACCCGTATACACATGACCATCAGCGGCCATGCCTTCGACAGTTGGGCGCATAACTTCATTCATGACGCGTTCGAAGACATCAGCAGTTACAACAGGAGCAGGGGAATAAGCACCCATACCACCTGTATTTGGACCCTGATCACCTTCAAAGATACGCTTGTGGTCTTGTGAAGTTGCCATTGGAAGAATGTTTTTACCATCAATCATGCAGATAAAACTTGCTTCTTCACCAGCAAGGAACTGTTCGATCACAACACGAGAACCCGCATCACCAAATTTGTTACCTGCAAGCATGTCATCAATTGCTGCAAAAGCTTCTTCGTTGGTCATTGCAACGATAACGCCTTTACCTGCCGCAAGACCATCAGCTTTAATAACAATTGGTGCACCATTTTGTTCAACGTAGGCTTTAGCTGCATCTACTTCTGTAAATACATCATAAAAAGCGGTTGGAATGTTATGGCGTTTTAAGAAATGCTTAGCAAATGCTTTTGAACCCTCAAGTTGCGCAGCATATTGAGTTGGACCCCAAATTTTAACACCCGTTTCACGAGCAGCATCAACAACGCCGTTGACTAACGGTGCTTCTGGACCAACAACCACCAGTGCAACATCATTGGCTTTAGCAAAATCAATGATCGCTGGGTTGTTTAAAATATCAAGGTCAACGTTTTCACATTTGTCTTCAGTTGCAGTGCCTGCATTGCCTGGCGCAACAAAAACTTTAGTCACTTGTGCATCTTGTGCGATTTTCCATGCAAGTGCATGTTCACGGCCACCGCTACCCAAAACTAAAATATTCATTATTAATTTATTTCCTTTTTAAGTATCTCAAGTACATCCACTAAAAATAGAAAATTCCCCCTTGAGATGCAACTAAAACATCGCAAGAGGGATTTTTTAAATCTATTAGTGACGGAAGTGGCGCATACCAGTGAAGACCATTGCAATTCCAGCTTCATCTGCTGCAGCAATCGTTTCTTCGTCGCGCATAGAACCACCTGGTTGGATGATACATTTGATACCTGCTTTTGCAGCGTTATCAATACCATCACGGAATGGGAAGAATGCATCTGATGCCATAACTGCACCTTCAACCACTAAACCAGCATGTTCAGCTTTGATCGCAGCAATACGAGCAGAGTTCACGCGGCTCATTTGACCTGCACCAACACCGATTGTTTGACGGTTTTTCGCATAAACAATTGCATTTGATTTCACGTATTTTGCAACTTTCCAAGCAAAGATAAGGTCATCAATTTCTTGTTCAGTTGGCGCACGCTTAGTTACAACCTTGAGGTCATCTTTCGTGATCATGCCTAAGTCTTGGTCTTGAACCAACAAACCGCCGTTTACACGTTTATAGTCAAGTTGTGGAGCACGAGCGTCAATTGCTGGAAGGTCACCACATACCATCACACGGACATTCTTTTTCGCGCCTGTGATTTCAAGTACGCCATCAGCAATGCTTGGTGCGATGATCACTTCAACGAATTGACGATCTACAATTGCTTGTGCAGTTGCAGTATCTAATTCACGGTTAAATGCAATGATGCCACCAAAAGCAGATTCTGGATCAGTTGCATAAGCAAGATCGTAAGCTGCTTTGATGCCATCTAATGAAACTGCGACACCACAAGGGTTTGCATGTTTTACAATCACACAAGCAGGCTTCGCAAATGATTTCACACATTCAAGTGCTGCATCAGTATCTGCAATATTGTTATAAGAGAGTTCTTTACCTTGTAATTGCTTCGCAGTAGAAACAGATGCTTCTTTTGCATTTTCTTCTACATAGAATGCTGCATTTTGGTGAGGATTTTCACCGTAACGTAAATCTTGTGCTTTATTCAATTGAGTATTGAAAGTACGAGGGAATAAGTCAGCTTCACCTTCAACTTTACCAACACGTGCACCTAGGTAAGACGCAATCATGCCATCGTATTGAGCAGTGTGTTCAAATGCTTTAACAGCTAAATCGAAACGCGTTTCGTATGACAATGAACCATTTGCTTTTAATTCAGCAATGACGCTGTCATAGTCAGATGCATTTACGATAATACCAACTGAAGCATGGTTTTTCGCGGCTGCACGAACCATTGTTGGGCCACCGATATCAATATTTTCGATTGCATCAGCAAGAGAGCAGTTTGGTTTTGCAACAGTTGCAGCAAATGGATAAAGATTCACAATCACAAGATCAATCGGATCAATGTTGTGTTCTTGCATCACAGCTTCGTCCAGACCACGACGAGCTAAGATGCCACCATGAATTTTGGGATGAAGTGTTTTTACACGACCATCCATCATTTCTGGGAAACCTGTATGTTCTGAAACTTCTACTACGGCGATGTTGTTGTCTTTAAGCAACTTATATGTGCCGCCTGTAGATAGGATTTCCACCCCAAGAGCTACAAGGTTTTGAGCAAATTCAACGATTCCAGTTTTGTCGGAGACAGAGATTAAAGCACGTTTGATAGTCATGATTTTAGTCAACAATTTGAAGTCTACAGATTAAGCATAAAAAAATGCCCACGAGAACGTGAGCATTTTATCAATTATTCACTCATTAAACCGTGAGCTTTTAACTTTTTACGTAAAGTTCCACGGTTAAGGCCTAAAATCTCAGCGGCACGTGTTTGGTTGCCACGAGTATATTCTAAGACCACAGATAAAAGAGGTTTCTCCATTTCTGCTAAAACCATGTCATAAACTTGAGATGGTTGCTCACCTTGCAATTGTGCAAAATAATGACGAACTGCGCGATCTACATGGATGCGAAGAGCGACATCAGATTGAGCCGTAAAAATAGGAGATTTGCTATTCATGCGTGTTAATCCGAAAAATCAAATATCGCTTGGGTAAAGCGATATATAAATGTGGTCTAAATTACTGAGCCCTGTTTTAGATCCTAAAACAGTGACTCTAAAACAAAAGGACTATTAGCTTGCCACAATTCCTCGATTTGTGTAAAAAATAAGCGTAACAATAGTTAAATATTTGTTACTGCCTACTTTCAAAAACAAAAAAACCAACAATGCGCTTATGGGATAGAAGCACAGTTCGTTTAACGATTTTATTGTCTATAAATAACGAGGAGTATGTAGGTCAAAGCATTCGTGGCGCGTATCATACCACTGTCTGTGAAAAAGTGAGCAAATTAACTGCACTTTTTTTTGTTTTTTTGTCACTTTTTTATGCTTTTAGGGCTGTACAATTTCTAAACTATAGTCATCAAAGCTATTTTTGCTTTTTGGAATGGTAAATTCGAATCTAAAAGGACTGTTTGATGGAATACGTTGAATCATTTTTAGACTGTCTACAAGATAGTCTTGTGGCTTCAATGTGATGTCGGTGATGGTTTCACCCTTTTCTTTTAGAACAACTTTAATAGAAGGAATCAAAATGCTGTTTTCATGGTGATTGATTAGCACGCCAGAAAACTTGGTTTCATCTTTGCTGATACGTTTTACTTTCACTTTTTCAAAACTGAGATACTTGTATTGTTCGTCTAAAGTTTTGCAGGTCAAAATACCGCATGCATAATTGAAAATTCGATTCAATGCTGGGCTTTCATGCATAAGCTTTGGATTGAACCACAATATTTGAAAAGCAAATACAAGAATTAAAACAATATTGCCGATTCCCCATAAAGAGTAATAAAGCCATCCGTGTTGTTTAGTATTTGGCTCGTGCTCTATTAATAAGGCATCTTCCGAAAGGTTTAGGTTGGGAAGGGCTGTAACGGGTTCGGTATTAAAGTAATTTAAGTTATTTAAATAAGTCAGTAAGTCGATATTTGAGTTTTCAATTTTTTGATCAAAAATACTCAATATCTGCATTTGTTTTTCTGCAAATGAGCTGTCTGGTTGTATTGATGAAAAGAGTGAACGGTTCGTAGTGCTAGGAACCGTTTCATTCGCCTCTGAATCTAAAAGATTGGTCAATGCATTGAAGTTGATCATGCATTTTGGGCAACAAACCATGCCCTGAGCAACGCTGAGTTGTGAAAGGGTCACTTTGTACACAGTTGAACATTTGGGGCAGCGGGTCTGTTTTTCACTCATAAGAAAAAGTATTCTCAAATTGTTGTTTTGCGTTTTCCTGAAATGCGACACCAGTTTTCTTCACGCTTTTCGATGTCTAATATATCAAAAAACTCAGAGTAAACACTAGAAACATCAGCAACTTGCTCTTCGATTACACCTGCAAGTGCGAACTCCCCCTCACTTTTGATTAAAGTTGAGAATTCAGGCGCTAGTGCCATTAGTGGTGCAGCTAAAATATTTGCTACTAACACATCAGCTTGTTGTTGATTGAACTCCTGATCAAACTCTTCAGGGAGACCAACATAAAGGCGATCAAGTACGCAATTTAATTCTGCATTTTGTTTTGTTGCCAACACAGCTTGTGGATCAATATCGGTTGCATAAACTTTTTTAGCACCAAGTAACAATGCTGCAACACCCAAAATACCTGAACCACAGCCATAATCGATGACAATTTTGTCTTTAACATCGGTTTTGCCTAACCATTGTAAGCATAAGAAGGTGCTTGCATGGTTACCTGTACCAAATGCTAAACCTGGATCAAGTTTGATGTTTGTCGCGTCTGCCTCAGGTGGTTCTAACCATTCTGGCACGATCCAGTATTTTTCGCCGATTTGGATTGGCTCGTAATAATCCATCCAAGCACGTTCCCATACTTGGTTTTCCAAATACTCATGGCGCATTGGAACATCTGGAAGTTGAGCTTTTAAAAAAGCTTCTAATGTATCAACATCGATTGGATCTTCTTCGTCTTGTTGATAGATCCCTGTAACGATAACTTTATTCCAAAGAGGGGTTTCGCCTGGTAGTGGTTCAAGTAAAGCCTGATCTTCTGCATCGTCTAAAGTCACACTGACAGCACCTAAAGAAAGAAGCAATGTTTCGGTGAGTTCAACTTGATTTTGATCAACAGTAATATGAATTTGTAGCCAGTTCACAGGAAAACCTAAGAAAATATATTTGCGATTATTGTAATAGATTCATGACCATGAAAGGGACAATAAAATAAGCTGATTACAATTTTAAGGCTATTTTTTTAGAAATTAAGCTATCTATGTATTCAAAATCCATAAAAAAGGATGCATTTAAGCATCCTTTTTTGAAAATATAAGTTTATGGAGCAGTTTGATCCATATCACCAGATGGTGCCATCATTGCTGGTGGTTGCTGCATCATTTGATGTTGCATTGGTGCCTGCATCGGCGCACTTACTGGGCGAGGTGCGGATTGTGTTTCTGAAATCTTGCTTTGCGTTTCAGGCATTGCATTACTTGCGGGCATTGGTGGTTGGAATACTAATTTACCAGCGTCATTTGGTTGACAAACACCATTGAAAATCACACCTTTTTGAGCAAAAGAAACCATATCACCTTGTTTTTTGCTCTTACATACTTGCACATACTTTTGAGCGAGTTGGTCTGTGTTTGATTTGGTATTTGCATGTGCCGCTACTGTGAAACATAAGCCACAAATTAGCGATGATAATAAAAGCTTAGTGTTCATATCATTTTCCTAAAGTATTTGTTATGCATTATCTAGAATAAGAAATTCCTTAAATAAAACAGTGGTGTTCAAGTTACCGATTATGGGGCGCTATGTTAACAGTAGGGTGGAATTGCAACATAACGTTACTTTTTGTGTATTTTGCAACCATTTCAACGGATTGCTAAAAACAAGAATATTGACCATTTTTGTCAATTTAATGGAAAACTCCTGTATAATACTCTGTCATTTTTTGAATACACATTTACCACTATGCACTATCCTAAGGTTTACGACGTTATCGTAATTGGTGGCGGTCACGCTGGTACGGAAGCGGCACTTGCTGCTGCACGTATGGGAAGACAAACATTATTGTTAACGCATAATATTGAAACTTTGGGGCAGATGAGCTGTAACCCAGCGATCGGTGGTATTGGTAAGTCACATTTAGTACGTGAAATTGATGCATTGGGCGGCGCAATGGCGTTGGCTGCTGATAAAGGTGGTATTCAGTTTCGTATCCTAAATTCACGTAAGGGTGCTGCTGTACGTGCAACACGTGCACAAGCAGACCGTGTCCGTTATAAAGCCGCGATTCGTGAAACCTTAGAAAATCAAGCAAACTTGGATATTTTTCAACAAGCGGCTGATGACCTGATTGTTGAAGGCGATACTGTTAAAGGTGTCGTAACACAAATGGGTATTCGTTTTGATACCAAAACAGTTGTGTTGACGACAGGTACATTCTTGGGTGGTGTGATTCATATTGGTTTACAAAACTCAAGTGGTGGTCGTGCAGGTGATCCACCTTCGATTGCACTTGCTCATCGTTTACGTGAACTTAAATTACCAGTAGGTCGTTTGAAAACAGGTACACCGCCACGTATTGATGCACGTTCAGTTGATTTTTCAGTCATGACTCCACAGCCAGGTGATTTTCCATCACCTGTGATGTCATTTATGGGTGATGTCTCTATGCACCCAGAACAAGTCAATTGCTATATTACCCATACAAGTGAAAAAACCCATGAAATCATTCGTGGTGGTTTAGATCGTTCACCAATGTACACAGGCGTGATCGAAGGTGTTGGCCCTCGTTATTGCCCATCGATTGAAGATAAAATTCATCGTTTTGCAGATAAAGATTCACATCAAGTTTTCCTTGAACCTGAAGGTTTAGATACACACGAGCTTTATCCAAATGGTATTTCAACGTCATTGCCATTTGACGTTCAGTTTAATTTAGTTCGTTCGATCCGTGGTATGGAAAATGCGCATATCCTACGTCCAGGCTATGCGATTGAATATGATTATTTTAACCCACAAGCATTAAAATTCACGCTCGAAACTAAAGCCATTCAAAACTTATATTTCGCTGGTCAGATTAATGGTACGACGGGTTATGAAGAAGCGGGTGCACAAGGTTTACTTGCTGGTTTAAATGCTGCGCGCCGTGCGTGGGAGCAAGAAGAATGGACGCCGAAACGTGATCAAGCTTATATGGGCGTACTCGTTGATGACTTGATTACATTAGGAACGAAAGAACCATATCGTATGTTTACCTCACGCGCGGAATATCGTTTGATGTTGCGTGAAGACAATGCAGATCAGCGTTTAACTGAAATTGGTCGTGAGCTTGGTTTAGTTGATGACGAACGTTGGGCTGCTTATAGTGAAAAAATGGAAGCAGTTGAGCGTGAAACTTCGCGTCTACAACATTTATGGGCAGCACCAAACAACCCAATGGGTAAAAAGTTTGTTGAAATGACAGGTGCTGATTTAAGTAAAGAATGTAGTGCGATTGACTTGCTTAAGCGTCCAAACATTAACTTCACTCAAATTGCTGAATTAACGGGTTCTGAGGTATCTCAGCAAGTTGGTGAGCAGATTGAGATTGCTGTGAAATATGAAGGCTATATCAACCGCCAGCACGAAGATGTTGCTCAATTAAAGCGTCTTGAAGAAACTCGAATCCCTGCTGATTTTGAATATGATGGTATTTCAGGTTTATCTCGTGAAATCACATTGAAGTTAAAAACAGTACGACCAGAAACATTAGCACAAGCAAGCCGTATTCCTGGTGTGACCCCAGCAGCAGTTCAATTGCTGATGATTACGATTCGTAAAAATAATATGGCGAAGAAAACGGCTTAATTTTTATTAAATAATTTGGTTTTGCTAAAAAGCCTAATCTTTATGATTAGGCTTTTTTATTGCTTAAACTTCTCTAAAGTGCGACTTCAATGCCTTGGCTTAAATTGAATTGATCTGTTTGTGTATTCTTATCAATTTTAGCAAATGCTTTCGGAAGTAGACGTCGTGCAGTGCGATTTACTCTTTTTTCTAACCATAATGGCATTTTAATCGCTAAAGGATTTGTTTCGGTATCCGATACATCAGTTAAAACACGAGTCCCCATGATGTAATCAAACCAAGGCTTAGTTACACACCAGTTTGCATTTTGATTGCTAGTCATGTGGTGATCATAATGCCATGGGATGCGCTTTTTGGCATATTCTGGATCAAGATGAGATTTGGCATGAACTTTCCAATAATTCCAAATTCCGTAGTACAAACCCGCTGTAAAAAAAGGCGCTACTGGTAGAAACACTGTTGATGCAATGGTTAAGCCAATTAAAGCTGATTTTTCATTATACATTTCTGAATTTTTAAACATAGATTCAGCATAGCCTTCATCATGAAAGTCATTTAGACGAGCACGTTTGTGATGGGCAATATGGGTAAAGAAAGGGCTATTTCTATTTTTGCTTGGGAACTCATGTAACCACACTTTATGAAAATACCATTCCATGCCATTTGCAACGAATATACCTACTGGAAAACCAATCATGTAAAAAAACCTCTTAAAACATGAGTTGGATTTTAGAAAAATAATTAGGTTTCCTTTTGACTTAACTGACAGTTTTATATTGCCAACTTAATCAAATGCAGATCGCTTACGTTGTCTATATGCAGTAGGTGTTTCTCCCGTCCAGCGCTTGAATGCTCTAGAAAAGGCAGAGGGTTCAGAAAATCCTGTTAAATATACGATTTGATCAATTGTTTCTTGGGTTTGTGATAAAAGTCGTCGAGAAAGGCGTTCTCTATATTGTGCAATCACTTTTTCATAGCTGGTATTAATCAGTTGTAAATCTGCTCTGAGGCTTCTAGCACTTCGATTTAAATGTTGAGCTACACAATTTTGATCGAATTCACCTGACTCTAATAAGCCACTTGCTAAAATTCTTTCTATTTCGGTAATTAGTTGATGTTTATCTAAAAGCTCAAGTTGTGATTTAGCATGATGCTCATGAATTTTTAATAATTCAGGTTCGTAAGCGGGTGAGGGTTGATCCAATAGTTTTCGATCAAAACAGATTGCACCCTCAGTTTGTGCCAGTTGAACCTTACATTTCCATATTTTTTGATATTCTTCAGAACAAGCACCCTCATTGTAGGGCAGCCAAATTTCTAAAGGCGAAAAAGCATCTTGACTAATATATTTGAAAAAATTTAAAAAAATTCCAATCGCACATTCAAGGTAATGTCTTACAGGGTGTGTTAAACCTGAGATGATCATATAGTCGCTATTCGATTCATCCAGTTTGAAGGACATTGCATCCGTAAGTAAGGCTTGATAACGAACAGTTCGTTTTAATCCCTCACCAAATGTTGGGCTGCTCAAAAAAAGATATTCAATTACTTGACCGCGAAAGGCGGGTACATTTGCGCCGACATGTAATCCAATATCTTGATCTTGACTGATTTGTTCAGCCGCTTGCCAAAAACGTTGTTGGGTTGAGTTATCACGTCGAACAAATTTATCTGGGGGTTGGTCAGGTAAATGCACACTAGCAAAAATTGCTGCTGCATCTAAATCCATTTTTTGCATGGTTTGATACACCATCCACAAAAAGATGCCTGCATCGCTGGTTTTTCTTGAGTGCATAAAAGAACATAAATACGAGTTTTAAAATCAATATACTATGCTCTTTTCATAATGGAAATGAATTGCCTTTTACTTAAACATGGATATTAAGCTATTCATTGGAAATATTTTTGTTTGAGTTCAAGCAACACAAGTTAAAGCAATCAGTCTTTATTAGGAGTCAGTTTGATTGTTCCAAGATGAGTGTTTTAATTTTAGTTGCTTTTTCAAAATGATCTAATCGATGTTCCATAATCCACCAATGTGCTGCTTCCATAAGCTGCTCAGGATCATCATTTTTATTGGCAAAAAATGCATAAAAAGATAAACCAACATTACTGCCTTTTTTAGCAATTTTATCATCACATACTTCTATGATTTTAGTTCTCAGTTCTGTACGCATCTAACTCTTCAAATCTTCATTGATGGATAATTGCATCATAATATACATAAAGCGGAACATGAATGAATGTGAAGTTTAGGGAGGGAAGTATTTCGTATAAGTGATGATTTAACCGTTAAATTGTAGTAGCTAACCGATCATACATAATATTTAAGTCTCTAAAATTAGAGTTTCTTTCCAAGCGTTAACTCCAACGATGGAATCCCCTCATTCATTACTTTGGAAGTTGGAGAAGGGGAAGGTCAATCGTCTTGTTAGCGGCAAGGGGTAGAAAATTTATGCTGAGCGATAAGGAACTAAGGACACTCAATCTTCCATATTAGAGTGGATGTTTCATTAGAACCCTAAAAAAGATTGAATTATTTTGTGCGTAGCCGAATGTAAAATTGTTTAAAAAGAATAACACATGGATGTTAAAAATATTTTTGGCAATTTTTTACTCACTGTATCCGCTCTATCTATCTCATCTGGGCGATAAATAAGCACTAAAAGCAAAAAATAGACTTAAAGATGATGAAAATGAGAATTATTTTTATTAAAATTGTATCGTTTTTATATTTTTAAGCTTTTTTTAATTTTTATTTGAGTTTGGATATTTTTATGAGTCTCTCGATACCTAGTGCACATACTAAGCCTGTTTTTAAGTTCAGTTTACTTACGGTGATGCTGATCCAAGCGCAATATGCGATTGCGAACGAAGAAAATACGCAAACAGCTGTTATGCCTACAATTAAAATCGAGGCGATGAGTGAGCTTGATCCAATCAAAAGTTATATTGATTATGAACAGGCAAGTGTGACTCGTAACGGTCTTAAGAAAAAAGATATTCCCCAGACCATTGATACCATTGATGTTCAAAAATATAAAATCTATGGAGCCAATGATCTGAGCGTCATGTTGCAAGGAACACCGGGTGTTTCTACGAGTTATGATATGCGTGGAGATGGGATTAGCCTAAGAGGATTTAATGCAGATACTGGTGATATCTATCGTGATGGTATTCGCGAAAGTGGGCAGGTGCGCCGTAGTACTGCTAATGTTGAGCGAATTGAGATTTTAAAAGGTCCTGCCTCAGTACTTTATGGACGTAGTTCTGGTGGTGGTGTGATCAATATGGTCAGTAAAGTTGCCAATTTTAATTCTAAAAGTTCTGTTGGTATTTATGGCGGATCATATGATAACTATGGTTCAACAGTTGACCTAAACCAAGTATTAACAGATAACGTGGCTGTGCGTTTGACTGGCGAATATGGAGAGTCTAATAGTTTCCGTTCAGGCATTGAAAATAAAATCGAAATGTTGTCTCCAAGTTTTACTTATAAGAATGATGATGGTCTAACTTGGACGATGCAATACACCTATGACAAATTGCATCGCGTTCCAGATCGAGGACCTGAATTTTCTGAGCTTCCAAAAGGAACTTCGATCAAAACAGGATTTGCGCAAAAAGGCGATTATGTCAATGACGTATTACAGATAGCCCGTTCAGACTTGAATTATGAATTTGCGCCAAATTGGAACTTTCATTGGGCTTTAAGTCATCGTCAAGCTGAACAAAACTTTGATCACTTTTATTCTGGTACGTATTGTCAGACTGATCAGACGGTAGCTAAAAACATTGGTTCTTGTGATGGGCATGCAGGGGAAATCTCTCAAATTTATTATTGGCAACAAACAAGTAATAAGACGACCAGTAATAGCTTTGATATTCGTGGTGAATTTGATACAGGTCGCTTAAAGCATAACCTTCTAGTGGGTGCAGATTGGACCTATGAGCAACGTGAACCAAAACTCGCAAATAAAAATCAAGATGGTTCAATTCTGTGGGGATATGTCAATCCATTGACAGGTGAGCGTTCTAACTCACGAGACGGCAGTGATTTAAAGCTTAATACACATAACTATAATCAAAGTGAAGCTTATGGTTTATTTATTCAGGATTTAATTAGCTTTAATGATTATTTCAAAGTTATGCTCGGTGGGCGTTATGATTATTTCCATTCGAAGACAACAAACCGTTTGAAAGACAGTAATGATCCTGATTATCAACGTAGTATTGATGGTGAAAGTTTTAGCCCGAACATCGGTTTAATTTGGCAACCAATTGAAAGTCAAAGTTTCTATGCATCTTATAGTAAAAGTTTTGCACCATTTGGGGGGAGTGTTGGTGTAAATGTAGTGTCTGCAAATACAAACTTAGATGCTTTTGATGCAGAGCCACAATACAACGAACAATATGAAGTGGGTGTTAAAAGTGATTGGATCAATGATCGTTTAAATACTCAACTTTCTGTATTTGATATTCGTAAAAACAATATTCGCTATAAGCCTAATCCAGATGATGAGCCAAATGTCTGGGCTGTCGGTGGGCAACATCGTTCTCGTGGTGTTGAATTTAGCTTCATTGGGCGTGTGTTGGATAATTTATTTGTTCGTGGTGGTTATGGATATAACGAAGCCGAAGTTACAAAGGATAAGGAGAAACCTCAGAATATTGGTAAAGTACTGAATAACGTGCCAAAACATACAGGTAACTTATTTGTACGCTATTTGCCGACAGATAAAATCTATACAGAGGTTGGTGCAACTTATGTAGGTGATGCAACAGTCTATGCACGCGGTAATTTGGATAATGATCCTATGTCATTTGATGGTTTTACTCGAGTAGATGCGGCAATTGGTTACAGTGCTGATCCTTGGAATGTAACGATAGCAGTGAATAATTTAACGAATAAAGAATATTGGCGCTCAGCATCAATGCCGGGAACACCGCGTAATTTCTTAGTTCGTTTAAACTATCAATTCTAAATATCTAAATTGTTGCAATACGGAACATCTTTGCTCTTTGAGCAAAGATGTTTGTTTAACTAAATGTAACAGCTTTATATATTGATAAATCAACCAATTGGTAAAATTTAGCTATACAAAAACTTGCTATCTAATTGAATTATATAAAATGCTATTGCTTTAAAAACTAGATTATTCTAGTATTTATTTGGATATAAAATGTACAGAACCAATTTGTGAAAGGTTATATAATTGTGACTTATTGCTAATTAGTGGTTGTTAAATGTTAAGTGGTTCTCATTTTTGTTCTATTTTGTTAGTATTAAAGAAAAGCATACAATTGAGATAATAATAATGAAGATATTACTTGCACTATTAGTTGTTTGTTCCGTCTTTGTTTTGGGATATGCATCGTATGCGGATGCCCAAAACAAAAAGCGGGAAGAGCTTATAAAGATTGTCAATGATGCTGAGCATAGTTTAAATGAGATCCAACATAATCCTAACTATGTAAAGCACAATACGCATTTGTCTTCTTATAAGCAAAAAAGTTGAATTTTGCTTGATCATCTAATCAAAAATTAGGTGACTCAGGATGAATGGATTGTTTATGCTTTTTTTATGCTGTGATACTCAAGTTTTGATGAGAATCTGTTAAAATATTTACCATTAAATAAAAAGCTGCATCTCGTTATGCAGCTTTTTACGTTTTGATATCGGAATCAAATTTATACCTATCGTCTGCGTAGCAAGTGCAATATTGGCATATAGATTGCTTTATTGTCTTGTATACCTTTTTGTGTACATTCAAAAAACTATTTGAAACACAAGCGTATAGATTTCAAATTCTACGATCTTAGATTTTAACAGGTGCTATGTTATGACAACGCCTAATGCTTCGGCTGGTTTGTTAGAACGCTTATTTAAGTTGAGCGATAATAAAACCAACTTTAGAACAGAAGTTCTAGCTGGTGTAACTACATTTTTGACCATGTGTTACATCATCATTGTAAACCCACTCATTCTTTCTGAAACAGGAATGGATCATGGCGCTGTCTTTGTAGCGACCTGTTTGGCAGCTGCAATTGGCTGCTTGGTCATGGGGATTGTTGCAAATTATCCAATCGCACTTGCACCAGGTATGGGCTTAAATGCTTATTTTACCTATTCAGTGTGCTTAGGCATGGGGGTGCCTTGGCAAACGGCTTTGGCGGCTGTGTTCGTTTCAGGTTTGGTTTTCTTAGCGATTAGCTTTTTCAAAATTCGTGAAGCAATCGTGAATGCAATTCCTATGTCGTTAAAGTTTGCAATCGGTGGTGGTATTGGTTTATTCCTTGCTTTGATTGCACTTAAAAATGCTGGAATCATTGTAGATAATCCTGCAACTTTAGTGGGTTTGGGTGATATTAAACAGCCTACAGTTCTATTGGCATTATTTGGCTTTTTAATGATTGTTGTATTGCACCAATTTAAAGTGCGTGGCGCAATTATTATTAGTATCTTGGTCGTTACTGCGATTGCAACAGCAATGGGCTTAAATGAATTCAAGGGTGTTGTTGGTCAAGTTCCTTCTTTAGCGCCTACCTTTATGCAAATGGACTTTGAAGGATTATTTACTGCAAGTATGGTTGGGGTAATTTTTGTCTTCTTTATCGTAGATTTGTTTGATAGTACAGGGACTTTGGTTGGTGTTTCACATCGTGCTGGCCTTCTTCAAGATGGAAAATTACCACGTTTGAAGAAAGCGTTATTTGCTGACTCTACTGCTATTGTTGCAGGTGCTGCCCTAGGTACATCATCTACCACACCATATATCGAGTCTGCTTCGGGTGTTGCAGCGGGTGGACGTACAGGTTTAACAGCGGTTGTGGTTGCATTCTTATTTATTGGATGCTTATTCCTTGCACCATTGGCTCAATCTGTACCAGGTTTTGCGACTGCACCAGCTTTGTTATTCATCGGTGTGTTGATGATTCAAGGGATTACGCACATTGATTGGGATGATATTACGGAAGCAGTTCCTGCATTTCTAACCATCGTATTTATGCCATTTACTTATTCGATTGCAGATGGTATTGCAATGGGCTTCATTAGCTATGCGCTAGTTAAATTACTGACAGGCAAAGCAAAAACAGTTCCATATATGGTTTGGATTATTGCTGCTTTGTGGGTATTTAAATTCATCGCATTTGGTGGCTAAGCAAATCGTTGCTATTCATTTATTATTCTCTTTGAGAAGTATTTTTTCAAAGAGAACCCTAAAAGGGTGTACTCGTTCAGGTAACACCCTTTTTTATTTAGACGCGGAGTTCATATGAATCAAATCGAGCTGATTCGTGCTTTACCAAAAGCCGAATTGCATGTGCATATTGAAGGGACTTTTGAACCAGAACTGATGTTTGCAATTGCACAGCGTAATCAGATTCAGATTCCTTATCAATCAGTTGAAGAAGTGAAACAAGCTTATAACTTTCACAATCTTCAATCATTTCTAGACATTTACTATGCAGGTGCAAATGTACTTGTTCATGAACAAGACTTTTATGATCTCGCTTGGGCATACTTTGAAAAATGTGCTGAAGATCGAGTTGTTCATACAGAAATGTTCTTTGACCCACAGACACATACTGAGCGTGGAGTTGAATTTGCGACAGTATTGGCGGGTTTAAAACGTGCATGCACAGATGCAAAAGAAAAATTAGGGATTAGCTCTCAGTTGATCATGTGCTTCTTGCGTCATTTAAGCGAAGAAAAAGCATTTGAAACACTTGAGCAAGCATTGCCATTTAAAGATGACATTATTGCAATTGGACTGGATTCAAGTGAAGTTGGTCATCCACCATCAAAGTTTGAACGTGTTTTCGCTAAAGCGCGTGAAGCAGGATTTTTGATTGTTGCACATGCTGGTGAAGAAGGCCCACCAGAATATATCTGGGAAGCACTGGATTTACTCAAAGTGAATCGTATCGATCATGGTGTACGTTCAGAAGAAGATGAGCGTTTGATGACACGTTTAATTTCTGAAAAGATGCCGTTAACGGTTTGTCCACTCAGTAACTTGAAATTGTGCGTTGTGAAAGATATGGGCGAACATAATATTCGTCGTCTATTACAGAAAGGTGTACATGTTACTGTTAATTCAGATGACCCATCATATTTTGGTGGTTACATGAATGATAACTTTATTGCGATTCAAGAAGCGTTAGCACTGAGTCATGATGAATTAAAGCAGCTTGCGATCAACTCTTTTGAAGCTTCGTTTATTTCTGATGAAGAAAAGCAAAAGTGGATTGAAGAAATTAAAGCCATTTAAAATAAAAAAACCGCATTATGCGGTTTTTTTATGCCTTTATATTTATTTAGGTTGACGTAACATACTCAGCAAGACGTTATCTTTATCAATCACATGGTGTTTAATCGCAGCCAAAATGTGTCCAGCAACTAGTAGACCTGCAAACCAAGATAAATAAATATGCAGCGGTTTTACAATTGCAAGTAGATCGGGATTATCTTGTACTAAACGAGGGATCTCAAATAAATATAAAACAGGTGCAGGATGACCAGCACTCCAACTAAACAAACAACCCGTAATTGGTAGAGCTAATAACATTAAATAAAGGAATAAATGCCCTATATGCGCTAAGCCTTTCATCATCGGTGACATCGTTGCTGGTAACTTTGGTGCAGGATGTGTGTAGCGCCAAAAAATACGAATAACAACCAAGAAAATAATTGTTGTTGCTATATTTTTATGTAGGGTAATGACAGTTCCCTTAAATCCACCATCGACTTCATAGCTTAAAAAGTTTCCGCTATAGAATCCGATCAGCCATGCGGTAATAAAAATAGCAGCCATGAGCCAATGCAGAACTTGCGCCGTGCGTGTGTAATATTGTGCTGAGGTTGACATCGCAACATCCTAGCTGTGATATGAGTGATTTGATTTTAATTAGCTCTTTTTATTGCTTATACAGTGTATACGTAACAGAGCGTTTTATGCATGCAACGTTCAATGAAATTTGCCTATTGTTATATTATGTAATAAGTCTACAGAGTCAATTGATTAAATCTTTTATTTCGTCAAAATACGCCTGCCAAAATTTTGGATATAGGTCTAAGGTCGTGAAAAAATTATTACTTGTATTGCCAGCACTATTTGCGCTTAATGCTTGTGTAGCACCAAATGCGAATAACACTACAGCTACCACATCTCAACAGTTAGGCATGACAGCATTGAAAGTTGCTGTAAATGCGAAATGTATCAATGAAATAAATACTTTACCAGCTTGGAAAACAGCGACACGTTTGATGACGACTGAACAACGTGAAAACATTCAAACGAATGTTTGTGGTTGCGTAAGTGAGAAAGCTCCAAATAGCGTTACAACAGTAGAATTAGCGACTGCTGCGATTGATCCAACTGCTCGTGCAACAATCGTAAGCCAAGTGGTATCTGAAACGGTAAATGCATGTGTTGCTGAAGCATTGAATAAATAATTAATTCAGTACATAACTAGCAAAGTTGGATATTTCGGCTTTGCTTTTTTAATAAAAAGTAAAATTAATACCATTTTTCAATTTTAAATCACGCTTAGATCATCTAATTTGAACACTTAAAACTTTAATCACATAATTAGGCTATAAATAATGAAAAAGAATCATTTGTTATTCATTCTATCAACATCCTTAACTCTATTGGCATGTAGCAGTGCTCAAAGTGCTGAACACAGCAAATTAAAATTAGGTATATCTGCTATTGAGTTTGCTGCGCAAACAAAGTGTAGCCATGATATAGATGATTTTGCTGCGTGGAAGGTGGCGAGTCGATTAATGAGCAGTGAATTAAAGAAGCAAAAGAAAAAACAAATATGTAAATGTGTTGGAAAGAATGCACCAACTGTTCTGTCTCCATCTGAACTTGCTTTAGCTGCCGTCGATTCAAAAGCTAGAACAGCGTTAACAGGTGTTGCTGTTGCAAAAACAATGAATGCTTGTGTGTCAGAAGTGGTAAAATAATAAATTAGTGAATAACGTTCAGTTAGCTGCAATCAAGGCAGCTAATTTTTTGTGGAAAAGATATGTTTGTTGCTGGTGTAGATGAGGCAGGGCGTGGGCCATTGGTAGGTTCAGTGGTTGCGGCGGCTGTAATTTTAGATCCGAATAATCCGATTGAAGGATTAAATGATTCTAAAAAATTAACTGAGAAGAAACGAGAAAAACTCTTTTTAGAAATTAAAGAAAAAGCATTGGCGTGGTCAATTGCAGAAGCAACTCATGCTGAAATTGATGAATTCAATATCTTACAAGCGACATTTTTGGCAATGCGTAGAGCAGTAGAGGGTTTACAAACTCAACCAGAAAAAGTCATCGTGGATGGTAATCAAATCCCTAAGGGAATCACTATTCCTTGTGAGGCGATTGTTGGGGGAGATGCGAGTCATGCTGAGATTAGTGCCGCGAGTATTTTAGCGAAAGTAACTCGAGATCATCAGATGAAAGCTTTAGATTTACAATATCCTGACTTTGGATTTGCAAAGCATAAAGGCTATCCTACAAAAGCGCATTTTGAGGCGATTGCTACTCATGGTGTGATAGATGAGCATCGTCGTAGTTATGCGCCAGTGAGAAAAGCATTAGGTTTATAAAATACTTTGCCCAAAATAATTAAAGCGACTGTAAAAAGTCGCTTTAATTATTGGAGAAAAATTCTGTGCATTAACGATTGAAGTTATTATTTCGAGTAAAATCGGTATTATCTTCTTCATAAGAAAGTTGATAATCTTGATCAAGATGTTGTAGATGCTCATGCATGGCACGTTCATGTTGGATACGTTGGTAAATTTCCTCACGATGCACAGAAACTTCTTTTGGAGCATTTACACCAATACGCACCTGATTGCCTTTTACGCCAAGCACAGTAACACTGACTTGATCCCCAATCATTAATGTTTCTCCGACACGACGGGTCAGAATCAGCATGTTTATCTCCTTGCTAAACGCTTAAACTTGCGACAGGGAATTCATTTTAGAAAGCACAGCCTTAATATACAGAAAATTCTAACAGAAATATGTAAAAAACATTCTTTTTCGTAAGTTCTGTTGGAACTTCCTGAAAAACCTCACGGATTAATATAACAGAGCCACTGTAGGAAAAACTATAGTGGCTCTGTTTTTTTTTGCTATTTACTTGAAAGTAAATATGTTTAAGCAGCTATTAATTAAGCACGTGCACTGCTTTCGCCGTGTTCACGGTCTAAGCCAAATGCAGTGTGTAAACAACGAACAGCAAGCTCTAAATAGTTTTCTTCAATCAATACAGAAATTTTAATTTCTGAGGTAGAGATCATCAAAATATTGATGCTTTCATCAGCTAATGCAGTGAACATTTTGCTCGCAACACCTGCATGTGAACGCATACCAACACCAACGATAGATACTTTAACGATGTCATCACGAGTTACAACTTCACATCCTTCGATGCTGCTTGCAGTTTGCTCTAGGATAGCTTTTGCTTTTGCTAAATCAGTGCGATTAACTGTGAAGGTAAAATCAGTCGTACCATCTTCTTCAACATTTTGGATAATCATATCCACTTCAATGTTGGCATTGCTGATTGGTGACAAGATTTTAGATGCAATACCTGGCTCATCAGGAACACCCAAAATAGTGAGTTTTGCTTCGTCACGGTTAAATGCAATACCTGCAATGATTGGTTGTTCCATATCGTCCTCTGCCTCAGTCGTAATTAGTGTGCCTACGTTTTGTTTGAAATCTTCATCAAATGCGCCATCATCATCATTATCAAAACTTGATAATACACGCAGTGGAACTTGATATTTACCTGCGAATTCAACAGAGCGGATTTGTAAAACTTTTGAGCCTAAAGATGCCATTTCTAGCATTTCCTCAAAAGAGATACGGTCAACTTTCTTCGCTTTTGGTGCAACACGCGGATCAGTCGTGTATACGCCATCAACATCAGTATAAATTTGACATTCATCTGCTTTAAGTGCTGCTGCAAGTGCTACACCAGAAGTATCCGAACCACCACGACCAAGTGTTGTTGTATTACCTTCAGCGTCAAAGCCTTGGAAACCTGCAACGACGAGTACGCGACCAGCATCTAAGTCCTTTGTCATCACATCAGTATCAATAGATTCAATACGTGCTTTGGTGAAAGCACTATCCGTTTTAATACCGACTTGGCGACCTGTATAAGATTTAGCTTCTACACCAATTGAGTTCAGTGCCATAGCTAACATGGAAATCGTTACTTGTTCACCCGTTGATACCATTTGATCTAATTCACGTGGGTCAGGGGTGGTGGTAATGGCTTTAGCAAGCGCAAGTAAGCGGTTTGTTTCACCACTCATTGCAGACACGACAACGACCACCTTGTGACCGTGATCATGCCAACGCTTGACACGACGAGCTACATTTAAAATGCGCTCAGGAGTACCCATAGAAGTACCGCCATATTTTTGAACGATTAATGCCATAGTTGTTCCATATAAGCCATGACCCCGAGAGGCATCAGGGTCAGTTACACAAAAGTGAAGTTCTTATTGCTCAAGCCATGCAGGTAATGCTGCGATCACTTGATCAAACTTCTCGTTTAGTGGCGCGCCACCTTGTGCTAAGTCAGGTTTACCACCACCTTTACCACCAAGCTCTTGAGCTAAGTGTTTGATGATGTCACCTGCTTTTAGAGTTGCAGCATATTGTTTAGCGACGGACGCGATTAAACTCACTTTATCGCCTTCAACGCCAGCTAAAATAATGACTGCATCTTCCAATTTTGATTTTACGCTGTCATGTAGATTGCGTAGTGACTTTGCATCCAGACCTTGAACAGTCGTGATAAGTGTTTGACGACCAGCAATTGTTTTTACTTGGCCGAGTAATTCAGCTGCTTGGAAACTTGCTAACTTCTGATTAAGTTGTTCAATCTGTTTTTGCAAGCTAGACGCCGTATCAACAATTGCTTCAACCTTCTCAACGGTTTGCTCTTTTTGAGCTTTAAGTAAACCATTGATTGTCTGAATATCACGATCGGCTTTTTGAACAGCTTCGAGTGCTTTTGTACCTGTTACCGCCTCGATACGACGAACACCTGCGGCAACACCACCTTCAGAGGTGATCTTGAATAAACCAATATCACCTGTACGTTTTACGTGAATACCACCACATAGTTCGATCGAGAAGTTTTTCTCCTCAATCACAGAACCCATAGACAATACGCGAACTTCTTCGCCATATTTTTCTCCGAAAAGCATCATTGCGCCTTTCGCTTTTGCAGATTCGATATCGAGAAGTTCGGTATTTACTGGAGTATTTGCGATCACTTCAGCATTGACTAAACGTTCGATCTGTTGAATTTGTTCAAACGTAACAGGTTGATCATTGGCAAAGTCAAAACGTAAAATATCGCTTGCGACTAAAGAACCTTTTTGTTGAACGTGATCACCTAAAATCTGACGTAATGCAGCATGTAAAAGGTGAGTCGCAGAGTGATTGCGAGCGGTTGCATCACGTAGATCTGCTTTAACTGTCGCTTCTACATTTTGTGAAGTTTTTAGGCTACCAACAGTAACGATACCTTGGTGTACAAATGCTCCACCAGATTTTTTAGTATCTTGAACTTCAAAGATACCTGTATCGTTCTTGAAGATACCTGTGTCACCAATCTGACCACCACTTTCTGCATAGAAAGGGGTTTGGTTCAATACGATAAGTGCTTCATCACCTTCGTTAACTTCATCAACCTGAACGCCATCTTTATAGATCGCAACAATTCGACCTTGACCCTGAGTTGCATCATAGCCATCAAATTGTGTTTCGCCTTCGACTTTAACAATGCTGTTATAGTCAACTGCGAATTTACCAGCATCACGAGCACGTTGGCGTTGAGCAGCCATTTCTACTTCGAAGCCAGCTTCATCAATCGTTAGATCACGTTCACGTGCGATATCAGCAGTTAAGTCCATTGGGAAGCCATAAGTATCATAAAGTTTGAATACAGTTTCACCTGCAATCACACTACCTTTTAGTTGAGCGAGTTCACCCTCTAAAAGTTTTAAGCCTTGCTCAAGTGTCTTGGCAAACTGTTCTTCTTCACGAATTAAAGTTGCTTCAATAACATCTTTACGTGTAACTAATTCAGGATAAGCTTCACCCATGACTTCGATGAGTGGTTGTAGCATCTTGTAGAAGAATGTACCTGTTGCGCCTAGTTTATTACCATGACGTACTGCACGACGGATAATACGACGTAACACATAACCACGACCTTCATTTGAAGGATTCACGCCATCCGCGATCAAGAAGCAGCAAGAGCGGGCATGGTCAGCAAGAACACGTAAAGAAGGTTGACCTTCTTCTTGAATGCCAATGATGTCAGCAGCTGCTTTTAACAAATGTTGGAATAAGTCAATTTCGTAGTTCGAATTGACATGCTGAAGCACAGCTGAAATACGCTCCAAGCCCATACCTGTATCGACAGAAGGTGCTGGAAGAGGGTGCATAACACCATCCGCAGTGCGGTTGAACTGCATGAAAACGTTGTTCCAGATTTCGATGAAGCGATCGCCATCTTCTTCTGGTGTACCTGGTAATCCACCCCAGATATGGTCGCCATGATCATAGAAAATTTCAGAACAAGGGCCGCAAGGACCTGTATCACCCATTGCCCAAAAGTTATCTGAAGCGTATTGACCGCCTTTGTTGTCACCGATACGGATAATACGCTCGGCATCTACGCCGATCTCTTTATTCCAAATGTCAAAGGCTTCATCATCAGTATGATAAACCGTGACATAGAGACGATCTTTTGGTAAGCCTAACCATTGTTCGCTGGTTAAAAATTCCCAAGCAAATTTAAGTGCATTTTGTTTGAAATAATCACCAAAAGAGAAGTTACCTAACATCTCAAAGAATGTATGGTGACGAGCAGTATAACCGACATTATCAAGGTCGTTATGTTTACCACCTGCACGTACACATTTTTGTGATGATACTGCGCGTACATAGTCGCGCTTTTCTAAGCCTAAGAAACAATCTTTAAACTGGTTCATTCCAGCATTTGTAAACAGCAACGTTGGGTCATTGGCGGGAACGAGAGAACTCGACGCGACACGTGTGTGGCCTTGCGATTCAAAATAACGCAAAAAAGCTTCACGAATTTCAGCTGATGTCATAAAACGAGTACTCACAACCAAGACACTCCATAATTTTGAATTTGGCTATATGCAATGAGGAAAGTTGTTTTAAGTTCTACAATCGAACCTATTGCATGGCATAGATTTTAAAAGTGCTAAATTATAACGGAAAATGTGTGCCCAACCAACGATTTTACAAGCAATATCATATAAAACTGTGTTTAAGCTAAAAATCTATATTCAACAATGCTTCTCATGTTTTACCATATAGCATAGAAAAGATGATGTTTTGATGAATAAGGATGCTACATGCAACGTATCGCTATCAATGGATTTGGTCGAATTGGTCGGAATGTGTTACGTGCATGGTTTGAAAACTCAAAGAAGTTTCAATTTGAAATCGTTGCCATTAATGACATTGCTGATGTACAGACTTTAGTGCATC
This sequence comes from Acinetobacter sp. COS3, assembly GCF_000475335.1. Lineage (NCBI taxonomy): Bacteria > Pseudomonadati > Pseudomonadota > Gammaproteobacteria > Moraxellales > Moraxellaceae > Acinetobacter > Acinetobacter sp. COS3. Next base: position 176,676 of record NZ_AXCD01000078.1, read on the forward strand.
TTTTTAAATATGATACGACGCATGGTCGTTTTGCTGGACAAGTTGATATTCAAATTGATGGCGAGCACATTTTTTTGAACATTCAGTCAAATCAACGTCAACTCAGATTACAAGTGTTTAATAACGAATGTCCTGAATGTCTACCATGGGAAAAATTAAATATTGACGTGGTGCTTGAGTGTACAGGTCTTTTCCGCTCCAGAGCTGATGCAACGCGTCATGTTGAGGCAGGAGCAAAAAGAGTCATTATCGGGGCTGCACCTTTCGATACCGTTGATGCTGCGATTGTTTATGGTGTAAATCACGCAGACGTAAAACCCTCAGATCAAATTATTTCAAGTGTTTCATGTACAACGCAAGCATTGGTACCACTGGTTAAAATCATTGATGATGCTTTTGGTATTGAAACAGCACTGATGACTGAAATTCATGCGGTAACAGCGGATCAATCTGTTTTAGACCATGCACATCGAGATTTACGTCGAGCAAGAGCATCTGGACAAAATATCATTCCAACGACATCAAGTGCTTTAGGTGCATTGAAACGTGTTATGCCTAAAATGGAAGATCGTATTGATGGATATTCGATACGTGTACCGACCATAAATGTGGCGGCAATTGATCTCACCTTTATTTCTCAATCACCAATTACCGTACATAAAATAAATGAGGTGTTGGTCAAAGCGGCACAATTTGATTATGCTCAAATTATGCAAGTGACAGATGAGGATCTTGTATCAAGTGATTTTAATCATTCACCATATTCTTTGATTGTGGATTTAACACAAACAATCGTTGTTGGTCATCAGGCGAAAGTTTTTGCTTGGTATGATAATGAATGGGGCTATGCGAATCGCTTACTAGATCTGTGCGAATCATTTAATAAATAATTTTAGAAAATAAAAATTGGAGAGGGGAAATGGGATTAATGATGATGTGGGGTTTCATTATCTTATTAATGTTGGCAGTTATTTTTTTATTTTGGTTTCAATTTAAAAATGTAGAAGTTAAAAATCAGGATGTAGAGGTTCTCCAGCTTGAAGAGAAAGTGCTTCACTTAGAGCTACACCTTAAAAAAAGCTTAGAAATTATGCAGGATTTGGCAAAGAAAATGCATGTTCAACAAGAGGTGTTGGATAGAACAGTGGCGAATATTGCCGCACTAGAAAAACAAAATGCCGAACTAGTAAATGTTTTAGAGATCGTAGTTAAAAGTGGTAAAGGGAAATAGTAAATTAGGTTGTTATATGTTTAAAATTTCAAATTGATTGCATTTAGTTTAATGATATAAACCTATTTTCAGACATGGGAATGATCTTACTATTTTTATTTAACTTCAAACTATTAAAATTCATAATAATTTTGAGGATGTGAATGAACTATAATTTAAGTAACTTTGAATTCCGTCTTACTTGTGAAGATGATTGGGAGATACTTAAAGCCATTCGTTTGCAGTCATTATTTGATCGTCCTGATGCATTTACTGCAACTTATGCAACTACTGAGAAATATGATGAGAAAGAATGGCGTAATCGGGCAGCTCAAAGGACTAACAATCAATATATTCTCGCGATTCACAATGCTCGGGCAGTGGGTATAGTTGGTGGAACTCTTAATTCTGAGTTAGAGTTTAATGTGATTGTTATGTGGGTTAACCCTTTATTTCGTGGCAGTGGTGTAGCAGATCATTTGATTGTTGCAGTTAAGAAGTTAGCGATTTCTAAAGGACATCATCGAATTGTACTAAGCGTCTCTGATCATAATCTGCATGCGAAAAATCTTTATCTTAAACATGGTTTTCAATTTATATCTAATTTAGATGGAATCTCTCTTTGTTCTGATACAACTGATACAAAAAGTCAAAAAATGGAGTGTTTTATTAAAGGTATAGACTTAGATTAATTATTAGAATTTTATTAAACTTACTGTTTCGATATTTATAAAAATTAAAAATAAACTCTAGGATTTTTTTCTTGTTAGCTTTTTGTTGTTTTTGATATTATTTTAGCTCCTAAATAAATTAAAAATGATTGTTAACCTATGAAGCTTGGATCAAAAAAAATAATAGGAACTCTTATTATATTTTCAACACTTCTTTTAACAGCCTGCGGTGGTGGCTCGAATCAGAGTAATGATAAAAAATCTGATGATGAATCATCAGAACAAAATGCACTGTACAAAGTATATTATCAACCATTTAATGTCTCATCTGGTTTGAGCACAGATTTTTTTGAGATAACAACATATCTGATTCAAGACAATCAAATTAATTTTAATAAATCACATAACCAACCTTTAGACAGAAGAATTTTAACTGAATCTAAAATTTTAGAAATTGGAACACCGCAGAGCAATGTCTTCAAAAGACTTACACCTACTCAATGGCGATATGAGCGTACATCTGAGTTGCAACAGGATTTGAGTTTTGAGTTGGTGCAATTAGATGGGCAAAATGTTTTTGATCGCGTATTGCCAGGATATCGTGAAAATATTAATTTAAGTTCGAATGAAACAAATGGATTAAATCAAAATTTAATTAAATTTTATCAAAATTATAAAGATACTGTTTTTCCTAAAAATAGCATTTGCTATCGTTTAAAGGAAACGCAATGGAACCAGAATCATATTACTCAAGTCGATTCATTCGATAGTCCTTCCTTCGCAGAAGTACGTGAGCGGATTGTTAACCAATATGAAGGCTTGAAATATCCTCCGATTTCAAATCAATCTGATTATCAACTGGCTTGGGGAAATTGGCATGGATATGATTGGATATTCTTATTAAATAATTTAGATGTAGAAGAAACAGTTGGAACAATAGGTGATGCTACTGATCAATCTGCTTATGCTATTTATACGCCATCGCAGCCGTGGTCGGTAGAGCAGAGCTTAAGCTATGCTCGCGATCAGCTAAATTCATTTGAAAAATATGATAGGGATGATCAAATTAGTCAAATGATTATATTGGGTCAAAAGATGCGAATTGCAAACTTAGAAAAAGGCTGCTTTGCGTTTAACTTACAGGCGATTAAAACACTCAAAAAATTAAATCTGATCAATTGGAAACAAGGTGATAGTTCAGATGTTGGACAGTTCTTTGGATCACGAACGATAGTCGACGCTAGTCATGAGTGATTTTTAATTAATTGAATCTATTTATTAAATTCATAAATATGTGCTGATGTGCTGGAGGCAATACGATACCGAATTATTCAAATTCTCAGGTGCATCGCATAAATCTTCGTGCTACACTACGCTGAATCGGGCATTCACCCGATTTTTTTATGTGGTTGCTTTTTATGTGGATGCCTCCACATTGAACAGATTTTAGGTTTGAAACATGACCATTTCAGAGACATGGTTGCTACCAGATGGGGTAGCAGATGTATTGCCAGAACAAGCGCAAGTCGTTGAAACTTTGCGTCGCGCAGCTTTAGATTTCCTTGCAGTTCGAGGTTATCAATTGGTATACACACCATTTATTGAATACATTGAATCGTTGTCGTCATTATCAGAATCTAATCAAGATTTAGACTTAGTGACTTTTAAAGTCATTGATCAGCTTTCTGGTCGTTTGCTTGGTGTGCGTGCAGATATGACGCCACAAGTTGCACGTATAGATGCGCATGTACGACCAATTGAAGGTGTGGCTCGCTATTGCTATGCAGGTACTGTGCTTCATACTAAACCACAGAATTTTAATGCAACGCGTGCGCCTTTACAGCTTGGTGCAGAGTTATATGGTCATGACAGCATTGAAGCTGATGTTGAAATGATTGATGTAATGTTAGCTTTGATTGAGCATACGCATACTTTAGATGGCGCTCATTTAGATTTAGGTCATGTTGGTTTATTCCGTAGTTTAGTAAAGCGTGCTGGTTTAAATAAAAATACAGAAAATCAGCTCTCTGATTTATATCAGCGTAAAGCATTACCTGAACTTGAAGAGTTTACTAAAGATCTTGCAATGGGTGCTGATTTTTATGCTTTAGGTCGTTATGCGAGTGATCTAGATGCATTACAAACGCATCTAAGCCAAGATATTTTAAATGATATTGATTTTAAAAATGCATTTGATGCATTGAAATCTACTTTTACTCAAATTCAGTCACGTTGGTCTAATTTAAATATTGGAATCGACGTTATCGAGTTACGTAGTTATCACTATCATACTGGTTTGATGTATGCCATTTATGCGCCAAATCGTGCTGCGCCACTTGCACAAGGCGGCCGTTATGATGGTATTGGTGAGCACTTTGGACGTGCACGACCAGCAACTGGTTTTAGTTGTGATTTATACGCTTTAGGCGCAACTCAATTTGTAGAAATTGAAACGATTGTTGCACCTAAAGGAAGTGAACAAGATTTATTAAAAGCAATTGCAGATGCACGTCTGAACGGTTTACGTGTCGTGCAGTTGTTAGGTAATGATGATTTAGGCTCAGTGCCATATGCGACACATCAAATGGTGTCTCAAAATGGGCAATGGGTCATTGAAAAAATTTAATTGCTAAGCTGACTCTACAGCTTAGTTTCCAATTTTAACAGCATGATGTAATGAGGCTATTATGGGCAAAAATGTTGTGGTACTTGGTACCCAATGGGGCGACGAAGGCAAAGGTAAAATCGTCGACCTGCTCACAGATCAAGCGGCTGCGGTTGTACGTTATCAAGGTGGTCACAATGCAGGGCATACGCTTGTCGTAGGTGGTAAGAAAACTGTATTACACCTCATTCCATCAGGTATTTTACGTGAAAACGTATTGTGCTTAATTGGTAATGGTGTGGTGTTATCACCTGAAGCTTTAATTAAAGAAATGGCAATTTTGGAAGAAGAAGGCGTACCTGTTAAAGAACGTTTACGTATTTCTCCAAACTGTCCTTTAATTTTGCCAAACCATATTGCACTTGACCAAGCACGTGAAAAGAAACGCGGTAATGCGAAGATTGGTACAACTGGTCGTGGTATTGGTCCTGCTTACGAAGATAAAGTCGCTCGCCGCGCTGTGCGTGTTGCTGACTTGATTCGTGGTGGTGAATTACTTGAAGAAAAACTCAAGGAAATGCTTGAGCTTCATAACTTCCAACTTTCTCAATTCTATGGCGTTGAAGAAGTTAAGTTTGAAGACGTACTTGCACTTTGTAACGCTTGGCGTGAAGTGCTTGCACCATTAGTGATTGATGTCACTAAAGTGTTACATGATTACCGAAAAGAAGGTAAAGCAATCATGTTTGAGGGTGCTCAAGGTTCATTACTTGATATCGATCATGGTACATATCCATTTGTTACGAGTTCAAATACCACTGCTGGTGGCGTAAGCTCTGGTTCGGGTATGGGGCCATTACATTTAGATTATGTATTGGGTATTACAAAAGCATATACAACTCGTGTAGGTGCTGGTCCTTTCCCTACAGAATTGCACTATGATGCTTCGACAGATACAGGTGATGCAATTGGTCGTCATTTAGGTACTGTGGGCCATGAATTTGGTGCTTCTACTGGTCGTCAACGTCGTTGTGGTTGGTTCGATGCTGAAATTCTGCGTCGTTCTGTAGAGGTGAACTCACTATCTGGTATTTGCTTAACTAAACTTGATGTATTAGATGGTTTAGAAGAAGTTAAAATCTGTGTCGGTTATGAAGATGTGGATTCGGGTTGTGCAGGTTCTTCTGATGCGATTTCATTTGAAAGCTTGAAGCCAATCTATGAAACAATGCCAGGTTGGAGCGAATCTACAGTTGGCTTAACTCAAATTGAGCAACTTCCTGCAAATGCATTGGCTTATGTACGTCGTATCGAAGCTTTAATTGGTTGTCCAATTGATATCGTTTCAACAGGTCCTGACCGTGCAGAAACAATCGTTTTACGTCATCCATTTTCAGCTTAAGCTAATGGTATGATTTAAAGCTCCCTTTGGGGAGCTTTTCTATTTTATAGATTTATATATTCAGTATATCTAGCAGAAAAATAGCTTTTAATTGCAATCTTTGTTATTTCTCTAGCTAAAAAATCATTGTTATATTGGTTCTTCATTCAAATAAAGAGGGTTTTAACAATGACCAAAAAGCGGATTCGTTATAATGGTTATGAACTTGCATGCTGTTTTTAATTAAACTCATCGTGATCATAGAGTTCAAGCCAATTTTAAACAGTGGGGGAAATTGGCTTAATTCAAATTAATCTAAGAAAAAATACTGATTATTTAGGATAAATTATATAAAAATTTTAGAGAACCTAGATGGTTCTCTTTTTTATTTAGAGTCTTCAATTTCTTTGACGGCATTATAAACAGCAATTGGTTCGATATTTAATAGCTTTTTGCCAAAACTTCTTAGCCACCAAACGAGCTGAGATGTAAAAGGAACATTTGCTGAGACTTCAACAATATTTTCTTCTAATGGCGTGATGATCTGGTCTTTACTTAACTGACTTTCATAAAAGCTTTTGGCAGTATTCTCAGTCATTGTGAGTTTAAGCAGAATTTGTTCAGTCGGTTTACTGTAATCGACACGGAAACCTAATGCACCAGAGTCAATATAATGATCAATGTCAAAATTTACAGGATGTAAGGCACGGCTTTCTAAAACGGTCGCTGCTTTAAAACGGTGCAGCGCAAAAGTTTGGACATCAGTTTTATCATTTCTCGTGCAAATAAGATAAATAACAGCACCTCTTTGAACCAAAGCGAGTGGATTCAAAATATACGTTTTATCTTCGCCTTGGTTTGTTCGTGCGCTATAAATACACTCAATTTGTTTATCTTGCAAAAGACCTTCATAGATCGCTTGTTGAGCTAGTTTATCGACCATTGGTGGAATGAGTGGTTGATTGGCAGGCACAATACGAACGCGATTGATCCATTGTCGAACGTTATTTTGAGTCGATAAACTGCGTTTTGCGAGGTCGAACCAAGGCATCATTTCTTCGAGTAAACTTGGTGGTAGCAAATGTCTTAGGTGTTCCTCAACCATCATAAACGTAACAGCTTGAGAGCTAGTCATATGTGGCAAGCTTTGAATTGGTGCATCTGAGCGCCAGCGCCAACCTTGAGGAACTGTTTTGTTGCTTTCAATTGGAAAGCGTTGTGCAATTTGATTTAGATCACGTTGAATGGTGCGTAAACTAATATCGATCCCTTCTCGTTCTAATATTTCTTGAAGTTCACGAGTTCCCATCCATTTCCCAGTCGAGAGACGAGATAAGATTTGCCATTGGCGATAAAGACTATTGGATGTTTCTTTTTCTTGTGCAGATGACATATGCGTAATAAATAATTCAATGCTCTAAAGCACACACAATAAAAAAACTATTGGCATTTGGCAAGCGCATCATATCGAGATTACGTATTTACGACTGAAACGTCGGCAGCTTTGCAGGAGTATGTTTAGGCTGTATAAAAAATATCCATCAGATATAAGTGGCATCGAAATTGCTTTGCTAGTTATATAAATAAATGATGAGACGAGGTTTCTATGTCAGAACAAGAACACAACCTACATGTCAGCACAGATTATTATGCGCCAGATCAAACGGCTGCAGCAGTATCAGTACATTCGTCTACATTTATTCAACAGCTCAATGTCACACCAAATTTATTTGAGCAACTCAAATCGCAATTTTTCAACGAAATGTTAGACGATAAAAGTATTAACGGTGAAGCTTCTAAAAAGATTGAACAATGGTTAAGTCTGCGTAGTTTGGAGGATCTTAAATTACTTGGCACACAAGCGAAACAACATTTCCTCTATCAAGGTATTACATTCAACGTTTATGGTGATCATGAGGGCACTGAAAGAACGATTCCTTATGATTTAATTCCAAGAGTCATTGAAAAGAAACAATGGGAAAAAATTTCAACAGGCTGTGCACAACGTGTCAAAGCATTGAATCTATTTTTAGATGATATTTACCATCAACAAAACATTTTAAAAGATGGTTTGATTCCAGCAGCTCAAATCATGTCGCATGAAGCATTTCAGCCACATATGTTGAGGCATAATCTAAAAGGTAAGATTTATTCGCAAATTAGTGGCATTGATATTATTCGAGACGGTCAGGGCGATTTTTTTGTACTGGAAGATAATTTGAGAACACCATCTGGGGTGTCTTATATGATCGAAAGCCGCAAAATCAGCCAAACACTCATGCCTGATTTATGTTCTAGTAATAATTTACAGGGGATTGAGCAATATCCAACTTTACTAAGAGAAGTTTTAGCAGAGAATGCACATGTCGATAATCCATTGATTGTTGTCTTAACACCGGGACGTTTTAATAGTGCTTATTATGAACATGCATTTCTGGCCCGTGAAATGGATGTTCCACTAGTGACAAGTCGAGATTTATTTGTTGAAAATGATCATGTTTTTGTGAAAACAGTTCGTGGCCGTCAGCAAGTGGATGTGATTTATAGACGTTTAGATGATGATTTCTTAGACCCTTTAACTTTTAGACCAGATAGCACGCTTGGGGTTGCAGGGCTGATGTCTGCTTATCTGCAAAATAATGTAGTGATTGCAAATGCGCCGGGAACGGGTGTGGCAGATGATAAGTCGATTTATCCTTATGTTGATCAAATGATTCAATATTATTTGGGAGAAAGTCCAATTCTAAATAATGTGCCAACTTATCAATGTCGTGATGCTGAGCATTTGGATTATGTATTAAATAACTTAGAAAAGTTGGTTGTTAAAGAAGCTCAGGGATCTGGTGGCTATGGCATGTTGATTGGCCCTCAAGCAGACCAAGAGCAAATAGAAGCATTTAGACAGAAAATTATTGAGTCGCCATGTCTTTATATTGCTCAGCCGACATTAGCACTTTCTGTCGCACCGACTTTAACGACGGAAGGTGTTGCTGAAAGACATATTGATTTGCGTCCTTTTGTATTGAGCTCTCCTTATCGTACTGAAATCGTGCCAGGTGGATTGACCCGTGTTGCAATGCAAGCAGGTTCTCTTGTTGTAAATTCCTCTCAAGGTGGTGGAATTAAAGATACATGGGTTGTTGAAACACTACGATCTTAGAATCTACCACATGGAACTTTAGCTTAAACACTTATTTGAACATGAGTGAGTGTTTAGGTCTTTTATTCACGATAAGGGAGGACATTTATGCATTTACTCAGCTCAAGCGCACAACATATTTATTGGTTAGGACGTTATTTATTTCGCATCGGTTATGTGGCTCAACATTTGCCTTTTACAAATGACCAGCAAGCCGAGACATTTGCTCAAGCATTATGTTTACATATTGATGATGCTGAAAATTTGAATCAGTTTATGCTTGATCCGCAGCAACCATATTCGTTAATCAGTCAGCTTGAGATCGCTAGAGATAATATTCAAGAACTAAGAGGTCTTTTAACTGCAAAAGCTTATGCAGAGTTGAATCATTTAATCAAAAATGTGAAGTGTGAGGCTGAAAATATTCGTGCAGTAATTGATGATTGCTGTGAAATTCTAAAAGCTGAACAACCAGATATATTTTTATTTTTTTATTTAGGGCAAAGCATAGAGCAAATAGATACTTATTTTCGGTTCCAACATAATATTCACAATGTATTAGAAACGGTTGATCCAGTTGTCGTTCAGTTATATGACTTAGGATGGCAAGACTTGCAAAGCACTTGGGAGATTCTAAAAAATCAACCTTATGTGAACCAGTTCTATGCCTTTACATACCAGCTAGAAAATCAATTTGAGGTATACGCATGAAGCTGATGGTGAATCATCAAACGCATTATCGTTATACTCAGATTGCACGAAATAGTGTGCAGTCGATTAAGATGATGCCTCAGAGTTCGAGGCATCAGACGATTGAAAACTGGCATATTAGTGTTCCTGGAGAATATGCCTGTAAAAGAGATGCTTTTAATAATTTATGGATTACGGCAACTCAACGACATGATTACCGCTACCTGACGATTATGGCGCAGGGAATAGTTGAGCTTTTTGACACCGAACTTGGTTTTTTTGAAATTGATGTTTCGCCTATGTTGTTTCTACAGCGTACTGCGATGACACATTGTGATTTAATGATGTTTGATTTTGCGCAATCGATAGTCAAAATTAAAGATCGTCAGCACTTGATACTTTTATCTGAAAAAATATTGCAACAAATGCCATATCAGCCTGAGAGTACTTCAGTGACTACCGCGGCGATTGATGCATTTTATGCAGGTCAGGGGGTCTGCCAAGACCATGCACATGTGTTTATCGCTATGTGTCGTGCCTTACAGATACCAGCTCGTTATGTTTCTGGTTATTTATATGACCAGAACCAACCACACCTCGCCAGTCATGCATGGGCTGAAGCTTTTATTGAAAATGAATGGTATTGTTTCGATATTAGTAACCAGATATTTACGCCTCAAAATCATATCTATGTTGCGGTTGGTCGAGATTATCTCGATGTCGCACCAGTACGTGGTGTGCGTGAGCAAGGCGGAGTAGAAAGTATGATGTCTGTGGTTCAGGTTTTAGCTTGTTGAGTGTAAAGAGAGAAAGATGACCTATTGTTGTGCATTGAGATTAGAGCAAGGTTTGGTATTGATTAGTGATACTCGGACTAATGCAGGGGTCGATCATATATCTGTTTTTCGTAAATTACATACCTTTGGCGTTGAAGGTGAACGATTTATCGCGCTACAAACAGCGGGTAATCTAGCAACAACACAGGCGGTTATTGGGCATTTACAAAATGCTTTGGCCTTAGATCAAGAGCCTAATTTATATACCGTAAAAACAATGTTTGAAGTTGCAGAACTTGTGGGCAAAACATTACGTAAAGTTTTAGAAGACATCACGACGGATACGCAAGAGCAAATGAATTATTCTTGCAGTATTTTGGTAGGTGGCCAAATTAAAGGGGAGGACATGGAGCTTTATAATGTCTATCCTCAAGGGAATTTTATTTGTGCGACAACAGATACACCATATTTTCAGATCGGTGAAAGTAAGTATGGCAAACCTATTTTAGATCGTGCTTTACATTTTACAATGCCTCTAGATGATGCATTGCGCTGTACATTGATTTCTTTTGATTCGACTCTACGATCAAATGTTTCTGTTGGGCTGCCTTTAGATGTCTTGGTGTATCATAAGGATAGTTTCTTGATTCCAGAAGGTAAAAGGATCAATGAGGAGGATCCTTATTTTAGTCAAATTAGCAAGCAATGGTCTGAGACATTAAGACGTGGTTTGCAGGAATTGCCAAAGCCAACTTCGGATTATGGTTTGTAAAACCAAAAATCCAAGCAATTGCTTGGATTTTTTTAATATTCTTATTTCAATTTTCGTACTGGTCGGTTACTCAGTCTGCATAGTAGCTCATAACCAATAGTACCGTTTGCAGTCGCAACATCATCCACTAAGCGAGTATTTCCCCAAAGTTCGACTTGAGTGCCTATTTCAGCTTTAACCTGACTAATATCAATTGCAATCATATCCATGCTTACTCGCCCTACAACAGGAACAAGTTGCTGATGAATCGAAACAAAGTTAGGGTGAATAAATGCTCGTGGATAGCCATCCCCATAGCCAATTGAAACTATGGCAATATCAGCATTTTGTGTAGCAGTATAAGTAGAACCATAGCCCACATATTCGCCTTTTTGGATATGATTCAGTGCAATAATTTCTGCACTAAAAGTCATCACTGGCTTTAAGTCTAGGTCGTGCACAGTTTTATCTGCAAATGGGCTCGCACCATAAAGCATGATGCCTGGGCGAACATAATCAAAATGTAGCTTTGGAAATTTATAGATTGCAGCAGAATTACAGCATGAAGCAAGGATGGGTTCACAAGCCTGTTTTACAGATAAAAACTGTTCAATTTGCTGCTGATTGAGTGGGTGATCTGCATCAGCATTAGCAAAATGCATAGCCAATACACAGGTGAATCCTTCAGCTTTTAAGCATTGAATAACATCAATAATTTCATTTATTTTGAAGCCTAGGCGATTCATACCACTATTGAGTTTGACCCAAACCTTTAAGCCTAAAGCGTTATAAGCTTGTTTGTGAGCGAATAGCCATTCAACTTGTTGACGATGATGAACGATACATTCAAGTTTCTGCTCAATCACTTGCGTCATTTCATCTTCAGAAAATATGCCTTCAATTAAGGTAATGGATTGTTGATATCCCAATCGCCTGATTTCTAAAGCTTCCTCTAAGCAGGCGACACCAAAGGCATCTGTGGTATTTAAGGCGGCTAAGCAGTTTTTGACTCCATGTCCGTAAGCATTGGCTTTTACCATACTTACAATCTTTGAATGTGGTGCAAGTTGTTTGACACGGTTTAAATTATATTGAAGTGCCTGACTATCAATATAAACTGTTGCTTGGCGCACCCTGAGTACTCCTTTGGGACGGCTTGGGAAGATATATAAGAGCTAAAAATTAAAAATTATTCCTCGTCATCATATTGAGCATAGAACTCAGGCGAGAGATTACTAAAACGCGTATATTGACCTTCAAAGGCAAGACGAACAGTACCAATCGGACCGTTACGTTGTTTACCGATAATGATTTCTGCTGTACCAGCTTCTTTTGATTCTTTGTTATAGACTTCATCACGGTAGATGAACATGATCAAATCGGCATCCTGCTCGATCGCTCCTGATTCACGTAAGTCTGACATAACGGGGCGTTTGTTTGGTCGGTTCTCTAAACTACGGTTAAGCTGTGAAAGTGCAATCACAGGACAATTCATTTCTTTGGCCAAAGCTTTAAGGCTTCGTGAAATTTCAGAAATCTCGCCGACACGATTGTCGCCCATACCTGGAACTTTCATCAACTGTAAATAATCGACCATGATACAGCCAATTTTACCGTCATGCATTTTTGCAATTCGACGTGCACGAGAGCGTACTTCTGTCGGTGGTAGTGCTGAGGAATCATCAATGTACAAATGCTTTTCTTGAAGTTGAAGAATCGTACCTGTAACTTTTGACCACTCATCACCATCAAGTTTCCCTGAACGTAAATGTCCTTGGTGAACTTTGCCGTAAGAAGAAATTAAACGCATCGCAATGGAGTCGGCTGGCATTTCCATTGAGTAAACAAGTGCGGGCAGATTACAGTTAAATAAAACACTTTCAACTAAGTTCATTGCAAAGGTTGTTTTACCCATAGAAGGACGTGCAGCGACAATAATTAAGTCACCTGCTTGCATGCCATAGGTTTTATTGTCTAGCTCAAGGAAACCTGTAGAAAGACCTGTGATATTGCCATCCATTTTGGATAGTTCATCCAGCTTGCTAATCACATCAGCAGTAACTGAGCTAATTGATTTAGGGCCAGCATCCTTTTTATTGTTATTGTGTTGTTCTGCTAACGAAAAAATATTGGTTTCAGCTAAATCTAAAATTTCACTGACAGGTCGACCTTTCGTATCATAAGCATTTTGTAAAATATCACTACTGACTTTAATCATGCTGCGTAGGGTTGAGAATTCTTTAATTTTATTGGCATAGGTTTCCAAGTTATAAAAACTTGAAGGGGAGTCTGCCATGAGTTGCATTAAATATTCTTCACCACCAATTGCATCTAATAGATTTTGTTTGAGCAACCAGTCATTAACGAGTACAGCATCATAAGGTGAGTTTTCTTGAGCAAGCTTTTCAATTGCGCGATAAATATATTTGTGGCGCGTCGCGTAAAAATCATTTTCTTTGAGTAAATCACCCACTTGCTCAAATGATTCTGCAACAGTCATTAGTGCCGCTAAAACTGCTTGTTCAATTGCAAGGTTATGAGGGGGAGTCCTGAATTCTTTGAGTTGACCTGAGTCATTCACTTTACTCTCTGTGTTGGGAGTATTTTTTGCAAAATTGGCATTTGCCTGTGACATAACTAGACCTAATAAAAAAATGAAACCGTAAATGAATGACTATCTTAATCCAAATGGATTCAAACAGGAGGGTTTAATTGGAATAAAATTGTTTAATTGGTGAAAAAGTACAGCCTAAATTTTAGGCATAAAAAAAGAGCATGTAAAACATGCTCTTTTCTTTGCAGAAATTACTCAGATACGATAGTAACGAGAACTTCAGCAACAACATCATGATGCAATTGGATTGCGATGTTGAATTCACCAGTGTGGCGAAGCGCACCGTTTGGTAAACGAACTTCTGCACGGTCAACAACAAGACCAGCATTAGTTAAAGCATCAGCGATGTCACGAGTACCGATAGAACCGAATAGTTTACCTTCGTCACCAGCTTTAGCAGTGATCACGATGTTAACTTCGTTCAATTGTTCAGCACGTGCATTCGCAGCAGCTAATACTTCAGCTTCTTGTTTTTCAAGTTCAGCACGACGAGCTTCAAATGCAGCAGTGTTTGCTTCAGTTGCAGCTACAGCTTTACCTTGAGGGATCAAGAAGTTACGACCGTAACCAGCTTTAACTGATACTTTGTCGCCTAATTTACCAAGGTTCTTAATGCGTTGTAATAAGATAATATCCACGGCTCAACCTCACTTATGATTGTCAGTGTAAGGAATCAAAGACAAATAGCGAGCTTGTTTAATTGCTAACGCTAATTGACGTTGATAACGAGCTTTAGTACCTGTAATACGGCTAGGAACAATCTTGCCATTTTCAGTGATGTACTGTTTCAAAGTGTCGATATCTTTGTAGTCGATGTACGCAACATTCTCAGCTGTAAAGCGGCAGAACTTGCGACGACGGTAAAAACGTGCCATTGATGTTCTCCTTATTCAGCTTCTTGAACTGCTTGTTGTGCTTCTTCACGTTGAGCTTTACGCGCACGTTTTTCTTCAGCACTCTTAGCAAGTAAAGATTCTTCAGTAATTGCGTTTTCACGACGGATGATGATGTTACGAATGATTGCGTCGTTATAACGGAATAATTCTTCTAATTCATCAAGAGTCGTTTGACCACATTCAACATTCATAAGAATGTAGTGTGCTTTGTGAATTTTGTTAATTGGGTAAGCCAATTGGCGACGGCCCCAATCTTCTAAACGGTGAATTTGACCTTCAGCTTCTTTGATCTGAGAGATATAGCGTTCAACCATACCTACAACTTGATCGCTTTGGTCTGGATGTACCAATAGTACGATTTCGTAGTGACGCATTGTCAGCTCCTTACGGTTTAAGCAGCCCCTAAATATAAAAATTAGAAGCAAGGAGTCATAACTAAAAAGTTATGTCGCAAATTGCGAAGCTGCGATTTTAGACACCTTTCACTAAAATCGCAAGTTAATTCATGTTTTTGATCGAAGCAAAAAGATCACATAGCCTTTAAAATTGGGATCGTTGGTGTATTTCACATCTTTTTGATAGCGACCACCTTGTACAAAACCAATTTTATAGGGCAGCTTTAAGGTCGAAATTCGCTTTAAGTATTGTGAATAATTCGGAATCGTGGTTGTGCCTTGATAGGTTTGAATAATTAACTCATTAATATTTTGTCTAAAAATAGCTAAGGTCGTTTGATCTTTAAAATTAGTCCAATCAAGCAAGCCAGTAATACTCAATTGATAGTTTTGTGGAAGTTTATGTCTTAGTTTTTGTAGAAAAAAGGCGTAATCCCTAAGGTTCTTGGTTTTACTATCAAAATCAATTTGAATACCAATGACATTGTTTCCTTGATTTTTCCACTGAGCGAGACGATTAAAAATATTTTGGTAGTCCTGTTCAGTCCAATTTAAATGATGAGTCCTAAACACTAACCAGATTTTTTGATGGGGGAGTTTTAAAACAGAAATACCTTGTGGAATAAGGATAGAACTTTGCTTTTGTTTAACGTAGCGAATCTCACCTTGTAAGATATAAAGCTCTTTTGCATTGATTAGATAAGGGGCGGTTTTAATGTCCCCCCAAATCCAGAAACTGTCAAAATTATTTGCATCAATTGTTGAAGTCGCTGACTGTGTGGGTTGGCATGCATTTATGCTAAACATGAGAAAGAAGCACGCAACAAGCTTTATTAACTTCAACATATTGATTTACCAATAATACTTCAGTGATTTTGCCCACGACGTATTTGGATACTCTTTTTTAATCCGATCAAACCAATTTTTTCGTGTTATTGAACTCACTTCAGCATCATTGCAATCATTTATTCCGCTTGGTGCATAACACTGTACAGCACGATAAAGGGCATAAGCTTGCAAGTCACCTTTTGATGAAGACTTGATAATGTCTTTATACACTTGCCCACGAGAAAAAATCTGTCCAGAAAAACTTGAATGTTGCTTTTCGGCGTAAGTAAGTTGCTGTAATGAATATCCTTGTTCACTCCGAATATATTCACCTAAACATACATTTAATAATGGATCTTTGGGTGAGGAAATGAGTTGTGTAATTAGCGTTTCAAGACGATTACATTTGAGTTGAGGCGTAATTGTTGTTCCATTCCATATAAATTGTGTAAATTCAGGCTTGTTTTTTAATTGTTCGTTTGAGCTGTTATAACCTTGGTATTGCTCTGAATTTTTTGGCATGTAAGCATAAGTGTGTTTGAATAATGCATAGTTTTGGTGGATTAAACTTTTACTTAATAGGGTAAAAGTTGCTGCTTGTTTTTGATCAATCGTACTTTTATCGGACTGGATAATCGCTTGTAAGCTTTTTGCGTCAGCAACTTGAGTGATAAAGTTTCTTTGAAGATTTGCTTGGCTAATTTTTGCAGTTTTACCAATAAATGCAGAATAGTCTTGTTTTGCATTCAGATGATTTGAGAGAGCGGTTTCAAACAGCGATTTCTGATAGTTATCTTTTGCATGTGCAAGTAATTGTCCCCAGTAAGCTTCAGCAGTATTCTTTTGCCCAGTTTTTTCTAAAATTTGACCTCTCAAAAAGATCTGACTGAGTTGCAAATAGTTTTTAGCGGTATAACTTTCTTGTGGAAGATAACTAAGTGCTTCTTTGGCTTTATTTTGAATAAAGAATAGATGTGTCGCTTGTAAATATTGAAACAGCTCTAGCTGATCTTTGAAGTAAGGTTTTTGAGCGTTCAATTGATTCCATGAAATTGGACGATATTGATCAGAAGATGATTTCCTCATATACATGAGATCATAGGTTGCCAAAAAGAATGGATCTTTGAGCTGTTTGGGATCGAAATTCCTACTTTCAAAAATACGGCGGTTAACTTCAGCAGGGAGTTGATTGACCGTTAGATTGTAAAACTTTGATTTTGGATTTTGGATTTGCCATACAATTTCATTAATTAGTAAATCTTGTCGTCCAGCAAGCCAAAAACCACGACGCATAAAACCACGAGCACTCGCGACATATTGCCCATTTGGATAGGTCTTTAAATAGGTGCTAATGTGATCTAAAAAAGCTTTGATAAGAGGGGCGTTAATTTTGTCTAAATTAACGTCGCCGTATTGATTCATGCCAGTTGCATAAGCGGTATTAAGCGATGTACGAATGAGCATATATTGCGAGGTTTCTTTTAGCCAAGTATCTTCAACGGTCGCGAGAACGGTATATATTTTCGTAGCTGCTGCATAATTCGCTTTATAAAATAAGATGCTTGCATTGAGATAGGATGCATATTGTCTAGTTGTCACAGACCAGTTTGGGTCTACCGCAATCAGCTCAATTTTGTCACCACATTGATCTACTTTTTCTCTAGCTTGAATCAGAATTTGTTTTTCATTTTCAGGAATTAATTTTTGTTTTTTTACTTGGGAATTAAAAACTTGTTTACCTGAACTCAATGTTGCACAGCGTTCATCAAAAAACGTATCGTCACTATCAAGTTGTTTTCTTTGATTTGGAATTTTATTACTGACAACATAAGGGAAAGAAGAGGCTTCAAATGGAACTGAGCCATAAAAAGCATCCCATAAATTTGGATCAGCAGATAATGGTGCAATCCTTGCTAAGCCTGAATCGCTGAGCAATAACAACATATTGGTTTGATTATCATTGGCTGGGTAGAGAATGGGTAAATTGCTGCAAGATTGATATTCATTGCTATTCATAGCGAAATCAGGTTCACAAGTGATATCCGCACCTGCATATGCAATATGGCTATGATAAGCAATGAATGAAAAGCACGAATAAATGATAGCTTTTGAGATTAGATTTTTATGTAGATTCATTATGGTGATAAATATTAATTAATTATTCAGCAAAATGATAACAATAGAAGCAGAGAATAAAAAGATAGAGATATCCTCTATCTTTTTTAGAAAAGAGGGAACATAGGTGCAGGACTTTTGAAAGTAAAGCTAAAACTCAAACTGATCACAGTAATTAAAATTACTGAAAATAAGAAAAAGCGCTTTGCCCAAAGCTGATCATTTTCAGCTTTAAATCCTAAAACACCAATATAGAACCAATATACGCATAATAAGTTACAGATCACCAAGAAAATAATATTGGTATATCCATAAAAATATAGTGCATTCATAGCAAGTGTAAATAAAACCACATAAATCAGTGATTCAATTTTTGTTCTAAGAATAGAACGTGCTACGGGTAAAATTGGTACACCTGCATTTTTATAGTCATCAAAACGATAAATCGCGATTGCCCAAGAATGTGGCATTTGCCATAAAGCATATGCAACAAAAATCAACAAGGCCGCCATATCAAACTGATGCGTTACAGCTGTATAACCAATAACAGGAGGACTCGCTCCAGAAATACTACCAATGACGGTTTGATGGATTGTAGTACGTTTCGTCCACAAACTATAAAAACCGACATAGACGACAAAACCAATCACAGCGAATAAAAAAGCATAAGCATTCACATAGAACCAAAGAATGCTAAATCCAATCATACCTAAGACCAATGCATAAAACATCGCAACAGTAGGGGAAATCGTTTTTTTAACAAGTGCACGGTTCATGGTGCGTTGCATTTTTTGATCGATATCTTGATCAATTACATTATTTACGACACAACCAGAGGCAACTACAAAAGTTGTTCCAATCAGTGTAAGTAATAATAAGAGGCAGTCTATAGAGCCTTGGGCGGCTAAGAAGAAGCCGCCCAAGGTGGTAATAAAATTACCGAAGAGAATTCCTGGTTTAGTCAGGAATAAATACTTTTTCCACATGACAATCAGTTTAGATCATCATGTTGTAGTGTAAGTAATTCATAATCCACACAGAGCCGACTAAGAGTACAGCGATACATAAGATTGTGTAGATAAATGCAATAAGATTCCAGCGTTGTTCAGACGATGTATTCATGTGTAAGAAGTACACAAGTTGTACAAGAACCTGAGCAACAGCAGTGATTGCAATTACTGTAACTAAAATGCCACGACTGAAACCGCCAGCCATCACCATCCCGAAAGGGATGATGGTGAGGATAACAGATAGGATAAATCCAACAGTGTATTGCTTGAAGTTACCGTGTGATGCACCTGCAGCATTATGGTCATGACTACTCATTAGACAACTCCCAGTAAGTAAACGACGCTGAATACACAGATCCAAACGATGTCAAGGAAGTGCCAGAACAAGCTTAAGCAAGCAAGACGACGTGTATTCGGTAATGTCAAACCATTCTTTTTGATTTGATACATTAATACCAACATCCACACTAAACCAGAAGTTACGTGGATACCGTGTGTACCAACCAAAGTAAAGAACGACGATAAGAATGCACTGTGAGTTGGACCATGACCTGCGTGTACAAGGTGATGGAACTCATAGACTTCCATACCAATGAACGATGCACCGAAAAGGAATGTAATGAATAACCAAGTGATTACTTGATTTACATTCTTTTTATAAGATGCAAGTACAGCAAAACCAAAAGTAACCGAAGAAATCAATAAGGCAAAAGTTTCAGTAAGTACAAAACCTAATGACTCGCCAAATAATTCTTTTGGACTTGGTGTGCCCGGTGGAATATGACTGCTTAATACAGCAAATGCGATGAAGAGTGATCCGAAAAGAATCAAGTCACTCATCAAGTATGTCCAGAAACCAAAGACCGTTAAGTCAGTATCATCATGTTCATGATGACCATCATGGCCGTGGTTGTCGTGATGAAGTACTTCAGCCATTTCCTTAGTCCTTCTTCAAGTGTTTTTCAAGTAACGCGTAGCGTTCATTCTCAATGCGCTCAACTTCAGCAGCAGGAACGTAGTAATCAACATTCTTAGTGAATGAGCTTACGATCAAGCTAACTACAGCAGCAACGAATGAAACAACGACAAGCCACCAAATATGCCAAATTAATGCAAAACCAAGAACAGTAATGAACATTGCAATGACGAAGCCCGCAGCACGATCAGTCGGCATGTGGATATCTTCATATTTAGTGTTACGCGCGTATGCTACACCATTTTCTTTGTCAGTCCAGAAACGGTCAACACCGCTAGCATCTGGTACATGCGCAAAGTTATAGAATGGAGCAGGAGACGAAGTCGCCCATTCAAGGGTACGGCTATCCCATGGATCGCCAGTATGGTCCATGTTGTCCTTACGTTGTAAGAAACCAACGATGATTTGCATTAAGAAACATGCAATACCAATAGCGATAAGAACAGCACCAAACAACGCAATTGCTAAGTATGGGTCCCACTCAGGGTTGTCATATGTATTCAAACGACGAGTCATACCCATGAAACCAAGGATATAAAGTGGCATGAATGCAAAATAGAAACCGATGAACCAGAACCAGAATGCAGCTTTACCCCATGCTTCGTTGAGCTTCCAACCAAACATTTTCGGCCAGTAGAAGATGATGCCGGCAAACATACCGAACACCACACCACCGATAATTACGTTATGGAAGTGAGCGATCAAGAATAATGAGTTGTGTACAAGGAAGTCCGCAGGTGGAACAGCCATAAGTACACCAGTTAAACCACCGATACCAAAAGTCACAAGGAAGCCAAGTGTCCAAAGCATAGGTGTTGTATACGTGATACGACCCTTATACATAGTGAATAACCAAGAGAAGATTTTCACACCTGTAGGAATCGCAATAACCATGGTCATGATACCGAAGAACGCGTTCACGTTCGCACCAGCACCCATAGTAAAGAAGTGGTGAAGCCATACAACGAACGCAAGTACAGTAATCGCGATAGTTGCATACACCATAGACTTATAACCGAACAACGCTTTACGAGAGAAGGTTGCAACGATTTCTGAGTAAAGACCAAATGCTGGTAATACTAAGATATATACTTCTGGGTGACCCCATGTCCAGATCAAGTTCACGTAAAGCATTGGGCTACCGCCAAGCTCATTTGTGAAGAAATGGAAGCCGAAGTAACGGTCTAAAGTAAGCATTGCAAGTGTACCTGTTAATACAGGGAATGATGCAATGATTAATACAGCCGTACAAAGTGAAGTCCACGTGAAAATAGGCATATCCATTAATTTCATGCCAGGTGCACGCATTTTGATGATGGTAACAAAGAAGTTAACACCAGATAAAAGCGTACCTAGACCAGAAACCTGTAGTGCCCAGATATAGTAGTCAACACCAACACCAGGAGAATACTGAATACCAGAGAGAGGAGGGTAAGCCATCCAACCTGTTGCAGCGAATTCACCTAATACAAGTGAAACCATCATTAAGCCAGCAGCGCCTGCGAATAACCAGAAGCTTAAAGAGTTTAATAATGGGAATGCTACGTCACGAGCACCAATCTGTAATGGAACAGAAATGTTCATCATACCGACAACGAGACCCATAGCCACGAAGAAGATCATGATGACACCGTGCGCGGTGAAGATCTGGTCGTAGTGGTCAGGATGTAGATAACCTTCGCCGCCGCCTTTCGCGAGGAAAAGTTGTAGACGCATCATGATCGCATCTGCGAAACCACGCAAAAGCATGACAACAGAAACGATGATATACATGATACCGATCTTTTTATGGTCTACAGATGTAAACCACTCATTCCACAAATATCCCCATTTTTTAAAATAGGTGATACCGCCTAGCACTGCAATTCCACCAAGAGCCATCATGACCATGGTAACGAGTACAATCGGCTCTGTTGGGATAGAGTCCCAACCTAGTTTGCCAAAAATCATATCCATGTCTTATTCCCCTTGAGCAGCATGTTCAGCTGCAGCATGAGTTTCTGCCATTGCATGGCCAGCAGAGTGATCAGCACCGTGATAATTACTCATATAGTGGTTGATAATTGTTTCAAACAATTTTGGTTCAACTGAAGAGTAATAAGTCACTGGGTGTGGCTTGTTCGGGAACGGTTTCATAGCTTCGGCTTTAGCAAGAGCTTCTTCATCACCAGCAGCTTTAGCACGATTTACTAAAATCTCAATCTGGTGTTTAGAACGATCACCGTCTTTAAGTGTCGCTAATTCAGCTTGGTCAAGTATTCCTTTCTGAATTGCTTCAGGATTGATACTTGTGCCATTACCAGCCTTAACTGCTTCAACCCATTGTGCAAATTCTGGTTCAGTCACACTATGAGCTTTAAAGCGCATTTGAGAGAAACCGTAACCTGAATAGTTTGCAGAGAAACCGCGGAATACACCTGGTTCATCAGCTAATAGGTGAAGGTGAGTTTGCATACCCGCCATTGCATAGATCTGACCGCCTAACTGTGGAATGAAGAACGAGTTCATCGTAAAGTTAGAAGTGATCTTAAAGCTTACTGGTGTTTGTTCTGGGAAGCGTACTTCGTTTACCGTTGCAATGTTTTGCTCAGGATAGATAAAAATCCATTTAAACTGTTCAGCGACAGCTTGAATAGTCAATGGTGCTTTATCTGATTCTAACGGACGGTAAGGGTCGTACTTGTGGGAACCCCACCAAGTTAACCAAGCTAAAATACCAATAATAATGACAGGAACACCCCAAACAACGATCTCAATTGTCGTAGAGTGTGCCCAAGTAGGTTTATAGTCTGCATCTTTATTCGATGCGCGATATTTCCAACCAAACCATAATGCCATTACGATTGATGGAATTACCACCAATAGCATTAAATAGATCGCAGTCATCATCAGGTTACTTTGACCTTGACCAACTGGACCTTTATTGTTTAGAAGTACCATATCACCGCCACACCCAGTTAAGAGTGCAGCCATCGTTGATAAAGACAATACAGCTAAAATCGTTTGTCTCATTTTACAACCTCGGTGAAGAGTCCCATTCCCTAATTAAATTATGGGATAGCGATTAAAGTGTCGCATGATTGATAAGAATTTTTTGTGAAATGCTTAGCAATCATGCGACACCGCTACGTTGTTGGGCATTATGCCTCATATTGAAAAAGTAAGCTACTCATAAAGTACCTTGAAATACTTGTTTTAAAACCCGATTTATATTGTAGGGATTGTCATGTAACTCTTGTTTTTTTCTATAGATATCAATTTAATATATAAAAAAAGAGGAATAATTCCTCTTTTTTTATGAATTTGTGATTACTGCTTAATCACTTTGGTTTTTGCCAATTTATCGTGCAATGTTTGACGATTTTTGCTAAAACCTAAAGCGTAATCGATAATCGTGATAAATGGCATAAACAACATATTTAAAATAATGAATAAAACGCTTCTCAGCCAGAAAGCACGAATCACTGACACAGGAGCAGACGTTTCAATATCAACAATTTTAACTTTAGCTAATTTTTTGCCAATACTTTGCCCGGATTTTGCGATAAAGAATGCTTGAATCATAAGCATGATAATCAAATAAGCAAACATACTCATCCATGCTTCATTTGGAATCAAGTGCATGACTTGTTGCTGTAGTTCGACTGCTTTAGTTGATGCAACTTCAGTCGCTTGCAATTGTTTTTGAATGTCGAATAATTCTTTGTACTGGCTTTCATTAAAAAAGAAAGATGGAATTGCAAGCATAGGTAACCAAAGCATAAGATCTAAAACTTTAGCTAAAGCTCTAGATGCAAAAGAAGCTAACACAGGCACAGGTGCTTTCTGCTCAACTTTAATATTAAAAGCAGTATTCTCAGTTTCATTTTTAATTTGGGTACTAAAAGGTGAATAACCTACAGGTTCGTATACAAGTTTTCCTTGAGTTAATTCGCCAAGTGTTTTCCATTCGGTCATACCTTCATGCCAAACTAAGTCAGTGAGTAAGACTTGTTGGCTAGAAAGCATTTGGTTCACTTGTTCTAAACTATAAGGTCCAGCTTGTTGATTGTTACGAGCCAAGTAAATTTGCATAATTTAAAAATCTCAAAGACTAAAGATGAAAAAAGACCCCACGAAAGGGTCTTTTTTTAAAAAAGACTAGGCTTTCTTGATTTGCTCTTCTGCAAGGAAGAACCAAGTATCAAGCACTGAATCAGGGTTAAGTGACACAGATTCAATACCTTGTTCCATGAGCCATTTTGCAAGGTCAGGGTGATCAGATGGACCTTGACCACAGATGCCCACATATTTTCCAGCTTTACGGCAAGCATGAATTGCCATCGAAAGGAGAGCTTTTACTGCTGCATCACGCTCATCAAATAAGTGAGAAACGATACCAGAGTCACGGTCTAGACCAAGTGTTAATTGTGTTAAGTCATTTGAACCGATTGAGAAGCCATCAAAATGTTCAAGGAATTGTTCAGCCAATAAAGCATTGGTTGGTAATTCACACATCATAATAACTTTTAATCCGTTTTCACCACGTTTTAAACCATTTTGAGCAAGCAATTCGATAACACGTTTTGCTTCAGAAACAGTACGAACGAATGGAATCATGATTTGAACATTGGTTAAGCCCATTTCATCACGTACTTTTTTCAACGCACGGCATTCAAGTTCAAAACAATCACGGAAGTTATCAGAAACATAACGACTCGCACCACGGAAGCCCAACATTGGGTTTTCCTCTTCTGGTTCGTAAAGCTTACCGCCGATTAAGTTCGCATATTCATTTGATTTGAAATCAGACATACGAACAATGACTGGTTTTTCAGCAAAAGCTGCAGCTAGAGTTGAAATACCTTCAACCAATTTTTCTACATAGAATTCGATTGGTGAAGAATATCCAGCAGTACGTGTCATTACAGCAGCACGAGTTTCACGAGGAAGACTTTCGATATTCAACAATGCTTTTGGATGCACGCCAATCATACGATTAATAATGAATTCAAGACGCGCAAGGCCAATCCCTTCATTTGGAATTTGAGCAAAGTCAAATGCACGGTCAGGGTTACCAACATTCATCATGATTTTGAACGGTAATTGAGGCATTGAGTGAATAGAGTTACGTTGCACTTCGAAGTCTAATGCGCCTTCATAGATAAAGCCTGTATCACCTTCAGCACAAGAAACAGTCACTTCTTGACCATCAGTCAATACTTCTGTTGCGTTACCACAACCAACGATTGCAGGTACACCAAGTTCACGCGCGATAATCGCTGCGTGGCATGTGCGACCACCACGGTTGGTTACAATCGCAGCTGCGCGTTTCATTACTGGTTCCCAGTCTGGGTCAGTCATGTCAGATACAAGTACATCACCGTCTTGTACTTTATCCATTTCTTTAATAGAAGTTACGACACGAACTTTACCAGAACCGATACGTTGACCGATTGAACGACCTTCACAAATAACCGTACCGCGTTGCTTTAACAGGTAACGTTCCATTGTGCCAACATTTTGACGGCTTTTTACTGTTTCTGGGCGTGCTTGAACGATATAGATTTGGCCATCATCACCATCTTTTGCCCACTCGATATCCATCGGTGAGCCATAGTGTTGCTCAATGATCAGTGCTTGTTTTGCGAGTTCATGTAATTCATGGTCGTTTAATGCAAATTGTTGACGTTCAGGTTTTTCAACATCAACAACAACAACTGATTTACCAGCAGCACCTTCTTCACCATAGATCATTTTTTGGTGTTTAGAACCGAGGTTGCGACGTAAAACAGCGTGCTTACCACCATTTAAAAGTGGTTTTGATAAGTAGAATTCGTCAGGGTTAACTGCACCTTGTACAACCATTTCACCCAAACCGTAAGATGCAGTAATAAATACCACATCACGGAAACCAGATTCTGTATCAAGTGTAAACATTACACCAGCAGCACCAGTTTCTGAACGAACCATACGTTGTACGCCAGCAGAAAGAGCAACAACACTGTGTTCAAAACCTTGGTGTACACGATAAGCAATTGCGCGGTCATTATATAAAGATGCAAATACTTCTTTGATCGCGATAAGAATGTTATCAATACCACGAATATTCAAGAAAGTTTCTTGTTGTCCTGCGAAAGAAGCATCAGGTAAATCTTCAGCAGTTGCTGAAGAGCGTACTGCAACAGCAATGTCTGGGTTGCCGTTTGAAAGTGCTGCGAAAGCCTCGCGAATTTCTTTTTCTAATGCGTTAGTAAGCGGCGTGTCTACAATCCATTTACGGATTTTGGCACCTGTTTCAGCAAGTGCAATAACATCATCTACGTTAAGTTGTGCAAGTTCAGCCTGAATGCGAGCGTTTAAACCGCTCTGATCCAAGAACTCACGATAGGCAGCAGCAGTAGTTGCAAAGCCGCCTGGTACCGATACACCAGCATTGGATAAATGGCTGATCATTTCACCCAAAGATGAGTTTTTCCCACCTACGAGTTCGACATCGTGTTTTCCTAATTTTTCCAGACCGATTACGCGCGCTTCCAAAGTATTTACTCCACTTTTTTTGCAGTATGAATGACCATCATTGGTATGAAATTATACGAAAGTGCTTAGAATTAGTGTTTTACTAAGCGACAGTCATGTTAGATGAGTTTACTATAAAGATTATAGAGCACTAAGACAAATGTTTAAGGAGAATTTTGATGCCCGAAAGTAAACAAATTAAACGGAGCGTATTCTTTATTTCAGATGGGACAGCAATTACAGCAGAAACCCTTGGACATTCACTACTTGCACAGTTTCCGAACGTTGATTTTGATATTCATATCATGCCGTATATTACAACTGAAGAAGCTGCAATGAACGTCGTTGCGGAGATTAATACTTGTCAAAATCGTGATGGCTCTTTGCCACTTGTTTTTGATACTTTGGTTGATCCTCATGTTCGTGAAATTATTAATACAGCTAAAGCCGTAAATTTGGATGTCTTCGAGGGATTAATTAGTAAGCTTGAACAAGAACTTGGAATTCCGCCAACAACTTTGGTTGGGCAAACTCATGCGGTAACCGATTCAGAATATTATAAAGCGCGTATTGATGCGGTTCATTTTGCATTAGATAACGATGATGGTGCTAGAACACGTCATTATGATAAAGCTGATATTATTTTAATTGGTGTGTCTCGTTCAGGTAAAACTCCAACTTCTATTTATCTGTCATTGCAATTCGGAATTCGTGTAGCAAACTATCCTTTGACGGAAGAAGACTTAGATGACAACCGTCTACCTAAAGTTTTGAAAGAGCATAAACATAAACTCTTTGGTCTGATGATTGATGCAGAACGTTTAGTTGCAATCCGCAATGAGCGTAAGGCAAATAGCCGTTATGCAAGTTTTAGTCAATGCCAAATGGAATTGCGAGCAATTGAGGGAATTTATATTTCTGAAGGCATTAAATACTTGAATGTTACTGAAATGTCGATTGAGGAAATTTCAACTCGTGTGCTGCAAATGACTGGCTTAAAACGTCGTATAGGTTAATGAATAATACGCTAATCAATTTTAATCACTTGGTTAGCGCTTCTTTGTTTGTGTTGAATACGTAAATGATTCGTTATAAAACTTAGCATTCATCATCGAATGAGATAGTGAAATTTTATAGTTATTTGAAATTTAATCGAAAAATTAAATGATTTTGTTTTGGTATAAGAATTTTAAAAATAGTGATAAATTCATCACATTTTTGTATAATAAGCGTGATTTAAATCTTGTTGTGAAATTGCCAGTATATAAATAATATTTCTGGCTCGTCGTCTTTTCAGTGGGGGCATTCCATCAGGAACCTAAACTTGCGGAGTTGAATGAGCAACATATGAATCTAGCTTCATCTTTACAATTTATTCATCAAATGAATGAAACTCAACAAAAAGTCTTCAATAGTATTCCAAGCTTAGTCTGGTTACTTACAGAGCAAGGCGATGCATATTTCTTTAATAAGATTAGTCAGGAATATCTTGGTTTTCATGAATCTGAATCTCTTGTAAAAGAATGGATGGAGTTGATTCATCTCGATGATTTAGATGTCTTCCAAAGTGAGTGGTCTCAAGCCCTACCATTAAAATCTCAAATTCAGGTTGAATGTCGACTTAAACATCACACTGGCGCGTATCGCTGGTTTTTAGTTTCTGCAAAATTTGTAGAACAATGCTCAGATCAAGCAGGTTATTGGTTTGTGAATAGTGTTGATATTCATGAGACAAAACAATTTCAGCAAAACCTCGTAAAATATATTCATGCCCAAACTAATATGTTGGATACCAGTGTTGACTGTATAAAACTTTTAGAAGCGGATGGATATTTATTACATGTCAATAAGTCAGGTTGCGCTGCGTTGAATATTCCCGAAAGTCATCATACTTTTGGAATGAAATGGATCGAACTTTTACCATCAGAAATTCGAACAAAAGCAACTCGTGCACTTAAGATTGCATTGCAAGGTAAAACTGCTCGTTTCCGTGGTATGAGTGAAAATGGGCAAAAAATACAATATTGGGATAATTTACTCACACCGATTTTAAATGATCAAGGCCAAACGGAATGTGTATTGTGTATGTCTCGTGATGTGACAACACAAAGAGAAACCGAGATGCGCTTACGTATAGCTAGCGAGTTAGATGAGCTAACGGGTTTATATAATCGACGTTTCTTTAAATTACAACTTAAACGTTCATTACATAAGCATAAAGCCAATAAAAAATTAATGGGCTTGATGTTGTTGGATTTGGACTATTTCAAACACGTCAACGACACATTGGGTCATGCAGCTGGTGATCATTTATTGCGAGTTTTATCCAAACGTATTGAAAATATTCTCCCTGATAATACTTTTGTCGCACGTTTAGGTGGGGATGAGTTTGCTGTCGTTGTGAATGGTATTGATTCAGAAAGCGAGCTTGAGCGTATTGCGCTTGAGGTTGGTAAACAGTTGGATGCACCTATTACTTATGCGGGAAATCTAATTAATGGTAGCATGAGTATTGGTTGTGCAATTTACCCACGAGACTCTAAAGACTCTGTTAATTTGATGAAATGTGCTGATACAGCTTTAAATGATTTAAAAGCGACAGGGCGTGGCGGTTTTAGAATGTTTGATCAATATATGCAGATTGCAGCTCAAAACATCGCAATTCAATTGAATGAAGCCCGTCATATTATTCGAGATGATCTGATTATTCCATTTTATCAGCCTAAAGTTAGTTTGAGTGATGGCAAAGTCGTTGGTTTTGAAGCTTTACTTAGATGGCAAACTTCAGATCATCAAGTGCATTCTCCAAGTAATGTTGAACAAGCATTTCAAGATTATGCACTCGCTACAAAAATCAGTGATGCAATCCAAAATAAAGTCTTTAAAGATATGTCTATTTGGATGGAGCAAGGGCTTGAGATCGTGCCTATTTCGATTAATGCAGCACCAGTAGAGTTTCTAAAAGATAATTATGCTGAACGTTTATTGCATCGATTAAATTTATATAAGATTCCACATCATTTAATTGAGATCGAAATTACAGAGCATATATTGGATGATCGTGGTTCAGACTATGTTGTTAGAGCGTTAAACCTATTAAAACAACATGGTGTACGTATCGCACTGGATGATTTTGGAACAGGGCATTCTTCTTTAACAAGATTGAGAGATTATCCTGTAGATTGCTTAAAAATTGATTGTGATTTCATTCGAAGAATGAATCAGGATGAAGCTATCTTAGCAATTGTGCAGGCAATCGTAGCTTTAGGACCAAAACTTTCTTTAGATATTGTGGCAGAAGGAATTGAAAATACAGAACAATTAGAATTATTAAAACGTTCTGGATGTACTATGGGACAGGGGTATTTGTTTAGTCAAGCCGTTAATATGCAACGTGCAAAACAAATGCTTACGCAGGCTATTTAAATGAAGACAGTTAGTTTTGTTATGAATAAGGCTTATTATTGATCAATAAGCCTTATTCATGATTTGAGTTTATGTGTTTTTAATATCCATTAGTAAGCTAAAGTTTTCTAAGCGCTTATCCGTATCGTAAATATCACAAGTAAAGATAAATTCATCAACATCGTATTGCGCAGCGATCTTTTCTAGACTTGTTTTGACTGTTTGTTGTGATCCAATTTGAGCCATTGAATAGAAGTTTTGAATCGCCATTTGTTCAGCACTTGTTGCTAAACCCTCAGTCGATTCAATAGGTGGTTTTAACTTTAAACTATGGCCACGAATTAAATTTAAAATACGTTGATACGAGCTGGTCGCTAGGTATTGAGCTTCTTCATCAGTTTTAGCTACAACAGAGGGGATTCCCATTGAAACATAAGGTTTATCTAGATATTCAGAGGCTTGGAAATTTTCGCGATATAGTTGAATCGCTTGACCTAGCATTCTAGGAGCGAAATGTGATGCAAATGAGTAAGGTAATCCTAGTTTAGCTGCGAGTTGTGCACTAAACAGACTAGAACCCAATAACCAAACTGGAACGTGAGTATTTTGCCCAGGCGTAGCAATGATTCTTTGGTTTGCTTGAGGTGCTTTAAAATACTGCAAAATCTCTATAACGTCTTGAGGGAATTGATCTTCAGTTTCTTGTCTTCCTCGACGTAAGGCTCTCATTGTTAACGGATCTGTTCCAGGAGCACGACCCAAACCAAGTTCAAATCGATTAGGATAAAGTGTGGCTAAGGTTCCAAACTGTTCTGCAACAACGAGTGGAGCATGATTAGGTAGCATAATGCCGCCCGAACCTAAGCGAATATTTTGAGTATGTGCAGCGATAAAGCCTAATAAAACTGCTGTAGCAGAGCTGGCAATACCATCCATATTATGATGTTCTGCTAACCAAAAGCGCTCATAACCTAGTTTTTCAGCATGTTGCGCTAATTCAAGTGCATGTCTTAGAGAAAACTCGATACTTTTGTCATCTCTAACGGGAGCTAATTCTAAAATAGAGAACTTTAAATCTTGCAGTGATTTCATAATAAATACTCAATACTTTATATCGTAATAATACGATATATTCGAGATTTTGTATATCGTTATTTATCGATATTTATTTTGAAGTAATAAAAAAAGCACCCGTAGGTGCTTTGAGAAAAAACAGATTAACGGTTTTTATACCAACCGCGGTGCAAGCCATTGTCATGACGGTATTTATGACGAGAGTTCGAATTATAGTAGCGACGATCATCGTAAGAACGACGATTGTCATAGCGACGGTCATAACGATCATTATAACGACGATCAGCATCACGATCTTGACCAACTTTTTGACCTAATGCAGCTCCACCAGCAGCACCAATCGCAGCACCAATATAACCACCATTTGTGCCACCCATGTTACGACCAACGGTATATCCGCCTACACCACCTAAACCACCACCGATGGCTGCTTCAGTACGATCTCGTTTATTACTTGATGCGGCTGCACCACCAGCACCACCAATTGCAGAACCAAGCATAGCGCCTGTTTGACCGCCAAGCTGCTGACCAATTGCTGTGCCAACCACACTACCTAAAGCTGAAGTCGCTGCAACGCGTGTAGAGTTATCAGCATGGACAACATTCATCATTGAGGCAGTTGCTAAAATTGCACCACATAACCAAATATTCGATTTCATTGTGAAACTCCTTATCCATTGTTCTGGACAGCATTTTTTTAACTTGATGCAAATGTAACAATACTTTTTAGTGAAAATATGGAGTGCAATATCTGGAATGAGATAGTTTGACGATGCTTTTGTATATGTTCTATTACAAGTGAAGAAATTGTGAAGAAATTATAAAAAAAGAATGAATAGAAAGCAGGCAACGAAACTAAAGTGAATCGAGTACAATAAATTAAGTTTGATTTAGGTTCTTCATATGTTGCTGGAAAAAATTTTACAGTCTCAAGGTTTTGGTTCGAGAAAATACTGCCAGCAACTGATCAAAAATGGTTCTGTAATGGTTGAAGAGCAAGTCTGTGAGAATCCAAAACAGAATTTTAATACGGAACAGCTCAGTTTTCAGGTCTTTGGTGAGCAATATCAATTCAGAGAACACGTTTATATTGTTTTAAATAAACCGAGTGGTTATGAGTGTTCGCATCAAGCAACACATCATAAGAGTGTTTTTAGCTTGTTTCCCGAGATTTTGATTCATCGTGGTATTCAATGCGTAGGCCGTTTGGATCAGGATACGACAGGGTTGCTACTTTTAACGGATGATGGTCAATATCTTCAAGCTTTAACACATCCGCGTAAACATGTACCTAAGGTCTATCATGTGACTACAGCAGATCCAGTTTCCTCAGAGCAGAGAGAACAATTAGAGCAGGGCGTAGAGTTACGTAATGAAAAAGGAGTGTTTGCAGCAACTGATGTTGAGCTATTTTCAGAATATCAGTTGTCGATGACTATTCATCAAGGTGTTTACCATCAAGTTAAACGGATGTTGGCTGCGGTGGGAAATAAAGTAGAAAAGCTACATCGAAATCAAGTTGGCTCACTTATTCTCCCTGACTTAGAGGAAGGTGAATGGATGTATTTAACACCATCACAGAAGCTATTGAGCCAAAATATTTCTAAAGAAGACGCTTTACTTTAAAAAGCAGTGAAAGGTGTTGAACTCATCATCACGGATGAAACCCATTTGCTCATAAAGGCGATGAGATTCAAGATTATTGCGTTGAGTTTCTAAACTAATTCGAAGCGCATTTTCATGGCGAGCAAAAAGAATAGCAGTATCAATTAATTGTTTTGCTGAACCTTGTTGTCTGTAAAAAGGCGTAACGTATACATCATCTAAGACATAATAGGTTTCACATGCGACTGAAGAGAATGCGAGATATAGAAGTACAAAACCTGTGAAGACATCATCTTTTACGTGAATAAAAATAACACTGTCTTTATTGTCATAACGATGTTTTAAAAACTGATAAGATTGTTTGATATTTGAAGATGCGCCGTAGAATTGGCGGTATTCATCAAATAAGGTCGCAAGTTGGTGAAGATCTTCTTGAGTTGCCCTTTTAACAATCATCCTAAGTCATCCTTACACTTATAATTTTATTTGGACTGACAGGATAGCGAAAAAATTCAGCTTAAAAAATAGAAACTTGTGTATAAATGCAACATTGTTAAGTTTTGTCACTTTCACCTAAAAGTGCATTCAACTCTTCAAATAAATCTTCGTGGTCGTCTTCAACATCGATTGAAGATGGATTTTCAGCATTTGCGGCATTCTTAGATTTTCGCAATTTGAGCAACTGTTCCATATTTATATTTTGATTTTCAATTGCAAAAGGAATTGATTTTGTCAGAACCACCTGCTTAAAGAAAAGACGAACGGCTTGAGCAGGGGAGATCCCTAGTTGTTTAAAGACAGCAAAAGCTTGTTTTTTTTCCTGAGAATCAAGTCGAACCTGATAAACTTCTGTTTTTCGCATGAAGAATAAGACCAAATATTTTTAGTTATCGTCATGTATTTTAAACCATCGCAATGTAATTTCAATATTTTTGAGCTGAAAATATAGAATTTTTGTCATTACGTTGTGTTTGCAATGTGAGTTCGTGGTGAGAACTGAACTGCATTTCTTGGTTTGTGATGGGATCTATGAAATTAATTGCCTTTGCAAGTAATTGAAGTGGGGTAGTAAAATCATCATCATCTCTATGTTGAATCACTGGATAAAATGAGTCATTAAGTATAGGAATACCAAGTGAATTCAGGTGTACACGCAGTTGATGTTGTTTCCCTGTTTTCGGTTTTAAAAGGTATTTCGCGAGTTGTAGATCATGCTCTAACAGTTCAATATAAGTTTCACTATTACTTTCCTTTTCATTATTAATTTGCATCGTGTAAAAAGGATGTCCTTTTTCTAAATGCAAGTTTACTGTTTGTGGAAATGTGAGTTCAGAGCGATAAGCTGCAATTGCATGGTAGGTTTTTTGTACTTTTCGTTCTGCAAATAACTGTTGATAAACACCACGAGAGGCAGGTCTTTTACTAAATAATACGATGCCAGCCGTTTCTCTATCTAAGCGATGGATTGGGGTTAAATCTACATAGCCTGTTTGTTTTTTTAATCGTACCAAAAGCGTTTCTTGAACGTATTGTCCTGTTGGACTCATGGTTAAAAAATGAGGTTTATCGACCACGATCAGATCATCATTTTCAAATAATATTTCATGTTGAAAAGGTACATGGATTTCATGCGCAAGAAAGCGATAATAAAAAATATGGGTATTGGGTGTATAGGTGCTATTTAATTGTAGTTGTGAGCCATCAGCAGCATAAATAAGCCCATCATCAAAACGTTGTTGCCATTCACTTGCATGAATATGTGGAAAATGTTGGCAGAGGTAATCAAAAATCGTATTTGCGATAACTTCTCTTGGTAAAAAGACTTTGCTTGCACTGACGCCATTAATAAGTGGTGGGGTAAATTCTAGAATAGATGACATACAGTACATTCGACTCAGTATAAACGATGTAAAAAAAGCCAGTTTAAAAGCACATGATTAGGCTTTGTGGCAGTGCAATGTTATTATAACGACCATCCCAATTTTGTTCTATTTGCCATGTCGTATTCAGTGAAATTTACTTTAAATCATGAACAAGACACTCAGCGTTTTGCACAAGTACTCTCTCAGCATGTGCATGCTGGCATTGTTTACTTAATTGGTGATTTGGGCGCTGGAAAAACTACATTTACACGCTATTTCCTCCAAAATTTAGGTCATAACGGTTCAGTAAAAAGCCCTACATATACCTTGGTTGAGCCTTATAATATTAATGGTCGAGACATTTTTCATTTCGATTTATATCGTTTGGATGATCCTTATGAGTTGGAGCTCATGGGAATTCGTGACTATTTGGAAACACCTGATGCTTTATTTTTATTTGAATGGCCATCTAAAGGCGGTGAGGAAATTCCAAAAGCCGATGTGGTCATCGACATTCAAAAGTCAGAAGATGAGCTCACTCGATTTGTGACTTTAACTGTAGATTCTCAAGCACTGTCTCAAACATTGCAGGAACAATTGCATGGCGCATGATTTAATAGATCGTACAACTCGCCGTATCCATACCCTTAATGCCGCATTAGCCAACCAAATTGCTGCGGGTGAGGTGATCGAACGCCCGTCATCCGTCGTAAAAGAATTGTTAGAAAACTCAATTGATGCTGGTGCGACTGAGTTGATCATTCGTGTGGCTCAGGGCGGTTCGACTTTAATTGAAATCATTGATAATGGTAATGGCATTCACCCAGAAGATTTACCTTTGGCAGTGATGCGACATGCGACTAGTAAAATTCAAACTTCTGAAGACTTACATGCGATTGTCAGCTTGGGCTTTCGTGGGGAAGCATTGGCATCCATCGCTGCAGTGTCTCGTTTAACTTTGACCAGCAGTCAAGATGAACAAGGCGTGGGTTATCAAGTAGAAGTCAATGGCACCGCTTTCGATCATCAGCAAGTTCAAGCAGTTGCTGCACAAAAAGGCACACATATTCGTGTTCAGGATTTATTTTTTAATGTTCCTGCACGTCGTAAATTTCTAAAAAAGCCAACAACAGAATTTAACCATATTGAAGAAATTGTTCGCCGTTTGGCTTTAACACATTTCGATATTCGTTTTGTGCTTGAGCACAACGATAATATCCGTTTAAACCTACCTGTGGCTGATAGTGGTGAGTTACGTTACCAACGTGTTCAACAGTTACTTGGTCAACAATTTATTCAAAATGCCTACTGGGTTGATGCTGAAAGTATCAATATGCGCTTATCTGGATGGTTGGGGCATCCTTCTGATGCGCGTGCACAAGCAGATTTGCAATATGTTTATGTAAATGGTCGTATTGTTAAAGACAAAACCATTTCACATGCGCTGCGTATGGCATATGAAGGTATTTTGCATGGTCATCAGCATTCTTCTTATTTGTTGTTTTTAGAAGTAGATCCTGAAAATATTGATGTCAATGTACATCCAACCAAGCATGAAATTCGCTTTCTAAATCAACGTGAAGTGCATGAGTTTGTACGTCATTATGCTAAATCAACTTTATCGCAATTTCAAACAGCTAGTGCAGATTTAGCACAGGCAATGAAAACAGATGAAAGTACAACAGAAAACTTTGATTATCAGCCTCAGCCCAAATACCAAGAACAATTTAATTTACATCGTGCTGCGGTTGAAGCAGATTCATCAGCCAATCAACATGTAGCTGTTTCAACTGATTTATTGACTGAATTTAATCAAAGTCGTCCTCAAGCCGTAAATTATAATTCTGGATCACAAGAACCTCGTTATAATGGTTCTGCACAATTAAATAATGCGCTTAAAACATATTTGGCGCCATTGCGTGGTGGAGAAACTCCTACCACCTTTGATCACGGGGAAGTTGAAAGTAATCAAACGGTTCCATCACGTGTGGATGAATTTCCATTAGGTATTGCAATAGCACAACTTCATGGCATTTATATTCTTGCGCAAAATACCGAAGGCTTGATTATTGTTGATATGCATGCAGCACACG
The DNA here is from genome assembly GCF_000475335.1 of Acinetobacter sp. COS3. NCBI lineage: Bacteria > Pseudomonadati > Pseudomonadota > Gammaproteobacteria > Moraxellales > Moraxellaceae > Acinetobacter > Acinetobacter sp. COS3. The sequence goes on from NZ_AXCD01000078.1 coordinate 213,270, forward strand.
AACGCATCTTATTACAACAAATGAAGTCAGCATGGGATAAACCTGAATTTTGGACATCGCAGCAATTATTGATTCCAAAAATTGTTTCAATTACGCGTATGCAAGCCACTCGCATCGAAGATTTACAACCCCAATTACAACGACTCGGTTTGGAAGTCGATCAGTATGGGGATGATCAAGTGATCGTACGTGGTGTGCCTGCCATTTTACATAAAGCAGATTTTGAGAAATTGATTCCAGAATTGCTCAATGATCTTGATCCAAATGATGAAGCAAGAGGTTTATTGCAAAAACGTGATGAATTACTCGCTGGTATGGCATGTCATGGCGCTGTGCGTGCTCATCGGCAGTTAAGCCTTTCTGAAATGAATGCCTTATTGCGTCAAATGGAACAAACTGAATTTGCTAGCCAATGTAATCATGGCCGTCCGACTTGGCGTGCATTTCCACTGCATCAATTAGATAAATTATTTGCTCGAGGAGAGTAGTTGTACATGTCAAATCAATTGCCCGTCATCAATTTAATGGGGCCTACCGCAAGTGGTAAAACTGCATTGGCATGTGAACTCTATGAGCGTGGTAATTTTGAACTAATTTCTGTTGATTCAGCCTTAGTTTATAAAGATATGGATATTGGTACAGCGAAACCAACCAAGGAAGAACAAGCACTTTATCCACATCATTTGATTGATATTATTACACCGTTGGAAGTGTATTCTGCAGCACAATTTGTCGAGGATGTTTGTCCTTTGATTGATGATATGCATGAGCGTGGGAAAACTCCCGTTCTCGTTGGTGGGACAATGTTATATTTCAAAGCACTGTTAGAGGGGCTTGCTGATAATTTACCAAATGCTGACCAAAATGTTCGTGATGCAATTACGGAAAAAGCGGAGCAGGAAGGGTGGCAGGCTGTCTATGATGAATTGGTTGCAGTAGATCCAATCGCTGGTCAAAAATTTAAAGTCTCTGATAAGCAAAGAATTATTCGCGCACTTGAAGTATATCGAATTACAGGTGAGCCAATAACAAAGTTACAGGCTGAACAACCTAAAAATCAACCTTACCGTTACACTTTTCATAACTACGCTTTGATGCCTGATCGGTTAGAATTACATAAACGCATTGAGCAAAGATTGAGCAAAATGTGGGAAATCGGTTTTTTAAATGAAGTGGAGGGCCTAATTGTAAAATACGATTTAAATGATAATTTACCGTCTATGCGGTCTGTTGGTTATCGTCAAGCTTTAGATTTTTTACTAAAAAGTGACTTAAGTCTCGAAAATAAAGTAGAAATGGAGAACAAGGCGCTGTTTGCAACACGGCAACTGGCCAAACGTCAATACACTTGGTTACGTTCTTTGCAAGAAATACACGATTTTAAAACTTACGTGACGATAAAGCAGGCGAAAGAAGACTTGCGAAACTTCTTTGGATAAAGCAAAATTCGCAGGCTGTCTTTTTATAATTTTTAGTTGAAAAATAAAGATAGTTTTTTTGCGCTGATTTAAAAATTTTTTGGAGTTAAAAATGTCTAAAGGTCAAACTTTACAAGATCCGTTCTTAAATTCTCTCCGTAAAGAACGTATTCCAGTTTCTATTTTCCTTGTGAACGGTATTAAATTGCAGGGGCATATTGAGTCTTTCGATCAATATGTTGTTTTATTAAAAAACACTGTAAGTCAAATGGTTTATAAACACGCGATTTCTACAGTCGTTCCAGCACGTAACCCACGTCCAGCTGGTGCTCAAGGTACTGGTGGCTTCCCTGCTCAAGGTGGTGCTACAGGTGGCTTCGGTGGCGGTCAAGGCGGCGGCTTCGGTGGCGGTCAAGGCGGTGGCTTTGGTGGCGGTCAAGGCAGCGGCTTCGGTGGTCAAGGTGGCTTCGGTGGTCAAGGTGGCTTCGGTGGTCAAGGTGGCTTCGGTGGTCAAGGTGGCTTCGGTGGTCAAGGCGGCTTTGGTGGTCAAGGCGGCTTTGGTGGTCAAGGCGGCTTCGACGGCGAAACTAAATTTGAAGATGGTCAAGAAGACGAAAATAATCGTTAATTGATTGATGATCTTTAAAAATGCCAGTCTAATTATAGACTGGCATTTTTTTATGTTTAAAAAGTAAGAATAAATACTATGGAAATGATTATTGCGGCAGCATGTTGTAGCGTTCTAGTCTCAATTTTATTGAAATATCTAAAGACCAAAGGGTTTGATGTCTTTCAAATGATTGCTTGGAATTATCTAAGCGCAAGTATTTTATGTTTTTACTGGTTTAAGACAGATCTCACACATGTTTCAATTCAAAATACACCGTGGTGGCTCATATTCACTTTGGCAATATTGCTGCCAAGTATTTTTCTATGTTTAGCCAAATCATTACAATTCGCGGGTATTCTTAAAACAGAAATTGCTCAACGTCTAGCGGTTATTCTTTCCTTATTAGCAGCGTATTTTATTTTTGGTGAACAATTTAGCCAATTAAAATTAATAGGTGTTGTTCTTGGTGTGCTTGCAATATTGGCAATTATTGTTGGGCAGGCAACAGAACAGGCCAATAAAGGATTAAGCTTAAAGTCAGCTTTGTTTCTATTCAGTGTATGGGCGGGTTATGCGGCAGTAGATGTACTACTTAAATATAGTAGTAGTCTGGGTTTGCAGTTTGCAGTCACGTTGAATTTAACATTTATTGCTGCCTTCATTTTATCGATTGCTTATATTGCGATTACACAAGCGAACTGGCAGCCTAAAAACATTTTTACAGGTTTATTTTTGGGAATATTAAATTTTGCCAATATCGCTTTATATGTTAAAGCACATATGATTTTTAAAGAAACGCCTGCGATTGTCTTTGCTGGAATGAATATTCTCGTTGTTGTTTTAGGTGTATTGAGTGGAGTTGTATTGTTCAAAGAGCGAATAAAAGCATATACATGGATTGGATTAGTTTGTGGCGTGATTGCAGTATTATGTTTAGCCAAAGCTATGATGTAATAAAAATAAGGGAGTAAAATGAATAACTCCCTTGTTCTGATTCATTATAAACGAGTAAACACTACGTCATCTGCTAAGCGTGATTTAGGTAGTTTGGCATTAAAATCGCTATCACTGTGATAGCCTAATGCAACAATCACTGAGGCTTTTAAACCTTTTTCTGTCAATCCAAATTCTTTATTGATTGTATCGCGATCAAAACCTTCCATTGGTGTCGCATCAATACTTTCTAATCCTGCCGCAAAAAGCAATTGACCAAGTGCAAGATAGGTTTGGTTTTCCATCCATGCTGAAAGATTTTTGAGTTCATTGCGATAGAATTCGACATAGCCAGAACGAGTATCTTGTTGACCTTGTTTAGCTGTTTCATCTTTAAATCGTCCACTTGCATCATCTTGTTGTAATAATTGTTCTAAATATTCAGGTGTAATATCTGTACGAGTACAAAAGATGATGGTGTGTGATGAGTTCAAGACTTTGGCTGCATTGTAAATATATTTACCCGTGAGTCCTGAAGCAATGCGCTGTTTGGCTTCATCAGATTCTGCAACTAAAAAATGCCATGGTTGAATATTTACCGAAGAAGGGCTAAAGCGCAAAATTTCAAGTAGCTTTTCAAATTGTTCTTTTGGAATCTTTTTCTCTGTGTCATAAGCTTTTGTCGCATAACGTGTTTTTGCTGTAGCTAAAGTATCCATCAGAAATTAACTCAATTTAAAAATTTAATTTATTTTACTTGATCTATATTTCACTGAAAGTAGTGAAATGTGATTTCTATATAGATTTAAGTCGTATGTGCAAAGTTTTAGCTGACTTGAATAAAAGTGATGTATTAAATTGCAGAATAAAATTTTCTTAATAGTGCCACTGTTTAAAATCTAAATGATAATTTTCTAGTGGATTGATTTCTAAAATCCACGCTGAATCAGCACGCCAATCTCCTAAGACAATACGTTGCTTATTATCAACTTGGTGGATTTCTGGACGGTGAGTATGACCGTGAATTAAATAATCAACTTGATCGATCAAGCACTCTACTGCATGAGCATTCACATCCATGATGTCATAACTTTTCAGCTGCTTGGTTTGGCTACTTTTTTTGCGAAAACCATTGGCTAGTTTTTGTCGAAAACTAAGTGGTGTGCGCTTTATGAAACCCAACAAAACTGGATTACGAATCACTTTACGGAAACGCTGATATGCCACATCATCAGTACAGAGCGCATCGCCATGTTCAAGACGAAATTTTTTATGGTGAATGTCAAGTGTATAAACGTCTGGTAATAGAATACCATTAAATTTATTTAAGAATTTTTGTCCCAAAGCGAAATCACGATTACCAACTTGGAAGTACACTTGATTTCCGTCATTGGTGAAACTTTGTAATGCTTGAATGATTTCATCTAACCATGGAGCTGTGTAGTCATCACCAATCCATGCATTAAACCAATCACCTAAAATATAAAGTTGGGTGTTTTTATCTTGATATTGTTGCAATAAAGCCAAAAACCCTCGAGCGAGTCGAGGGTGATCAGGTGACAAGTGTAAATCTGAAATAAACAGGTAGGTCACACTTTTATCCTTTTTAAATCTCCCTAAATCCCTCTTTCTTAAAGAGAGACTTTCCTCCCTTTATAAAGGGAGGTTAGGAGGGATTATTATTCAGAGATAATTTTAGCAGATTCAATCACAACGTTTTCTAAAGGAACATCAGCGTGATAACCGCGGTTACCAGTACGAACGCCTTTAATCTCGCCTACAATGTCCATACCTTCAACAACTTTACCAAATACTGCATAACCCCAGCCTTGAGCTGTTTTACCAGTGTGGTTTAAGAAAGAGTTGTTTTTCACGTTAATAAAGAACTGAGCAGAAGCAGAGTGAGGTGCTTGTGTGCGCGCCATTGCGATTGTACCTTCATCGTTGCTTAAGCCATTGTCAGCTTCGTTTTCGATTGAGTCACGCGTTGCTTTTTCTTTAAAGTTTTCATCCATGCCACCGCCTTGGATCATAAAACCATCAATCACACGGTGGAAAATTACGCCGTCATAGAAACCGTCACGTACATATTCTAAGAAATTTGCAACCGTTTTTGGTGCTTTTTCAGCGTTAAGCTCAAGAACAATACGACCTTTGTTGGTATTTAATTCGACTTGAGGAAAACTCATTACATTAATCTCCTAAACATGGTCTTGTGACCATGGGTTTTTGGTTGAGAGAAGCATAAGCAAACTGTAAACTACAAGGCAAGTAAAAAACGTTAAAATCTTTGAGAAAAAGCAAAGATTGCGTTTTTATGTCCTATTTTTAACAGTAAGAAGTGATTTACTCCCTATGAAGCCAAATGATGTTGTTTCAGAACTGCCAAAAACCCCGACACCGAACACCCAAGCCATTGTCGATGCTGAGCAGCAAGAACAACAGGTAGGCTTAGATTTTGTACGTCAAGTCATTACTGATGATTTAAAAGATGGACGTACGCAAAAAGTTGTTACACGTTTCCCTCCTGAGCCAAATGGTTATTTACATATTGGTCATGTCAAAGCAATTTGTTTGAACTTTGGTATTGCTGAGGAATTTGATGGGTTATGTAACTTACGTTTTGACGATACTAACCCAGATGCTGAAGAACAAGAATATGTTGATGGTATCGCCAACGATGTGAAATGGTTAGGTTTTAACTGGAATGGCGAGCCTCGCTATGCCTCAGGTTATTTTGATCAACTGTATGCATGGGCTGTTCAGTTGATTGAACAAGGTGATGCTTATGTTGATTTGCAAACTCCAGAAGAAATTAAGCTGAATCGCGGTAATTTCGTTGAGCCGGGTAAAAACTCACCTTATCGCGATGCTTCTGTTGAAGAGAATCTTGCGCGCTTTGAACAAATGCGTAATGGTGAAATCAAAGAAGGCGGTGCTGTACTACGTGCCAAGATTGATATGGCGAGTCCGAATGTACACATGCGTGACCCGATTCTTTATCGTGTGCTTCATTCAGAACATCACCAAACAGGCGATAAATGGAAAATTTATCCAATGTATGACTATGCTCATCCATTATCTGACGCGATTGAGGGTATTACTCATTCACTCTGTACTTTAGAATTCCAAGACCACCGTCCATTCTATGATTGGATTGTAGAAAAAGTTCATTCTCAGGCTGTACCGCGTCAGTATGAATCTTCTCGTTTAAATGTGGATTATACGATCACCTCTAAACGTAAATTGCGTAAACTAGTTGAAGGCAATTATGTACAAGGGTGGGATGACCCACGTATGCCAACTGTCGTTGGGATGCGACGTCGTGGTTTCACACCTGAAGGTTTACGTGATTTCTGTAAGCGTGTTGGCGTATCAAAAACGGATGGTATTGTTGATGTAGCGATGCTTGAGTTCTGTATTCGTCAGTCTTTAGAAAATGCAGCAGCTCGTGGTATGGCGGTGCTTGATCCATTGAAAGTAACGTTAACTAATTTGCCAGAAGAATTAGATTTAACGCATAAACGTCATCCGAATGTAGATATGGGCGAGCGTGTTATTCCATTAACACGAGAAATTTATATTGATCGTAAAGATTTTGAAGAAGTACCGCCAAAAGGCTTTAAGCGTTTAATACCAGAAGGTGAGGTGCGTTTACGCCATGCTTATGTGATCAAATGTGATGAAGTGATTAAAGATGCAAGTGGTGAAATCATTGAACTAAAATGTTCAATTGATCCTGAAACTTTAGGTAAAAATCCTGAAGGACGTAAGGTGAAAGGGGTGATTCATTGGGTATCTGCGAGCAAAGGTGTACCTGCTGAGGTGCGCATTTATGATCGTTTATTTACTGAAGCTGCGCCAGATGCAGATGATGATTTCTTAGCGCACCTAAATCCTGAATCATTAAAAGTGGTTCAAGCGGTGATTGAACCTGCTTTGGCACAAGCAAAACCAGAAGATCGCTTCCAATTTGAACGTGAAGGTTATTTTGTCGCGGATCAACATGATCACAATCCAGAGAAACCTGTGTTTAATCGTATTTTAGATTTAAAAGATAGTTTTAAAATCGACAAGAAGTAAATAAAAAAGGGAGCATTAAATGCTCCCTTTTTTATTATTTCAAAGCTAATTGAATAATAAAGAATATTATTAACTTGGATTGATATGATAGAAATAAACAATTAAGGTAACTAATAATAAAACAGCTAAACCAAGATAAGTATTAACAGTGTTGAAACTTTTGATAAATTTTAAGATGTTCATTTCTATACCACAAAAAAATATTCGATAAATGTAAAATTTTAGTTACATTTCATTAGATATTGTAACAATATTGGTTGTTTTTGCAATATTCTCACTATTGTAACTCAAGAATTGCATTAAATAATTTGTTAATATTAATAACTATTCTTATTTATAAAAGTGTAAATTCACCTCGAAAAAAACAAGATATTTATTACTATTTCTACATAGTACGCGATATAAAACTGTTCATGATATGAGAAGTCATATCCTCTAACCGTTTGGCGTATTTTCGATTATCACTCCTCAATTGTTGAACTGATAGCTGAGCATTACGTATTTCACAAGTATGCCCAATTAGCCATTTTTCGAAGCTTTCTTCAAGAACTTCTAAATGAAATTGTAGTGCTAAAATATTTTTTCCAATGGAAAAGGCTTGATTTGGATACATTGCAGAACTTGCGAGTAAGGTCGCATTCTCTGGTAAATCAAAAGTATCTCCATGCCAATGCAATACTTTTGTATCTTTAAGTGGCGATAAAATATTCTGTTCTACCTTTTTGATTTCTAATTCACTCCATCCTATTTCTTTTTGTTCACCTGCATAAACGTTTGCACCTAGCGCATGTGCAATTAATTGAGCACCAAGACAAATACCAATCGTTGGCTTATCGTCTTTTAAGCGTTGTCTCAAACCAGAGATTTCGTCAATTAAGAATGGGTAGTCTTCTGTTTCATAGACTCCAATTGGACCACCTAGAATAATTGTGAGACCTTCATAATTAAGCGCTGGACCGAGATCATCAACGCCAGCTTCAAAATAACGAACACGGAAACCGAGCTGATAAAATACGTCTTCTAATGAACCTAAGTCTTCGAATGCTAGATGTTGAATTGCATAGATTGTTTTAGGAAATGATGTATTCAAGTTCATAGAAATATTTCTTATGTCAGGTGTATTTGGGGACTACTTGTAAGGCAATTAATCTGAATGACTGTTCCAATCAGATCGAAGTAAGCCATAGTGTAGCAAATCATGAAACTGATTTGACCAATAACCTGCTTCTCTGTGATGACCTTCATATTTAAAAGCTAAATTTTCAGCTAAGCGAAGTGATGGATAATTCTTAGGATGGATAAATGCTTCAATTCGATTGAGTTTCATGTGTGCAAAACCCCAAGTAATCATGGTCTTTAATGCTTCAGTCATGTATCCATGACCCCACGCAGAGGATGAGAGTTCATAACCAATTCTACATTTCTTCCAATCAGGCTCCCATTTGAATAAGCCACAGGTTCCAATCAATTGATCACTTTCTTGGGTTTGTATACCCCAGCGAGTTGCAGGGTTCGGGTGTGTTCTCCAGTCTGCAAAAATTTGAACATATTTTTGAGCTTCTGATATGGATCGAATAGGGTCTGCACCAAACCAACGCATTGCCTCGGCATTTGAATAAATTTCAAAAAGTTGAGGAACATCATCCATCACAATTTCACGTAGTAATAGTCTTTCAGTAGATAAAATTGGAAAAGGTGTCATCGTATTCTACTTCTAAAAATATGGTATTAGAAAAGGAGCTTAGGTTGATCTATATGTTGAAACTCTGGGACTTGATGCTCATCTTTTAAGTCCACGCCTGATAAGCCAAGTCGTTTTGATTCTTTCATTAAATTCATCAGCCTTTGCGTAGCGATTGGAATGCTCAAGCCTGCTGGACGAACATTTGAAATACAATTGCGTGCTGAATCGAGACATCCTGTGCGGGCATGCCATGTATAGTAAATTCCCATGCTATCTGGCGAGCTTAGACCCGGGCGTTCTCCAATTAGCATAACCAACATGGATGCTTTGAAAATCTGAGCAACATCATCACCTAATGCAACTCGGCTACCTGTTGCTAAAACAATTGGTGCAACACTCCAACCTTCTTGCTGAATATATTTGTTTAGAGACAAAATAAAGGGGATCGCATTTGCTTCAATCGCACGTGCAGAGAGTCCATCACCGACAACAATACAAACATCATAGGGTTGTGAATCAATAGATTGCTCAATAAGTATTTGTTTTGAGTGCTCTGAAAGCTGTCGTCCTAAGTCTGGTCGTTTTAGATATGTTTCTTTATTTTCTGCATTGCTGTTTACATGATAGCTTTGTAGTGAATGATCTTTTAATTGCTCAGTTAAATAGGCTGTATTCAGGTTCTGATAAACTGCATCTTGAGCTTGCGCATGCGAAAGTTGAAACTCAAGTAGCGCTTGAGTTGGGATGCTGCAACCTGCACGACCAAGCGCAATTCGAGCATCCGTAAATTGTTTCAGTTTTTCCCACTGATCTTGATGTAGATGTGCAGGATATTGAATATCACGATCAAGTTTCATCGGCATTCTCCTAATTCATCAGTAATCGTGAAAATTTTTCTGGCATATGATCAGACCAACAAATTTGCGCATGTTGCTGTTTAAAAATGCCTTGTTGTTCTAACCAAGCTGAAAACTCAGGGGCAGGTTTTAAGCCCAAAAGTTGTCTTAAGTACAACGCATCATGGAATGATGTAGTTTGATAATTCAGCATTACGTCATCAGAACCAGGGATACCCATAATAAAATTAAGTCCAGCCGCACCGAAAAGGGTGAGGAGTACATCCATATCGTTCTGATCTGCATCTGCGTGGTTGGTATAACAAATATCACAGCCCATCGGTAAACCGAGTAATTTCCCACAAAAATGATCTTCTAAACCTGCACGGATAATTTGTTTACCATTGTAGAGATACTCGGGGCCGATAAAGCCTACAACTGTGTTAACCAGCAATGGTTTATATTTTCGAGCAACAGCATAAGCACGTGTTTCAAGTGTTTGTTGATCAACACCATGATGTGCATTACTGGATAGAGCACTGCCTTGTCCAGTTTCAAAATACATGACATTTTGCCCTAATGTCCCTCGATTCAGTGCTAGTGTTGCCTCATAGCCTTCTTGTAATAAATCAAGTGAAATCCCAAATCCTTGATTGGCTCGTTGTGTTCCTGCAATAGATTGGAACATTAGATCAATGGGTACATTCTTTTCAGCCAGTTGGATACCTGAACTGATATGTGTCAGAACACATGACTGCGTGGGGATTTGATACTCTTGAATGACGTGATCAAGTAGTTTTAACAACTCTGTAATATTATGCAAATTGTCTGTTGCGGGATTAATTCCTATCACCGCATCGCCATTACCATACATTAAACCATCTAAAATACTCGCTGAAATACCAAGTGCATCGTCAGTTGGATGGTTAGGCTGTAACCGAGTCGATAAATGACCTTTTAGCCCAATGGTATTGCGGAACTGAGTGACGACTTCACATTTGCTTGCGACATAAATTAAATCTTGATTGCGCATGATTTTACTGACCGCAGCAACCATTTCTGGTGTAAGTCCTGAAGCAAGCTGAGATAATGTTTCAGTTGTCGCTTGTTCGCTCAACAACCAATTCCTAAAGTCCCCCACAGTGAAATGAGAGATTGCAGCAAAAGCATATTGATTGTGCTCATCAATAATCAAGCGTGTGATTTCATCTATGTCGTAACCAACTACCGTTTCATTGAGAAAGGTTTTTAGTGGTACATCCGCTAAAGCCATTTGAGCAGCAACACGCTCTGTTGCATCAAGTGCAGCAACCCCTGCCAATTCATCACCAGAGCGTAAAGGTGTTGCTTTTGCCATCAATGTTTTTAAATCAGTGAAATGATATTGTTGATTGGCAACCATAATTCGATAGCTCATTGTGATTTCCTTATATTATTTGGCTTCTTGTTCTGCTGCCTTGATATTGGCAAACTCTTCTTCTGGCGTACCTTTAATTAAATGATAGCGGCTATAGAATAAAAAGTAAGCAATAAAGCAAGCGTAGATTGCAGCTGCGATAAACCAAACTTTAGGATTCACCACGAAACCTGCAACAACCGCAGCAATGGCAAGCACTAAGGCAATGATTGAAGTAAAAATGCCCCCAGGTGTTTTGTAAGGACGTGGCATATCAGGTTTAGATAAGCGTAATTTGATATGCGCAAGTAACATCAGCACATAAGAAATGGTTGCACCAAATACAGCAATTAAAATAAGAGAGTCGCCTTCACGAGTGAGAGAAAGAAAAAAACCGATAATTCCGGGGATAATAATGGCTAAATAGGGGGCTTTGTTTTTATTGGTAAGTGATAACGAGGTTGGTAAATATCCTGCACGAGACAGAGCGAAAATTTGACGAGAATAAGCATATATAATTGAGAAAAAACTCGCAATTAAACCAGCCAAACCCACGAAATTAACAAAGGTTGCTAACCATGTTTCTGTTCCATAGACTTTGGTCAATGCATCAACTAAAGGTGCGCCTGAGTTTTGTAATGTACTTGCACCAGCAGCGCCAGCCCCTAAGACTAAGATCAAGATTGCGAAAGCTGTTAAGATCAACATCGCACCAATTAGACCTCTAGGTAAAGATTTTGCAGGGTCTTTGGCTTCTTCAGCAGCCAATGGAACACCTTCGACTGCAAGAAAAAACCAAATGGCAAATGGAACAGCCGCCCAAATACCTAAATAGCCTTGTGGAAGGAATGCGCTTGCACCTGTTGCCGTGGTGGTCGGAATATCAAATAAATTCTGTAAGCTAAAATGTGGTGCCATTGCCGCAACAAATACCACCAGAGCAATGACCGCGATTAAAGTAATTGCAAACATGATTTTAAGTGCTTCACCAGCACCTTTTAAATGAATACCCATAAAGAGTAAATAGCAGCTTAAATACACTATCCAACCGTTGAGACCAAACAGGGATTCACAATAGCCACCGATAAAAACAGCAATCGCAGCGGGTGCAATGGCATACTCAATTAAAATGGCTGTTCCTGTTAAATAACCTCCGAATGGTCCAAAAGCAGCACGAGCAAAACTATAACCACCGCCTGCGGTTGGCATCATTGTCGCCATTTCCGACATGGATAGACATAAACATAGATACATGATTGCAACGAGGATGGTCGCAACAAACATACCACCCCAACCACCTTGGGCAATCCCAAAATTCCAGCCTGCAAAATCACCTGAAATGACATAGGCAACACCTAAGCCAATGAGGAGAAGCCAACCGACTGTACCTTGTTTGAGTTGACGTTGAGAAAAATACTCAGCCGATGAAATTTCTGCGCTTGACGAAGAAGGGGCAGATACAGAGTTCGCTTGTTCCATACAACTTTACTCCTCAGAGTGAATTTGTATCAAACAGTGCAAAAGTAATGCCTAAATTTAGATGTGCTGATTTATTTTTAGGTTTTTTTATTCCAAATGGTAAAAATAAAAGTTTTTTCTCTTTTCATTTGAGAGTTTATATCAGTTACCAATAGGCAGATTTATTTGAGAAAAGGATAAATGCAAAAAAAAGTAGGAAATTTTGAATAATATACTTTGTGGTGCTCAAATATGGTGCGAAATATTAAAAAAAGAACTCCAAAACAGGTTTTTGGAGTTCCCTCATAAAAATTAATTCTAGTTAATCTTTTGCTCTAACCATTGAAAGAGCTGCTGATATACTTCCGCTCGAACAGCGGGTGCTGACAGTACAAGATCATGTAGCCCATTATGAATTGCTAAAGTCTGCACATCACCTTGCATTTTTTTAGCATTATCGGTCATGTCTTTAACATCTAGAATAACGTCGCTTTGTTGCGCATCCGTACCCCATTTACGAGGGTATTTAGACTGGTGCGAATGCATAATCAGTGTAGGGACTTTTAGACTAACACCTTTATGGATTTCTTTTTGTGCCTCGTGAATTGCTGTAACAAAACAGAGATCCACAAAAGGCATGGTTTTAGGCTTCCAATCCAGATTGAAATCCCATTCGCCGTAAAAATCTTTATGCAAACTTGGTGTGTACCATTTATTTAAGCCACTTGGAAATTTGGCATTCGGTAACCGTTTACCAACCTCACTGAGTAAAGGAATGCCAACTTTTTTCTCAATAACACTTTTATAAAAATCATAAAAAGGACTATTTGCCCAAACTGCTTTAATGAGGCGGTGATCAGGGTAATGTGCTGCATAAAGTGTTGTAATCAGACCACCTGTTGAATGCCCAGCAAGCAAGACTTGATTGTGATTTTCTTGACCAATAATTTCGAGTGCTTTACTGATTTCAGCATCGTACTCTCTCAAATCAAGCACATAGTAAAGTTTTTGATGAGCGAGTTTAGAGCGACCATATTTTCTTAGATCGAGTGCATAGAAATCATAACCATGTTGATTAAATTGCTCAGCCATTTCTTTTTGAAAGAAATAATCGGCAAAACCATGGATATAGAGAACGGCTTTTTTCGTTGCTAATGCGGCTTTCTTTCGGATCAAAGTCGCAACAACTTTTCCATCATAATCATCAGCAAAATCTAAGGTCATTTGCTGATAATCTTCACCTAATATATCTGTTTGATATGTATTGAGATTTGAGCTATTCATTTTTATATATCAAGTCTGAATTCATTAACAAACACATTAAATGAAAACCTTCGTATGTCAATGTAAAAGTGAGGCATGATGAGTTTTCTCCATGACATAGATTTTTATTTTCCATAAAAAATCGTTAAGCTATGTGCTGTTGTTTTTGACTGAAGAAATTATGAAACAAGAGACTGCACTCAAGTTACTTAAAGCTGGGGAAAATGTTTTTTTAACGGGCTCAGCCGGTGCAGGAAAAACTTATACGTTAAATCAATACATTCATTATTTAAAAGCACGCAAAGTACCTGTTGCAATTACAGCTTCAACGGGTATCGCTGCAACGCATATGAATGGGATGACTATTCATACATGGGCAGGAATTGGAATCAAAGATAGCTTGAGTGATGATGATCTCAAGCGGATGAAAGAGCGAAAATATTTAAAAGAGCATTTAGAAAATGCCCAAGTTTTAATTATTGATGAAATTTCAATGTTGCACGCCAAACAGCTCAATCTCGTTAATCAAGTCCTCAAATACTTTAAAGAAAGTGACGAAGCGTTTGGTGGTATTCAAGTGATTGTCGCTGGAGATTTTTTCCAGTTACCTCCTGTGGGCCGAAATGGCGAGGCCAATCGAGATAAATTTTGTTTTATGTCGGATGCTTGGGTCGAAGCAAAATTTCGTGTGTGTTACTTAACGGAGCAACATCGTCAGGATGATGAAATTCTCAACCAGATTTTAAATGCAATTCGCGCGCAAAATATTCAAGGCAATCATATTTCGGCTTTACAACAATCTCGTCAGCACGATATAGGTGAGACATTTACCCGCCTTTATACACACAATATGGATGTTGATAATATTAACTATCAGCATCTCAATGAAATCGATAATGAAAGCCACCAATTCAATGCAGTTTTAGATGGTAATGAAAAGCTGATTGAAACCTTGAAATCATCAGTTCGCGCACCAGAAGAACTTACCTTGAAAAAGCATGCCAAAGTTATGTTTGTAAAAAATAATTTTGATATGGGCTACATTAATGGCAGCTTGGGTGAAGTCATTGGATTCGAGGAAGATGATAAAAATGGTATTTTGCCTAAAGTGAAATTAACCGATGGTACAACTTTATTGGTTGAGCCAGAAACTTGGTCAATTGAAAATGAAGCAGGTAAGGTGATTGCGAGTTTTCAGCAAATTCCTTTACGTTTGGCTTGGGCGATTACCATTCATAAGAGTCAGGGTATGACCTTAGAAGCCGCAGAAATTAATCTAACGCATACTTTTGAGAAAGGTCAGGGCTACGTTGCTTTATCTCGCCTGAAGTCTCTGACTGGACTTAAATTATTAGGTTTCAATGAGCAGGCTTTAGAGCTAGACAGTTTGGCAATCAAAGCAGATCGCCGTTTTCAGGAGTTGTCTACTGAAGCTGAAACGAACTTTGAAAATATTGATTTAACCACACAACATAATGCCTTTATTCGTCATTGTGGTGGTACGTTAAATACGACGGAAATTAGTCGTAATGAGAAAAAACTCGCTAAAGGTGCGAAGCAGAATTATGCAGCTGCAACTTTAGAAGAAACACGTGCTTTATTTGAAGAAGGTTATGAGATAGAAGATATTGCACATGAGCGTGGTTTAACGCCAGCAACGATCATTAATCACCTATCTCGTTTACATAAAGAACAAGGTTTAGATATTTCTGTGGCTAATCCTGGTGATGACGTCGTGGAAGAAGTTCGTAAGATTTATAAACGTTTACATAAGCGTAAAAACCCTGAACATTTTACTGATGATGGCGCAATTAAACTCAGACCGATCGTTGAAGCAACAAGTCCAAGAATGGCTTATGATCAAGTGCGTTTAGCTTTATTATTTATTGAATAGGAGCAATAAATGCCTCATATCATTACGAATTATTCTTCTAATTTGAATAATTTAGATTCGTTGCAACTTTTGAAAGACGTAAATACTGTATTACTCAATACGATGCTATTTAGTGAGCATGATATCAAGTCACGTATTTTTAAAGATCAAAATTTTTTAATTGGTGTAAATGGAATTCAAGATGCTTATATCCATTTAAAACTCTATTTATTAAGTGGACGATCTGACGCTCAAAAAAAATCATTAGGTGAATTACTGCTCAACATCCTTGAACAGAAAAATTATTTAAAATCAAAAAACGATTTAAAAATTCAACTCTGTGTTGAGGTGATTGACATGCCTAAAGAAAATTATTTTAAGTCTACAGTATGATTGAAATTATGAGATTAATATTGAGAATTCAACAGATTAGTTAAATGGTTGCAATAAAGTAACATTAAAAATATAGACAGATTAGTCTATGGTTTATAGAATGCGCGAAATTTAAGTTAATATTAAATAACAAGAGATGTTGAATAATATATTTCGCGCATTAGATCAATTAGGCATCACCCACAAAAACGTGCCATCCATATTCAATTTTCCAATCCCATATTAAATGCTCAGGTCTTTTTACAACGTATAGACGAGCAACATGAAATCAATCAAGGCATTCGTGTAGAACTGATTTGCTTATCCACTGATGCTACGATTCCATTAAAACAATTCATTGGTAGCCAAGTCGCAGTTGACCAAGTCACCGACTCAGGACAATTGTTTCGCACCACAGGTATTATTACTCAAGCCCTACAAGGCCAATCCGACGGCAGTTTAAGCCTCTATAAACTTACACTTGAAGATCCCACCACACTTTGGAAAAAACGCCGCAATAGCCGAGTGTTTATGAATAAAACTGTGGTTAATGTTATCGAGATTGTCTTTAAAGAATGGCAACAAAAAAGCCCACTCTTCGCTGCGAGCCTAAGCCTTGATTTAAGTGGACTTAGTCAGAACTATGATGCCCGTCCCTTTATCATGCAACA
>NZ_AXCD01000079.1:0-220 GCF_000475335.1 Acinetobacter sp. COS3
GGCGCTAAAGGCGATACAGGTGCAGTTGGTGCGACAGGTGCCAAAGGTGACACAGGAGCAGTTGGTGCAACGGGAGCTAAAGGCGATACAGGTGCAGTTGGTGCGACAGGCGCTAAAGGCGATACAGGTGCAGTTGGTGCGACAGGCGCTAAAGGCGATACAGGTACTGTAGGTGCGACAGGCGCTAAAGGCGACACGGGTGCAGTTGGTGCAACAGGTG
>NZ_AXCD01000080.1:0-81951 GCF_000475335.1 Acinetobacter sp. COS3
GCTCAAGTCTCTGAAGTGGTGGAACTGGGTCAGCTTGATCCTGAACACATTATTACCCCAGGCATCTTTGTCCAACATGTAGTTGCCGTTGAAGCCACGTCACCTGTATCAGCATAAGGAGAACAACATGAGCTATCAAAAACTCAACCGTGATCAGATTGCTGAACGTGTTGCACAAGATATTCCAGATGGGGCTTATGTCAATTTAGGCATTGGTTTACCGACCAAGATTTCAAAATACTTACCTGCCGATAAAGATGTGTTTCTGCATTCTGAAAATGGTTTGTTGGCCTTTGGCCCCCCTCCAGCCAAAGGTGAAGAAGATCCTGAACTGATTAATGCAGGTAAGGAATACGTGACTATGCTGACTGGTGGGTGCTTTTTCCATCATGGCGATTCATTTGCCATGATGCGTGGTGGACATTTGGATATTGCAGTACTCGGTGCATTTCAAGTTGCAGCCAACGGAGATCTTGCCAATTGGCATACAGGTGCAGCCGATGCCATTCCTGCTGTAGGTGGTGCAATGGATTTAGCCGTCGGTGCAAAGAAAGTGTTTATCACGACTGATCATGTCACCAAACAAGGTGAGCCAAAAATCGTTGAAGAACTCAGCTATCCAGCAACAGGATTGAAATGTGTCGATCGTATTTATACCGATCTGTGTGTGATTGATGTGACTACAGACGGTTTAAAGGTAATTGAAAAAGTGGATGGTCTGAGCTTTGAAGAGCTACAGGCTTTGACAGGTGCTCAATTGATTGATGCCACACAGGGATAATGAATCTCTCCCGTGCGGAACTTTAATCGTTCCTCACCCTTTAACAAAGGGTGGAGTTCCCCCTCTTTACAAAGAGGGGTTAGGGGAGATTTTTAAGGAAAAACACATGAAAAACGCTTATATCATTGATGCCATTCGTACTCCATTTGGTCGTTATGCAGGTGGTTTAGCGCCTATACGTGCAGATGACCTTGGAGCGATTCCACTTCAGGCCTTGATGCAACGTAATCCAAGTGTCGATTGGCAACAAGTAGATGATGTGATTTACGGCTGTGCCAATCAGGCGGGTGAAGACAACCGTAATGTGGGGCGTATGTCAGCATTATTAGCAGGCTTACCTTATCAAGTGCCTGCTACTACAGTGAACCGTTTATGTGGTTCATCACTGGATGCGATTGCCATGGCTGCGCGTGCGATCAAAGCCAATGAAGCTGACCTGATCATTGCTGGTGGTGTGGAAAGTATGAGCCGTGCCCCATACGTGATGGGTAAATCAGAGAGTTCATTTGGACGTAGTCAAAAGATTGAAGACACCACCATGGGATGGCGTTTTATCAATCCAAAACTCAAACAAATGTATGGTATAGACACCATGCCACAAACGGCTGAAAACGTGGCAGAACAATTCAATATCAATCGTGCCGATCAAGACCAGTTTGCCTTGGTGAGCCAACAACGTACTGCAGCAGCGCAAGCCAAAGGCTTTTTTAAACAAGAGATCGTGCCCGTCACTATTCCTCAGCGTAAGGGTGATGCGATTGTGGTGGATAGCGATGAACATCCGCGTGCATCAACCACGATTGAAGCCTTAACTAAACTCAAAGGTGTGGTAAAAGCAGATGGCACAGTGACAGCAGGTAATGCATCAGGGATTAATGATGGTGCAGCAGCACTCTTGATCGCCTCAGATGAAGCGGTTGCTCACTATCAACTGAAACCACGCGCCAAAATTATTGCTGCAACAACGGTGGGTGTTGAACCACGCATTATGGGATTTGCAACTGCACCTGCAATTAAGAAATTACTGCAACAGACCAATCTGACATTAGAGCAGATGGATGTGATTGAGTTAAACGAAGCCTTTGCAGCTCAGGCATTAGCGGTAACTCGTGATTTAGGTTTAGCTGATGATGATGCACGTATCAATCCGAATGGTGGTGCGATTGCTTTAGGTCATCCTTTGGGTGCGTCAGGCGCACGCTTAGTCACCACCGCATTGAACCAGCTTGAACAGATTCAAGGACAGTACGCATTGTGTTCAATGTGTATTGGTGTGGGTCAAGGCATTGCGCTGATTATTCAACGTGTTGAGTGAGGTTTGATATGAGCCAGTTATATGCCAGCTTGTTTTATCAGCCTGAAGCCACGGACATTTTTAGTGATCGTGCTTTGTTGAACTACATGATTCAAGTTGAAGTTGCTTTAGCAAAAGCTCAGGCGCAGGTTGAAGTCATTCCCATATCTGCTGCAACGATCATCGAGCAAGTTGCACAAAATGCATTAGAAGCTATTGATTTTGATGATTTAGCCGTTGCGTCAGGTTTGGCTGGAAATATTGCAATTCCTTTTGTGAAGCAATTTACAGCAATCGTAAAACAACAAGATCAAGATGCTTCTCGATATGTGCATTGGGGTGCGACTAGCCAAGATATTATTGATACAGCGATGATTTTGCAGTGCCGTGATGCATTGCTATTGATCGAAAAGCAATTGCAATTTGCTTATCGCATTTCGATTAAACAGGCACAGCAATATCGTAATCAAGTCATGATCGGACGTACATGGTTGCAGCAGGCATTACCTATTACTTTGGGTCATAAATTTGCGCGTTGGGCAGCAGCATTTAAACGTGATTTAGATCGCTTACAAGCTATGAAATCTAGAGTTCTAACAGCTCAGTTAGGTGGTGCAGTAGGTTCTTTGGCTTCTTTAGGAAATCAAGGCTCGGCAGTCGTTCAAGCTTTTGCAGCTGAGTTAAATCTAACTGTTCCTGAATGTACGTGGCACGGTGAGCGTGATCGTATAACTGAAATGGCTGCCACGCTCGCAATCATTGTTGGTAATACAGGAAAAATGGCTAAAGATTGGTCATTGCTGATGCAAACAGAAATTGCAGAAATATATGAGCCGACAGCGAAAGGGCGTGGTGGTTCATCGACAATGCCTCACAAACGAAATCCTGTTGCAGCAGCTTCAGTTCTTGCAGCTGCAAATCGCTTACCAGCATTAATGGCTAGTGTTTATCAAAGTATGGTGCAAGAGCATGAGCGAGCTCTAGGTGCTTGGCACGCGGAATGGTTGGCGATTCCAGAAATTTTTCAGTTATGTGCAGGCGCATTAGAGCGGACTACTGACGTGCTTGAAAATATGCAAGTCAATCCTGATGCCATGCAGTGCAACCTTGAATGTACCAATGGATTGATTATGGCTGAAGCGGTGATGATGGCACTTGCAACTAAAATCGGGCGATTGAATGCGCACCAGCTAGTTGAGCAAGCTTGTCAGCAAGCCGTTAATCAGCAACAGCATTTAAAAATCACATTATCCGAGATGGATGAAGTCAACGTACATTTGAGTCCAAGTGAACTGAATGAGATTTTCAAACCTGAAACTTACCTCGGAAATATTCAGGCGCAAATTGATGCGGTTCTAAAAGCAGCACAAGGAGATTCGGCATGATGATCAAAATAAGCAATCGTCAAGGCCATCAATTGGCTGTTCAAACATCGGGTTTGAAAGACGCACCTGTACTCATGTTCTCAAATTCTTTGGGTACTGATCATGGGATGTGGCAAGCGCAAGTTGCAGCTTTTGCTGAGCATTATCAAGTCATTACTTATGATACGCGTGGGCATGGTGACAGCGATGTAATTGTCGATACAACTTTGCAAAATCTTGCTGAAGATGTGGTGGATATTTTAGATGCCTTAACAATTCAAAAAGCCCATTTTTGTGGAATTTCAATGGGTGGCATCACAGCGCTTGAATTAGCGATCCATCATGCTGAGCGTTTTCATAGTATTACCGTTGCGAACTCTGCTGCCAAAATTGGTACAGCCGACGCATGGAATATGCGGGCAGATAGTGTTGAACAAACAGGTCTAGCAGACATCGTGAAAACGACACATACCCGTTGGTTTAGTGAACATTTTGATTATGTACATGATGTTCTGGCTCAAAAAACAATTCAGAGCTTAGCGGTTACACCAGCACAGGGATATGCCAACTCTTGTAGAGCATTGGCAAATGCAGATGTGCAATCAAAGCTGAGCTTGATTCAAATCCCAACTTTAATTATCGCAGGTCAATTTGATCCTGTTACTACGGTTCATGATGCAGAGTTCATGCATCAGTCTATTGCAAACAGTCAACTTGAAATCTTGGCAGCGTCTCATTTGTCCAATATTGAACAACCCCAAGTTTTCAATCAGGCATTGGCTAAGTTTATTCAAAAAATATAACCGCAAAGGTTAGAAAGGAATTCGCCTACAAGGAGGCAACTATGGCACAGGAATTTGCTGCCCCAAAAAACAGTATGGATGCACAAGCACTGATTAATGATGCACCAGTAAGCAAGTATCAATGGATGATTGCAATTATTTGTTTTCTCATTGTATTTGTAGATGGAATCGATACTGCTGCGATGGGTTTTATTGCACCAGCATTAGCACAGGATTGGGGAATTGATCGTTCTCAACTCGGTCCTGTAATGAGTGCGGCGCTGGGTGGGATGATCATTGGTGCATTGGTTTCAGGCCCAACTGCGGATCGTTTTGGTCGCAAAATCGTTTTAACGATTTCAATGTTGATCTTTGGTGGTTTTACTTTGGCATCTGCTTTTGCAACTGATCTGAATAGTTTAGTTGTATTGCGCTTCTTAACAGGTATTGGTTTAGGCGCTGCAATGCCAAATGCAACCACATTATTCTCAGAGTATTGCCCGCAACGAATCCGTTCTTTGCTCGTCACTTGTATGTTCTGTGGTTATAACCTTGGCATGGCGATTGGTGGCTTCATTAGCAGTTGGTTAATTCCAACATTTGGATGGCACAGCCTATTTTTGGTCGGGGGAGTTTCTCCATTAATCCTCATGATATTGGTGATTGTACTTTTGCCAGAATCATATCGTTTCCTAATCGTCAAAGGTAAAGACTCTCAGAAAGTACGCAACATTCTGAATCATATTGCACCTGAAAAAGTACAGCGTGCTGAAAGCTTCCATATTCCAGAAGAGCAATCTGCTGTTGCAGAAAAGAAAAATGTATTTGGCATGCTGTTTTCTAAGCAATATGCCAAAGGCACAGTTTTGTTGTGGTCAACTTATTTCATGGGATTAGTGGTGATTTACTTACTCACCAGTTGGTTGCCAACGTTGATGCGTGAAACAGGTGCGACTATGGAGCGTGCAGCATTTATTGGTGGCTTATTCCAATTTGGTGGCGTGTTGAGTGCCTTGTTTATTGGTTGGGCAATGGATCGCTTTAATCCAAATCGCATTATTTCAGGTTTCTATTTTATTGCTGGATTGTTTGCAGTGGCGGTGGGCAAAGTCTTAGCAATCCAACATTATTGGCCATTCTCGTATTGTGCGCAGGTATTGCAATCAATGGTGCGCAATCGTCTATGCCTGCCTTAAGTGCTCGCTTTTATCCTACTCAATGCCGTGCAACAGGCGTGGCATGGATGACAGGTATTGGTCGCTTTGGAGCAGTATTTGGGGCTTGGATTGGCGCAGTTTTATTAGGTAATGATTGGTCATTTACCGCGATTTTAAGCCTCTTAATGATCCCTGCAACAGCAGCTGCGGTCGCGATCTTTGTGAAATCTTTAGTTGCTCATACAGATGCAACCTAACATTAAATCTCTCGATATCAGGACAACGCCAATGAATGATGAGCAGCGTTATCAACAAGGACTTAAAGTCCGTACAGAAGTACTTGGTGAAAAACATGTCGGTCGTTCTTTAGAGAACCTGAATGATTTTAATCAAGATTTCCAGAATTTTATTAGTCGTTTCGCTTGGGGGGAAGTGTGGTCACGTGAAGGTTTACCACGGCACACCCGTAGTTTAGTCACCATTGCCATTTTATTGGCCTTGGGACGAGAAGATGAATTGAGAATGCATTTACGTGCTTGTTTTAACAACGGGGTGACCAAGGATGAGCTTAAAGAACTGATTTTACATAGTTCATTGTATGCAGGTTTACCAGCCGCAAATGCGGCCATGCATATGGCTGAAGAAGTGTTCAAAGAGCTTGGAATAGATGTGCAACCCGTTTCAGTACAAGCAAAAGATTAAGGAGACCGTCATGTTACATCACACATTGGGTGCATATCCGCAACGCGATACAGAGGATCATCCGCCAGCATATACACCGGGCTATAAAACCAGTGTATTACGCTCGCCAAAGAATGCATTGATTTCGATTAATGAAACATTGACTGAGGTGACTTCACCGCATTTTGAGCCGAGTATTTTTGGGCCTAAAGACAATGATTTGATTTTGAATTATGCCAAAGAAGGACTGCCGATTGGTGAGCGGATCATCGTTCATGGCTACGTGCGTGATCAGTTTGGTCGCCCTGTAAAAAATGCCTTATTAGAAGTTTGGCAGGCCAATGCATCGGGTCGCTATCGTCATCCAAATGACAAGTTTATTGGTGCAATGGACCCTAACTTTGGTGGGTGTGGTCGTACTTTAACTGATGAAAATGGTTTCTATATTTTCCGTACCATTAAGCCCGGCCCATATCCTTGGCGTAACCGTATCAATGAATGGCGTCCTGCACATATCCATTTTTCTCTTATAGCTGATGGTTGGGCACAACGTTTGATTTCGCAGTTCTATTTTGAAGGCGATACCTTAATTGACTCATGCCCAATTTTAAAAACCATTCCATCTGAGGATCAACGTCGTGCTTTGATCGCGTTGGAAGACAAAAATAATTTCATTGAATCAGATAGCCGTTGCTACCGCTTTGATATTCATCTTCGTGGTCGTCGTGCGACTTATTTTGAAAATGATTTGACTTAATGGAGTGACAGAATGAACGCGTGGAATTTTCAGGAACTTAAAGAAACACCATCTCAGACAGGTGGTCCTTATGTTCATATCGGTTTATTACCTCAACAAGCCAATATCGAAGTCTTTGAACATAACTTCAATAATCAGTTGGTAAATGAGCAAACTCAGGGCGAGCGTATTCGTCTTGAAGGTCAAGTGTTTGACGGGCTTGGTTTGCCATTAAGAGATGTATTACTGGAAATCTGGCAAGCAGATGCCAATGGGGTTTATCCAAGTCAGGCTGATACACAAGCAAAAACTGCTGATCCAAATTTTCATGGATGGGGACGCACAGGTGCAAATTTTGAAACTGGTTTCTGGAGTTTTAACACCGTAAAACCGGGTTCAGTTTCAGGACGTAAAGGTACGATCCAAGCACCGCATATCGCAGTGGCTTTATTTGCCCGTGGCATCAATATTGGTTTGCATACGCGTATTTATTTTGAAGATGAAGCAGATGCAAATGCAAACGATCCTATTTTAAACAGCATCGAGTGGGCCACACGTCGCCAAACACTGATTGCAAAACGCACAGAAGCAGATGGTGAAATTGTTTACCGCTTTGATATTCGTATTCAAAGTGAAGATGAAACTGTGTTTTTTGATATTTAAGAGTTAATAACGAAAGATTGCTTTGTCTTGGGAAAGACGGGCATCCATTAAGGATGATGAAGATGAAAATGAAAACACTGGCAGCGTTTACGCTGCTTGTAAGCCCTTTTTTTGCGGTTCAAATGGTACAGGCACAAGAAAATACGCATAGTCCAGTTCAATTGGCTGAGTTGGTGAAATCACCTGTTAAAACAATTGTACCGATCACAGCGAAAACTAAAGATCAGGCTTTGGCACAAGCAAAAGTGATTGCGGCAAATCCAGATGTAGATTTGGCTGAGTTTCGTATCGATTTACTTGATTTTGCGAATGAAACTAAACAAGTGATTGCATTGGGTCAGGAGCTAAAACAGATTCTAGGCAATAAGCCTATGATTGCGACGATTCGTACGCATAACGAAGGTGGCAAGCTCACGATTAGCGATGTTGACTATGGAAAAACTTACCAAGCTTATTTAAAACATCCTTTTATGGACATGTTGGATGTTGAAATGTTTCGTGACCAACAGATTGTCAAAAATATCGTGAAATTGGCGCATGATAAAAATGTACTGATCGTCATGTCGAATCATGATTTCCAAAAAACGCCAAGTGAAGATGAGATCGTTAAACGTTTATTAAAACAAGATGAACTTGGGGCAGATATTTTAAAAATCGCAGTCATGCCACAAAGCAAACAAGATGTCTTCACTTTGATGAATGCAACTTTAAAAGTGAGTGAGTTGTCCAAGAAACCACTGCTCACAATGTCAATGGGAAGACTTGGAACGATTTCCCGAATTGCAACAGCAAATATGGGCGGTAGCTTTAGTTTTGGCATGATTGGTGAAGCTTCAGCACCAGGTCAAATTGATGTAACTCAACTAAAGCAGTTTTTAAAAACGGTTCAACCGACACAATAATTGAAAAGGATTTGTTAGACATGAAATTGATTTCTTTACGTTTAAGTACTTTAGCGATGGGTTTGGCTATATCTAGTTTGGCTACAGCAGAAACGTATGTGGTTGATCGTTATCAAGATGATGCTGAAAAAGGCTCATTACGTTGGGCGATAGAGCAGGCAAATACTCAGCCGACTGTAAGCAGTGAAATTTTGATCCAAGCGGTAGGAAAAGCACCTTATGCAATTAAGGTCAATAGTCCGCTTCCAGAAATTAAAGCACCAGTAAAAATTATTGGTACACAGTGGGCCAAAACTGGTGAGCATATCGCGATTGATGGTTCAAACTATATTAAAGGCACAGGAGTAGAAGCTTGTCCAGGAGCAGTTGCAGGGCAATTTGGTACTAATGTTAGAACGACAACTTTACCGGGAATTGTTTTACGTGACATTAATGGCGTAACTATCCAGGGTTTAGAGATTCGTCATTTCTGTATTGGCATTTTGATGAATCGTGCGAGTAATAACGTCATTCAAAACAACCGCATTATGCATAACTATGGTGGTGCAGGAGTAATGCTGACGGGTGATGATGGCAAAGGCAATCCAACTGCAACGACGACCAATAACAATAAAGTGCTCGATAACTATTTCCAAGACAATGGTGATGGGCTTGAGTTAACGCGTGGCGCGGCATTTAACTTAGTCGCAAATAATCATTTTATTTCAACTTCAGCAAACCCAGAGCCGTCACAAGGCATAGAAATTCTTTGGGGGAATGATAATGCTGTGGTTGGCAATAAATTTGAGAATTATTCAGATGGTTTACAAATCAACTGGGGTAAACGTAACTATATCGCCTACAACGAACTCACCAATAACTCAAATGGTTTTAACTTGACGGGTGATGGCAATATTTTGGATAGCAACAAAGTGCATGGCAATCGTATAGGAATCGCCATTCGTTCAGAAAAAGATGCAAATGCACATATCACACTGACTAAAAATCTAATTTGGGATAACGCCAAAGATATTAAACGCTGTGAGGCAGGTGGGAGTTGTGTTCCAAATCAACGTTTAGGCGCGATAGTTTTTGATGTTCCGGGCTTAGAACATGCGCATTTTGTGGGTTCTCGTGGGCATGGTGTGAAGATTGATCCTGCAAATTTACAGAAAACTTGCCAACAGCCAAATGAGCAAGGCTGTAATGCGCAGCCCAACCAAGCAATTCAAGCACCGAAATTGAGTTTCTCAAAAGGACAAGTGAATGTGGTTGTAATAGGGCAAGCAAACCAGCGCTATCAAGTTGAATTATTTGGCAATCGTTTAACGAGTTCAAATGAAGCAGAGATTTACTTAGGTTCAATCGTTGCTGCGACCAATGCACAAGGCGAAGCGAATGTTTCATGGAAACCAACAACAAAAGTAGCATCTCTAACTGCAAATGTAACGGATCAACTCGGTGCAACATCTGAACTTAGTACAGCGCTAAAAATGAAATAAGAAAGCACGGAGGCTTTTTATGAACTCAAATAAGTTATTGATTAAATTAAGCTGCTTGGCAGTTGCTATCTGTACAGCGCAAAGCAGCTTTGCAAATGAACCGTGGTCACAAGATCGTCAATGGCTACTTGGTGATTGGAATAGTCAACGCCAACAACTTGAACAAGACGGTTATAAGTTTACTGCATCGATTATGAGCCAAGGGGCGACCAATCTAGATGGCGGATATAACGATACCAACACATTTAAAAATGCAGCACAGTTAGCGCTAGGTGCAAATTTTGATTTAGAAAAAATTGCAGGATGGAAAGATACAACAGCCAATATTGTCATTACAAAACGTGATGGTAATGCGCTAACTCTTGAGCAGATTAAAGACCCACGCTCAAGTGCATTAGGTAACTCACAAGAAATTTATGGTCGAGGCAAAATCTGGCGTTTAACCCAAGCATGGGTAAAAAAAGGTTTTGCTGATAATACGGTTCAATTCAAGATTGGACGTATGGGCATGTCTGATGACTTTAATAGTTCGCAATGTGAATTCCAAAATCTACTGCTATGCGGTGGTCAGCTTGGAAAATCAATAGGATCTATTTGGTACAACTGGCCTGTAGGGATTTGGGGAACCAATATCAAGTATCAGTTTTCCCCTGAATGGACGCTTGGAGTCGGTGTCTATGAAGTAAATCCTGACAATGTAAAAACCGAAAAAGACAGTGACGGTTTTAATTTGGATATGGATAACGTGAAAGGCGCAACGATTCCAGTAGAACTGGCGTGGCGACCTAAACTTACGATATTTAATGGTTTGCCGGGAGAATATAAGGTTGGTGCGTTGTATTCGACTGCTGAAGCAAATGATATTGCGACGACCGATAAAGTCCATGATGGCAAGCATAGTTTTTGGTTGAATACTCAGCAGCAACTCACGCAGAAAGGCGACGATGCAAAACGCGGTTTATACGCCAGTTTTAATGTCGTTGTGAATGATAAAGCCACTACGGCAGTTCAAAGCACTCAGCAACTCGCACTTTGGTACAAAGGGGCTTTTGATAGTCGTCCACATGATTCGATTGGTTTTGGTATTGCCAATTATTTAGTCAATGACCGTTATAAAGATCGTCAAATCGCAACGAATACGAGTCGTGGTTATGACGAATATGATGCATTCGCAACAGATTATGTCCCAGTTCAACGAGATGAACTCAATGTTGAGCTGAACTATAGCTATCAATGGTCACCAGCAGTTATGTTAAGACCAAACCTACAATATATTCATCAACCCGCGGGTGTAAAAGAGGTAGATGATGCTTGGGTTGCTGGATTGAGCATGCGAGTGAATTTCTAATATAGGAGTATGAAGTATGTCTGAATCTACAAGCTCACATACCATACTGAAGATATGGTGTCTGATTTTAGGCTTAGTATTACTGCTCACAGGACTGTTTTTTACAGTCGGTGGCGCTAAGTTAGTTGCTTTAGGGGGATCATGGTATTTCGTGATCTCTGGTGTATTCACTTTAGTATCAGCAATTTTCATTTTTAAAAAGAAAGCAGTTGGCGTTTGGCTATTCAGCTTAGTGTTCATCGGTACGATTATTTGGTCACTTCTTGATGCGGGTTGGGAGTTTTGGCCCTTATTTTCACGTTTGATGTTCCCAGCGGGTTTATTTGCGGCGTTGATGTTTACATTACCTTCGATTCGTCGTTATCAAATTCAACCGAGTGCTGATTTAGCTGCTTATGGCTTTGGTATGCTGACTGTTCTAGGCATGTGCGTCGGTCTCTACCAAATGTTCCAACCTCATGCGACAGTTTCGGCTTCAGGTCAGGAGCTACCATTAGTTCCTGTTAAAACAGATATGAAGCAAACCAATTGGCAGCATTATGGACAGGATTCGGGTGGTAGTCGCTTTGCTGCTTTAGATCAAATTACTCGAGATAATGTTCATCAGTTAAAAGAAGTATGGCGTTTTCGTACAGGTGATTTTACGACGGGTACCGGTAATGGTGCAGAAGATCAAATGACACCTTTACAAGTCGGCAATAAGATTTTCTTGTGTACACCACATAACAATATTTTTGCTTTAGAGGCTGACTCTGGCAAGCAATTGTGGAAAGCAGAAGTTAATTCAAAAGCGGATGCGTGGGAACGTTGTCGTGGTGTTGCTTATTTTGATTCGACTCAACCTTTAGTTCAGCCAATATTAGCTGGTGCGACACCCGTTAAAACGGTTGCAACAGATACAGCATGTTTAAGGCGTGTGTATACCAATACACCAGATGGGCGATTAATTGCAGTAAATGCGGATACAGGTGAACGTTGCAAAGACTTCGGTGTAAACGGTACGGTGGACTTACTCAAAGGTTTAGGCGAGGGTACCAAAGCGCCACGTTTTGAAGTAACTTCAGCGCCAACGATTGCGGGAACAGTGCTCGTCGTTGGAAGCCGAATTGCAGATAACTTCGCAGCAGATATGCCGGGTGGAGTGATTCGTGCATATGATGTCATTACAGGTGAATTACGTTGGGTGTTTGATCCACGAAATCCTGATCCAAATTACATGCTTAAAGAAGGCGAAACATACAAACGTAGTTCGGCGAACTCTTGGGCAGCGATGTCATATGATCCGCAAATGAATACCGTGTTTTTACCAATGGGTAGCTCATCTGTCGATGTTTGGGGCGGCAATCGTCAGCCTTTAGATCATAAATACAATTCATCTGTTTTAGCTTTAGATGCGACAACAGGTAAAGAAAAATGGGTTTATCAAACGGTTCATAATGACTTATGGGATTTTGATTTACCGATGCAGCCAAGTTTGGTGAACTTCCCGATGAAAGATGGCAGCAATAAACCTGCTGTTATAATTGGAACTAAATCAGGTCAATTCTTTGTCTTAGACCGCTTAACAGGTCAGCCTTTGACAAAAGTGATTGAACAACCTGTCAAGCCAGCGGACATCGAAGGTGAACAATATAGCCCAACGCAACCTCGATCAGTTGAAATGCCACAAATTGGTAATGCAGCCTTGACTGAGTCTGATATGTGGGGTGCGACACCTTTTGATCAGCTGATGTGTCGTATCAATTTTAAATCGATGCGTTACGAAGGCTTATATACAGCACCTGGCAAAGACAAATCTTTGAGTTTCCCAGGCTCCTTGGGTGGTATGAATTGGGGCAGTATTGCGTTTGATCCAAGTCATCAATACATGTTTGTGAATGACATGCGTTTAGGTTTATGGATTCAGTTAATTGAACAGACACCTGAAGATTTAGCGCTTGAAGCCAATGGTGGTGAGAAAGTGAATACAGGTATGGGTGCAGTACCAATGAAAGGTACACCATATAAAGTTAACAAAGATCGCTTCTGGTCTAAGTTGAATATTCCATGTCAAAAACCGCCGTATGGAACAATGACTGCAATCGATATGAAAACGCGTCAAATTGCATGGCAAGTTCCAATGGGTACTGTAGAAGATACTGGTCCAATGGGAATCAAAATGGGGCTTAAAGCACCAATTGGGATGCCAACGATCGGTGGGCCGATGGCAACGCAAGGTGGTTTAGTCTTCTTTGCTGCGACACAAGATTACTATTTACGTGCCTTAGATTCGTCTACAGGTAAAGTCTTATGGAAGTCTCGTTTACCCGTGGGTAGCCAAGCTACACCGATTAGTTATGTTTCCCCTAAATCAGGGAAGCAATATGTATTGATTACCGCTGGTGGTGCACGTCAATCGCCAGATCATGGTGATTATGTGATTGCTTATAGCTTAAACTAAGTGTTTAATTGATCCGTTCTAAAGCCTGCAAAAGCTTACTTTTGCAGGCTTTTTTATTTAAATCATGCAAGTCATGTATTTTATAAAATCTCATAATCGATAATCAAAAAGATGAAACCAAACTAGAAAATTGGCATATTCATTGCTTAACATAAATACATCTGGTCAGACCAGTCAGACAATGCAATAAATTGGAGCAAAAATGGACTTGGAACAATTCAATCAATTGGATACAGCGCATGCCGAAGCGGCATTAAGCCCATGTGTCCATATTCATTCATGGATTGAGCATTTAGTTCAACATCGTCCGTATTCGACTCGTGATGCATTGTATCAGACTGCCAAAGTTCAAGCTCAAACATGGCAATGGTCTGAGATAGCAAATGCTTTAGCACAGCACCCTCGGATCGGTGAGAAAAAAGCAGCGAGTGCATTGTCTGAAAAAGAACAGCGCTTTTCAGCCAAAGAGCAAGGACAACTTGGGGCAGATGAAGACCTTCAACAAGCACTGTATCAGGGCAATTTAGATTACGAATCTAAATTTGGACATATATTTTTAATTCGTGCGGCAGGGCGAACTGGCGCAGAAATGTTAGCTGAGTTACAACGCCGTTTAAACAATAGTGTGGTGCAGGAACAGCAAGAAGTTCAGCAACAATTGGCTGAGATTGCACTTATTCGTTTAAAACAGGAGATTCAATAATGGCTGGTATTAGTACGCACATTCTAAATGCTTCACTCGGAAAACCAGCAGTTGGAGTTACTGTCAAATTATTTCGAGAAGTAGAGCAACAATACGTGCTATCTGATGAGCAACAGACGGATGCTGATGGACGTATTAAAGCATTTGAGTTTGAGTCTTTTACGCAAGGGAATTACCAGCTGATTTTTGAAATTTCAGACTATTTTCAATCGTTAAATACAGAGAGTTTTTATCCGAGAGTGTGCATTGATTTTAAAGTACTTGATATACAACAACATTATCACGTACCGCTATTAATCAGCCCTTTTTCTTATTCAACCTACCGTGGCAGCTAATTTAGAAATTAACCGATGTAGACATGATTAATCTTATTTGAGGAATAACTTCATGCATCAAGACAAAGTGCACAGTGATGTCGATATGGATGTTTCAGCAGAACATCAATATTTGGGGATGAACAAAAATATCATCTATGGTTTGCAACATGTGCTGACCATGTATGGCGGAATTATCGCTCCACCACTGATTATTGGTGCAGCCGCAGGTTTAGACGGTTCGGAAATCGCATTATTAGTTGCTGCAGCACTGTTCGTCGGGGGAATTGCCACAGTTTTACAAACCATTGGTTTTAAACATTTCGGGGCGAAATTACCCATTGTGCAAGGTGTCTCGTTTGCAGGGGTTGCCACGATTCTTGCCATTGTCAGTACGGGTGGTGGGTTACCATCTGCATTTGGTGCAGTCATTGTGGCTTCGATTATCGGATTATTTCTAACTCCTTTTTTTGCCAAAATCATTCGATTCTTTCCGCCAGTAGTGACGGGTTGTGTGATTACCATGATCGGTATATCGCTTACACCTGTAGCGATTCGTTGGATTATGGGGGGAAATCCAAAGGCAGAAAACTGGGGCGATCCAGCAAATGTCGGACTTGCTGTTATGACTTTGGCAATCGTGATCATCTTTAGTATGTTACGCAGCCAAATTCTACGTCGACTGGCAATTTTAATTGCTATCGTATTGGGTACGATTCTGGCTTATTTCGCTGGCTTTGCAGATTTTTCAAAAGTTGCATCAGGTTCTATTTTTGCTTTACCTAGCTTTTTCCATTTTGGTTCTCCAGTTTTTGAATTCTCTGCAATTCTATCTATGACTATCGTGACTTTAGTCATCATGACGGAAACAACAGCGGATATTATTGCGATCGGAGAGATCGTGGGCACTAAAGTTGATTCAAAACGTATCGGCGATGGTTTGCGTGCAGATATGTTGTCGAGTGCAGTTTCACCGATCTTTGGTTCATTTATGCAAACCGCATTTGCCCAAAATGTAGGGCTGGTTGCGATTACAGGCATCAAAAGTCGTTTTGTAGTTGCAACTGCAGGTGGAATCTTAATCGTGTTGGGATTATTGCCAATCGTAGGTCGTTTAGTGGCTTCGATACCAATGCCCGTGTTAGGTGGCGCTGGAATCGTATTATTTGGCACAGTGGCGGCGAGTGGTATTCGTACTTTGGCGAAAGTTGATTACAACGACCACAAGAACTTAATTATTGTGGCGACTTCGTTGGCTATCGGGATGATTCCAATCGTAAATCATGAGTTCTATGCACAGTTTCCGATTTGGGTACAAACACTTCTTCATTCAGGCATTAGCTCCGCTTGCCTCACCGCAATTTTCTTAAATATTGTGTTTAACCACTTACCGTTTACCAAGAAGTCTTCGGAAGTTGCAACATTACCTGTAAATTCAGGTCATTAATTTCAACCTTAACGACCTCAGTTTTTAACAAGCAACGTTTTTAATTTTAATCATCAACCATTTAAAAATCGCTTATTCAATTTTGAATAGGTCTTGGGGAGCTTTTGACTTCAAAAAAGTTAAAAGTTGGGTTTTTGACAACTTAAAAAATGGATTGAGTTGATTTTTAAATGCATCATTCGGGGAACTTTATGAAAAATTTTACTTTGAAATCTGCAACTTTGCTGATTGCAATGGGGAGTATGAATCAGGTTTGGGCTGCGGATACCAGCTTAAATGGACTCTTTAATTTAGGACAGGACTGTAAAGTCCAAGATAATTCAGTGCAATCCGTACAAGCAATGTTGGGATGTGGAACGTTACATGGTGTAGTGAAATCGACCTATTACTCGTTAAATAATGGTTATTTTGTCAATAATTTGAACCAAGATACGGTCGCCATTGGTGGTTATGTTCGATATGAAACAGCGCCATTTCTCGGTGTACAAGCAGCGGTTGGTTATGACTTACAACGTCGTTTAGATGATAAAAATCAAAATGATGAAGTTGACGAGTTAAAAGAAGATCGTGATGGTTTAGCTGAAGCATATTTGACTTGGAAAAATGATCTTGCGCGAGTCACCATTGGTAATCAACGTTTGAATTTACCGTTTATGGGAGATTATGCAGACCGTCGTGTTTTGATGTATTTATACCAAGCCGCAGATGTTCAGGTCGGCAATAATACTGACTTTTTACGTCTAACCAAGGTGAATAAATACAAAAGCTATGGCGAAGATGAATTTACTAAGACATCTCGTCAAAACTCAAATATCGAAACAGATGGTTTATGGTCATTTGGTTTGGGTAAAAGTTTTGATTTAGCCAGTGATAAAAAATTAAAGGCGCAGCTTTGGTATCAAGATTATGATGATTACACGCGTTTGATCTATGCTCAAGCCGATTTATCTTTTCCCAAATTAAATTATTCGCCAGAGTTTTCTGTGCAATATATTTCAGGTAAAGATCAAGGCAAAGCATTGGCAGGTGAGGTGAATAGTCAAATTTTTGGTGCACAAGCTGCGTTGAAAGTATTGCCTAAAGCGAGTTTGAAAGTGGCCTATAACTACATCAAACCAGATAGCGAAAGTTATTTAAATGGTGCTTTATTAACGCCGTACGCAACCAAAACTTCTTCAGGGGAAATCTTCGCACAACCATTTTTTACCAGCACACAAGATCTCGGTGCAGGAAATGCATTTATGCTTTCACTTGAAAGTAAAGTAACTGATCAAATAATCGCAGGGGCGCGATATTCATTTATGGATTTGAAAGAAAAAGAGAATGTAGCAAGTCGAAATCAATCTGAATATATGATTTTCGGGATCTATAATTTTTCAGGTGCTTTAAAAGGTTTCAGTGTGAGTAATTTCTTTGGTATCCAAACTTCACCACGTTATGAAAAAGACTTTTTACAAAACCGCTTTACATTGAGCTATAAGTTTTAATTTTTTCTGAAATCACAAGAGCCTATCTATATCTGAGATAGGCTTTTTTATTTTCAAAAATTAGATCGAAATTATGAATAAATCAGCTATCTAAAATATTTAGACAAAAAAAGCCCCCATTGAAGGGGGGAGTTAAAACTTGTAGCTATCAATCTAAAGGATTTCCCACAATATTGCTAATAATTCCTTGCATGATGTGTGATCCTTGTTCTGTATAGAGTGATTGATACCATTCTTCAGTCACTTTTTGATCTTTCATATGTGTTACATCGCAACGTTTACGCGCACGTAGTACCATTTCTTTGGTGCGATCATTACGTTTATTTTGATAACGCTCAAGCGCATCATCCAATCCGAAAGTATTTATCTGCAAAGCGCGTGCCAAGTAAATCGCATCCTCCATCGCTTGACAACCACCTTGACCTATATCAGGAGTCGTACTGTGCGCCGCATCGCCTAATAACACCACGCGACCTTTATAAAAATTCATAAAAGGTTCAATGTCATGAATTTCGACACGATTGGTTCTTTGCTCATCTAAGCAATCAATCAATTGATGCACAGGTGCACACCAGTCTTGAAAATGCTCTTTTAATTCAGTTTTATATTGATCACGTTGGTTAGGTAAACCGACCTCTATGGGTACATCAAAGAAGAAATAGAATCGATTTTCCGCGACAGGCATGAGAGATACACGTTTTCCTTCACCTACATAAGTTGTCCATTGTTGTGCTGGTGCAATAGCCTCATTAATTTCAATCAAACCATTCCAGTTTACATAGCCTGCGTAGCGGCGTTCCACTTGATAGCCAAGAACAAATTTACGTGTAATTGAATGTGTGCCATCTGCACCAATTAAAAGATCAGCTTGGACTTGAGAACCATCGTGAAAATGCAAACAGACATGATTAGCATGATCTTCAATTGCCATCATTTTCATACCGAGTTTGATATCTTCCATACCGAATTGCTGCATCAATAATTGTTGTAAGTCAGCACGAGCAACAGGGTAGGCTCGTTGCCCAACTTCTTTATAGAGTGGAGTTAAGCTGAATTGAGTCATGGTGTGCTGATTCAGTCCATCAACATAGGCAAGAGATTGCATATCTCCACCCAATGCTTGAATCTGATCAGTCAGCCCTAAATAGTTAAGGCACTTTACACCATTTGACCAAAGTGAAATCGCAGCTCCAACAGGTAGAATCTCAGCAGCTTGTTCGTAGATCGTGACTTGATGACCAAACTTTTTTAAAGCGATACCAGCCGTTAAACCGCCTATACCTGCACCAACAATCGCAATATTCATTTTTAAGACCTTAAATATTTTATCAATACATCAAAAATTTCTAAGGAGTATTAAGCGAGAAGCGTGCCAATTTTATAAACTGGTTTTACTGGTCATACCAGTGATTTTGCATCATTAGAATGCAAGATAGGGTGAGGCGCAATATCATTGTTCAGAACGTGAAATAAAGTGGTGCAACTTGTGCTGATCTTATCGGTTAGACATATTCAAAGTTAATTTGTGTACCTTTAGCTATCATGTCGAGAAAAATAAACACCAGCTCTTTGTGCAGCACCAATAATATGTGCACGCATGGCTTTTTCAGCAGCAGGCGCGTCTTGTTGGAAAAGTGCTTGCAATATCAAATCATGTTCTTGAATGGTCTTGAATGCTAAATTTGGTTGAACAAATGGAAGAATTTGACTCTTTTTAATCCATTCAGTATGCATTTTAAGAGTTTGAATAATAGATTGATTGTGACTCAACTCGATCACATGTTGATGAAACGCATAGTCAAATTCAGAAGCGGCTTGCCAGTCCTGTTCTTTGATTGCATGTGCTAGATTTTCATAATGTTGCTGCAATATTGTTTTATCTTGTTCAGTTAAATATTCACATGCAAGTAGGGCACAAAAGCCTTCGAGTACATAACGTAATTGATAAAAGTCTTTTAATGAAACTCGATGTTCCCCATCCCATTGTTCAGCTGCTTGGCTATGTTGTGAGATAACATAAACGCCTTTACCTGCTTTGATTTCCAATAAACCTAAAGCAGCAAGACGAGTCAGGGCTTCACGTAGAGAGGCACGGCTTATGCCGAGTTGTGCCGCTAAATCACGTTGCGAGGGCAAAGCTGATCCAATCGCAT
The DNA here is from genome assembly GCF_000475335.1 of Acinetobacter sp. COS3. Lineage (NCBI taxonomy): Bacteria > Pseudomonadati > Pseudomonadota > Gammaproteobacteria > Moraxellales > Moraxellaceae > Acinetobacter > Acinetobacter sp. COS3. Next base: position 19,734 of record NZ_AXCD01000080.1, read on the forward strand.
AGCTGCCTTGTTGAATGCGTTGATGAATCACTTCCACAGCTTGCTCAGTCACCTGAGATGATTTTCCATTGAGCATCGCTTGTGGGTTCATAGGCGACGAATCCTAAAAATAATAAACAGTTTGATTCTACACAAAAATTACGATTTTTTTAGTGACTCAATTAAAAATTAGGAATATTTTTATAACAGGTCAGACCAGTTGGACTGGATTTTGCATAATTGAATTGAAGTAAAAATATTTAGGATTGATCAATGACGGTGCATATAGCGAAAACAGTAACTTTACCAGATCATTTACAGGGTTTAACAAATTTGGCTGATACCCGAATTGGTGCAACCATTGTGTCTTGTTCAGATGATTTTTTCGCAGAAGCCAAAAGAATGCTTCAAACTGAACCAGCCAAGTTCATCGAAGGTAAATATGATGACAATGGTAAATGGATGGATGGTTGGGAAACCCGACGTAAACGTGAAGCAGGCTATGACTGGTGTGTTGTTCGTTTAGGAGTTACTGGAACAGTCTCTGGTTTTGATATTGATACTTCATTTTTCACAGGAAATTATCCTGCATCAGCATCAATTGAAGGATGTTATGCACCTGATGAGCAATTGGATCATGCGCAGTGGATTCCATTATTAGAAAACTCAGTATTGTCACCCGATCATCATCATTTTTTTGCGTGTCATCCTCAAAAGATTACGCATATCCGCATCAATATTTTCCCAGACGGGGGAATTGCCCGTTTACGTGTCTATGGAAATGTCGTTTTGGAGCATGTAGATACGACTCAGCAAATGGATCTAATTGGATTGAAAAATGGTGGGAGAATCGTTGCTTATAGTGATGCACATTTTGGTCATCCTAATAACTTATTAAGTCCTGATCGTGGCATCAATATGGGGGATGGATGGGAAACCAAGCGTCGTCGTGCACCTGGGTTTGATTGGTGCATTATTGCTTTAGGGCAGGCAGGTCATGTTGAAAAAATTGAGGTTGATACTGCTTATTTTAAAGGGAATTACCCTGCATTTTGTTCAATCCAAGCTGCGTATATTGAGGGTGCAACCGATGCGCAATTGATTCCTCAAAGTATGTTTTGGTCTTTTTTATTGGAGCAGCAACCTTTATCTATGGATGCAATTCATGAATATATTGCAGAAGTTTTGCAGCATCAAAAAGTGAATTATATCCGTGTAAATATGATTCCTGATGGTGGGATTAGTCGCATTCGTTTATGGGGTAAGGTCGGTATTTAAGCAGTATGGTGTCGGGCGTATTTACTGCGCCCTGATATTGGCTTAGCGATTTAGGATGTTCTAGCAATGAATAAAACCATGATTCCAATACAACCTTTAACCCAAGAGGCATTTGCAGCATTTGGCGATGTGATTGAAACTACAGGGCGAGATTTTTTTCCGATTAATCAAGGTTTAACAGAGCGCTATCATGCATTATCTATCGCGCAAGTGTCTGGCGATAATGTTGCTGTGGGGATCAGTGTTTTCCATAATTTGGCGGCAACAACGCTTCCTTTTAGTATTGAAATGTTGGAACGGCATCCTTATGGTTCACAGTCGTTTATCCCACTACAACAGCAAAAATTTATAGTCATCGTGGCGCTTCCTTTAGATCAAAAGCAACCCAATGAACAAAAAATCTATGCATTTCTCACCAACGGTAAGCAGGGTGTTACTTATCACCAAGGGGTTTGGCACCATCCACTCATTACTTTAGAAGCCAAAAGTGATTTTTTAGTGGTGGATCGTATCGGTGAGGGCAAAAATTGTGATGTGCACCATTTGGCTCAGTCATGTTGGATTATTGAACAACAGTTGCAGTCAGAGATAGTGAGTCTCTGACCGCAAATTTACTCAGTATTTTCCTTCAAAATTTGCACTAATTCTTTGTTTTAAATATTCCTTAGCCGTGATCACAGGGTATTTCTTTTTAGGACTTTCAATCACAACATCTTCATTGGCTTGGCAAAAGAATGCCAAACTATATCGTGGACCCTGATATTCATGAGCTTCAGGATTTTTTACACGATGGAAATTAGATGGCAATTGATCATCGCTCCAACGCATCAACATATCTCCAATATTACAGGTAATCACATCGTCTCTTGGTTCAATGCTTGTCCATTGTTGTTGCTCCATATCTTTACCAGGACAGACTTGCAAGCCGCCTTGACCTTTGCGCTGGAACAATAAAGTTAAGCAATCAAAATCAGTGTGTGCACCTGCACGCCATAAACCAAGTTGATCTTTAATGGCTGGGTCGATTGCATAGTAGTGCAACATCCGCAGAGTACTTTGATATGTTTCTTGGTCTGGATCATGTGCAAGCGCAAAGAAATTATCTGCAAAGCCAAGTTTGTAGGCGAAGCAAGATAATATTTTCATACCGACTTGCCAGCAAGATTTTTCAAACTCTAGCATGGTTGCTTTAAATGTCGGTAATTCTTGTTCGGTTGGATATAAGCCAGCCATACGTGGACGAGTGATTTGATAAGATTCTTTTTGATCAGGCGTACTGGTGGATGGTCGAATTTGCGCTTTACTTTCCCAGCCCGCATTACGGTTCAATGGGTATTGTGCTTTGATGTGTTCAGGAAGATTGAAAAAGTTTTCAGTCATTTCAAAGGCATTTTTGATTTGATCTAAATCAATGCCATGATTTGAAACTTGAAAAAAACCAATATCTGTTGCGGCTGACCAGAGCTGATCTGCTATGTCATACTTACGTTGTTCAAAGTCAGATAAATCAATCACGCGAACTTCACGTTCAAATGTTTCTTGACCTAAAGCGCCCATGCGAGATTCTTTCTGGAGTTCTTCGAGGCTGTAGTTATTTTCTTCAGCTAAGTTGGTCATGTTTGCATTCATATTTCACCTCAATTTTTGGATAGACCATGACCCAATCAAATTGAATGAAAGGTGACTGGGTCATTTTTTCAAAAAAGAGCAACACTTTCTAAATCAATAGAAAATGAGCTTATTTCTGAGCAATGACCCACATATATTTTTAGATATATGCTGAACGCTTCTACTCTGACAAATCTATATAAGCATTTTCTATACCAATGTTTATAAATAAGTCGTGAACGAGATTGCTATATAAAAAGTCTTAGATTTTCGACTGTTTAGCTAAAAATAAATCAATAGGTTTGGTGGCTAATTTAATATTTGATTCTTTTTTGCGCATGGTATGGACTTAAAATGGTGCATTTTATTTTTTTATCTAAAATAATTCAGAATAAAGCGCAGATGTTAGTGAAGAATGAATAGCTAACATCAATATGCAATCTAGTCTGTTAATCTATCTATATGAAAAATATCTATTAAATAAATACTGGCATGGTGTTTGCTAAATCATAAGTGAGTATAAGCGGTTAGTGTGTATTACACATGGGACATTGCTCTACAGCGTTAGCTGTTCCTCTTTTGGGGACAAAGTCATTATTTGGCTTTGAGAGAATCTGTGTGCTTTTATACATTTGGTTTTGATTCCCCTAAAAGAATAGCGAAATGAGTTCATACATATTTAGGGGTCTTACTTATGAAAATTCAGCACTATGTAGGCAAAGGACGATTAACTGTCATTGCAAGCGCATTATTATTCAGTTCATTTACTCAAGCTGCCGATAAATTGGTTCTACAAACCACATGGTATGCACAAGCTGAACAAGGTGGTTACTATCAAGCTTTAGCACAAGGGATTTATAAAAAATATGGTCTAGATGTCGATATTAAAATCGGCGGGCCACAAGTCAACAATATGACTTTATTACTCTCAAAACGTGCAGATATTATTATTAATTACGATTTACAAGTTCTTAAAGGAATTGAAAGCAATTTCCCAATCAAAGCCATTGCTGCACCATTTCAATTTGATCCACAAGGCATACTCACACATAGCGATGTTAAATCTTTAGCAGATCTGAAAGGAAAAACGATTCTTGTCTCGACGAGCGGTCAAGCAAGTTGGTGGCCTTGGTTAAAAGGTAAATATCATTTAAATGCAGCTCAAGCACGTCCGTATACATTTAACATGCAGCCATTCCTTGCAGGGAAAAATGTTGCGCAACAAGCCTATGCGACTTCAGAAGTTTTACAAGCAAAAAAAGCTGAACCTTCAAGTAATTTCTTCTTATTTGCCGATGCTGGTTATCCTGCTTATGGCGGTATTTTGGTTACACGCAATGATGTGATTCAAGCAAAGCCAGATGTGCTGCGCCGTTTTGTTCAAGCCTCGATGGAGGGTTGGAAAAATTATTTAGCAGATCCGAAATTAGGAAATGCAGTAATTAAAAAAGAAAATCCAAATATGAATGATGAGCTACTGGCTTTTGCTGTAGATCAAATGCGTAAACGCAATTTAATTGACGGTGGCGATGCAAAAAAAATGGGTGTTGGTGTGATGACCGATGCCCGTTGGAAAGCAACGCGTGACTTTATGGTGGGTGCAGGTTTACTCAATGCCAAAACCAATTGGAAATCGGCTTATACAACACAGTTCGTCAATACTGCGAAGAAATAAGCTGTTTTGAATCGGTTAATAAAATAGGGTATTTGCACGAAGGGGAAACCATATGAATTCAGCTTTATCTGTTGATATTCCAGTCAAAGAATCATCAAATTTCGTAACGCCAATGATTATGGTCAGAGGCGCAGAAAAAACTTATCCAAATGGTACACATGCATTACAACGTTTAGACCTCAATATTGCGCGTGGTGAAATCGTCTCTTTGCTTGGACCATCGGGGTGCGGCAAAAGTACATTATTGAAAATGTTTGCTGACCTTGAGCAGCCTTCGGCGGGTCATGTGCGTTGGAACGGCAAGGCTGATATTCAGTCACAATGCAAAATGGCGATGGTATTTCAGGAAGCCACTTTAATGCCGTGGTCAAATATTGAAGATAATGTTCGTTTACCTTTGGATTTAAGGCATGTTGCCAAATCAGAAAGTACGCCAAAAGTCCACGAAGCTTTAAAAGCTGTTGGTTTGGATAAATTTGCTAAAGCCTATCCAAGAGAACTATCTGGCGGTATGCAAATGCGTGCTTCACTTGCAAGAGCATTGGTTACAGAACCTGATTTATTACTGATGGATGAACCCTTTGGCGCTTTAGATGAGTTTACGCGGCATAAATTAGATAGTGACATTCGCAAACTTTGGTCAGAGCGTGATCTAACGGTCGTGTTCGTTACCCATAGTATTTATGAAGCGGTCTATTTGTCTTCACGTGTGATTGTGATGGGTGCACGCCCAGGGCGAGTGGTTGCAGATCTACCTGTGGATGGACCGTATCAACGCGATGAATCCTTTAGAACCTCTGACGGCTTTATCAAACAATGCTCTCATCTTTCTGAATTATTAGCCGAAGCAAGTGGAGGACATGATCATGATTAAACCTTTATTGCAAAATCCTGCGATCCAGCGTATTGCTGCACCACTGAGTTTAGGCTTGTTGTTACTTCTAGTTTGGCAACTGAGTTTTCAACAGATGAATATTCCTGTTTATATCGTGCCGAAACCGAGTGACATTGTAATGAGCATGATCAATCAATCTGGTTTGCTATTTGGTAGTTTATGGGTCACTTTGAAAATTACTATGTTGGCGTTTGCGTGTGCAGTCATCATTGGAACTTTGGTTGCTTTCGTATTTGTACAAAGTCGTGTGCTTGAGGCATGTTTTATGCCGTATGCAATTTTATTTCAGGTTACGCCGATTGTTGCAATTGCACCACTAGTAATTATTTGGATTCAAAATACAACTCTGGCTTTGGTTGTATGCGCCATGTTAGTGGCAATTTTTCCAATTTTAACCAATACAACTCTCGGTTTACGCAGCGTAAATAAAGGTTTGCTTAACTTATTTCAGATTAATAAAGCGAGCCGTTGGCAAATTTTAATGCGCTTACGAGTGCCAAATGCGTTGCCTTATTTCTTTGGTGGTTTACGAATTTCCTGTGGTTTGGCTTTGATCGGTGCAGTGGTATCTGAGTTTGTTGCAGGAGCAGGTGGTACTAGTGCTGGCTTGGCGTATCAAATCCTACAAGCGGGTTTCCAGTTAGATTTACCATTAATGTTTGCCGCTTTATTTTTAATTACTTGTACAGGTCTGGGTCTATTTGTCGCCATGTCTTTGTTGAGCCGTATTTTCTTAAATAAATGGCATGAGAGTGAACAGGTATGATGAACCACAGTTATTTAATTAAAAATGCCCATGCGATTTTGACAGGTTTATCAGCGAATGCCGCGCGGTCTTCTGCCACTGATATTCGTATTCAAGATGGTAAAATTAAGGAAATAGGTCAGCTTAGGCAACAACCACATGAACAGGTGGTGAGTGCAAAAGATTGCGTTATTTATCCAGCGTGGGTCAATACACACCATCATTTGTTCCAATCTTTACTGAAAGGTGAGCCGCAAGGCTTAAATCAAAGTTTAACAGCTTGGCTTGCCAGTACTCCATATCGTTTTCGTGGTGCATTTGATGAAGAGATATTTAGAGTTGCAGTTCGTATTGGCTTAATTGAATTATTACGTTCAGGTTGTGCAACAGTCGCCGATCATCATTATTTATATTGGCCAAAAATGCCGTTTGATGGCGCTGCGATATTATTTGATGAAGCCGAAAAGCTAGGCATGCGTTTTGTGTTGTGTCGAGGTGGTGCAACGCTCACGCGTGGTTTAGAAAGTGAATTACCACAGGCGTTGCGCCCTGAAAAGTTCGATGACTATATGGCGGATATTGAGCGCTTAGTGCATTTATATCATCAACCAGATGGTCATGCTTTTCGTAAAATTGTGATGGCACCGACATCAACTTTGCACTCAACAACAGCGCAACAGTTTCGGGAAAGTGCCAAGATCGCGCGTCAACTAGGTATCCGAATGCATAGTCATTTATCTGAAACAGTAGATTATCTGGATGCGGCAAAAGCCAAATTTAACATGATGCCTGTGCAATATTGTGCCGAAAATGATTGGGTGGGAGATGATGTTTGGTTTGCGCATCTCGTGAAGCTATTACCTGAAGAAATTCAAATCTTGGGGCAAACTCATACAGGTATTGCACATTGCCCACAAAGTAATGCGCGTTTGGGTAGTGGTATTGCTGATTTAGTGACTTTAGAAAAAGCTGGCATGACCATTTCAATTGGTGTTGATGGAGCAGCATCAAATGAGGCTGCTGATATGTTGTCAGAAACACATGCAGCGTGGTTATTGCAACGTGCTCGAAAAGGGATGTTGGCTGTCCCACAGTACGAGGGTGGGCAATTTGAAGGCGGGGCTGATGCTGCGACTATTGAAGATATTGTACGTTGGGGCACAGTTGGAGGCGCTAAAATCTTAGGCCTAGATCAAGTGGGTACGATTGAAGTAGGTCAACAAGCTGATTTAGTGCTGTATCGTTTAGATGATGCTCGTTATTTCGGCTTACATGATATGGCAATTGCTCCTGTTGCGAGTGGTGGTCGCGCACATATCCAAGCAATGTTTATCGCAGGGAAAATGGTGATGGAAAATGATCAAATTCCTGATTTAGATATGATGGAATTGGCTTCGCAAGCTAAGGATGCAGTAAAACTCTTGCAACAGAGGAGTATGGAAATGGCGAAAATAGCCTAAACAGTTATGTAATATTACTAGGCTATGATTTGCTTTAGGTTCTGTTGACATTTCAGACATGTATTGCGTTATAGGTTAAAACGGCACAAACAAGGCATGAAACGCAGGCAATGGCATCCCCCTTGTCAAGTTTCGTAACGAAGTTTGAGGAAGTTTTAGCCATAACCCTGAGCAAGAGCAAAGCACTGCTTTGATCGCAGCGCAAGGCGAAGCTCGAGGACAGGGGTATTTTACTTGCGGAACGTTGTTCCTCATACTGCGTTATCTTGCGAAACAGTGTTTCTCATTATTTAGAATGACTAAATTTCGCAAAACATGCCTTGTATCGTCTAAAAAACACTCACTGTCGCAATGAGAGCTGAAAGCTCGCAAGGTGAAATGCCAACAGACCCTAGTAGAGCTTAAGCTTTTTGAATTTATATCGTTGATTACTATCGTTTGGGGCGGCAAGGATGCCGCCAGTCTAACGATAGATTTACCCCTGATAAGGATGATGTTTATACCAATGATCTGCGATTTGCTGACGCGTACATATCCAAACCTGATCATGGCTTTGAACATAATCCAAAAAGCGTTGCAATGCCTTGAAACGCGCAGGACGACCTAAAATACGACAATGCATCCCAATCGATAACATTTTTGGGGATGTTGCGCCTTCTGCATACAACACATCAAAAGCATCTTTTAAATATTCAAAAAAATCCTCACTCCGATTAAAACCAGTTGGAGAAGCGAACTTCATATCATTGGTATCAAGGGTATAAGGAATAATAAGATGCGGACGAGTTTCGCCATTCTCTTTCGTCAATGATGACCAAAAAGGTAGGTCATCGCCGTAATAGTCACTGTCATATTGCACATGATCATAATCTGCTAACAGTTGACGCGTATTAGGGCTATCACGACCTGTGTACCAACCTGTCGGATACTCACCGAATAAATCTTTTAAAATTTTCATCGCTTCAGCCATGTGCGCTTTCTCTGTTTCAATATCGATATTTTGATAATGAATCCAACGCAAGCCATGAGAAACAACGTCATAGTGATTTTGTTTGATTGCTTCAACCACTAAAGGATTTCGTTGTAATGCCATCGCAACAGCAAAAATCGTCATCGGTAAATGACGTTTAGCAAACTCCTGTTGAATTCGCCAAAACCCAACACGTGAACCATACTCGTAGATTGAATCCATCGAAAGATGACGAGCAGGATAACTATCAGCCCCACTGATTTCAGAGAGGAACTGCTCTGAACCATCATCACCATGCAGAATATGTTTTTCACCGCCTTCTTCATAATTTAAAACAAATTGAACCGCAATTTTAGCTTGATTTGGCCACTGAGCATGAGGAGGGTGATTGGCATAACCGAGCATATCCCGAGGGTATTGAGCAGTGAAATGAGGCGATTTTTCTGAGATTGTCATGTGGATGCCTGATGATTCATAGTACGTGAAACTTCACATCAAATTACTCGATGATCTATTTTGGTGTCAAATAATAAATTTATTTAAATCATATGCTTATTTGATTTAATTTGGTGCAAATATCTTGCTTTATTCAAGGGTAATATTTCATCATGCCCGATTTTAGTGCCTCCATTTCTTCAATGATTTGATTCATCATAATTTGAGAAATTCTTGAAAGTTGCCGTTTTGGTGCAACACATAATGCAAGGGTGATGGGGTGCAATCCATTTTCTTTAATTGTTCTAAACTCAAACTCGCCACTTTCTATAAATGGGTAAACATCGAGATAACTCATGATGCTAATCCCCAAGTTTTGCTTGATTAAAGAAATCATCATCCGAATATCATTACATTCAATTTGATGTCTTGGATTAAAGTCATGTTTCTTATATAAAGCAGTGACATGATCATGGATAATTAAAGGTGCAGCTGGAATAATGTGGTTAGATTCAAGTGTATCTGAAAAATAGATGTGCTCTTTTGTAGCAAGAGGATGTTGTTTGGACATGACAATCCCGAGTGGCATTTCAATAAAAGCATTCACATGTAATTGGTGTTGATGTTTAGGATTTAGGATTAATCCAAAATCAAGTTCGGCATTCATCACCATTTCAGCCACGTGATCGCTATCCAAAATGCGGATATTGAAATTGATCCATGCATATTGTTGATGTATGGATTGAATGACTTGCGTCACAAAGCTTTCACTTAAAGCAGAAATCATTCCAAACTCAATCGTGCCACGCTGTAGCCCCTGAATTTCATTCAAACGCTTTTGTGTCATTTGAAAATCTTTTTGCCAACTGCGTAAATCAGCATAGAGAAGCTCACCAGCTAATGTGAGTTTTAAACCATTCGGCAGCCGTTCAAATAATGCAACGCCAAGCTCTTCTTCCGCGAGAACAATTTGTCTGTGTACCGCTGAAACTGAAATATAAAGTTGATCGGCAGCTTTTCGCAGGCTTCCTGTTTTAGCGACCGCAATAAAATATTCAGCAAAACGTGAAAATGGTAATGCCATTGCACATTCTCTTTAGATAAAAGCATTGCGGAGATAAAAGCAATTTTAGTGCCGATCTGTTCTAATTTTTAGAATGCTTCATTGAGATCATTCTAATAGACGAAAAATAAGATATCCCCCAAACTATTTTTAGACAAAGAGATCAATGATCTACAGAAAAAATAGTGTGAGTACAACATGAATGCGATTCCTCTGATTAACCTGCCAAATAAGCCATGCCATAGCCAATTTGATGATCAAGATTGGCAAATCTTGGCGCAACATTGGTATCCTGTTGCTCGTGTTGAAGATGTGACCACGAAGCCTCATCAAGTCACACTGCTTGATCTGAATATGGCAATTTATAAAACTGAGTTAGGCAATATCCATTTAGTTCGAGATATTTGTCCACATCGAGGTGTGCCGTTAAGTAAAGGATGGGTGAATGGGGAAACAATTATTTGTCCTTATCATGGACTACATTTCAATGAAGAGGGCAAATGTACCAAGATTCCTGCACAACCTGATCTCATTAAAATTTCAGATCGTTTCACCCTAACTAAGTTTCCTGTCGTTATAAAATATGGTTTGGTGTGGACGAGCATTTTAGGTCGAGATGAAAGCGCTGCGAATTTCCCAGCACTAGACACATGGGACAGTGATCAGCATCAAGCGATTTTGCCACCTTATGTTGATATTGCTGGTTCAAGTGGTCGTCAATTAGAGGGTTTTATCGATGTAGCCCATTTTGCATGGGTGCATCATGAAGCTTTTGCAGACCGTGAAAATCCAGTTGTTCCGAAATATTCGACAGAACGAACCGATTATGGTTTACACACTGAATATGTCAGTAATGTCAGTAATTACCCACATGGGATGCAGCATCTCGCACCCGATGATTTTTTATGGGAGCGTATTTTTGACGTGTATCCGCCATTTTCAGCAGTATTGACGATTCGTTTCCCAAATGATGGTGTATTAAAAATTTTAAATGCTTGTTGCCCGATGTCGCACAACAAAACGCGTTTATTTGTGCCTTTGACCCGTAATTTTGATACGACAGGGGATTTACAAGCCGTCTATGATTTTAATGCACAGATTTTTGCTGAAGATCAAGAAATGGTGGAAGCTCAGAAGCCTGAAGAATTACCTTTAGATATTAGTATGGAAGCACATTTTGAAGCCGATCGTTCATCAACAATGTATCGTCGTATTTTGGCTGAATGGGGGCTAAGTAAACGCTATACGGTTTAACGATCAATCATCTACTTTATAGAAATCATTTTAATTCGCATCAAAAGTGTTTATTTATTCGTATTAATCGATCTTTCATTAAAGAAAGATTCGCGATTTAACAGACAATCCAGATGACTTATTTGTATAAGCTTGTATATACAAATATTAAAAAATTCATATACAATGACTTCGCGTATTTTTGTATGAGTTTTAGTCGATGTCAACAGCTTCCAAGCAGACTGATTTGGACTTGTCTTTAGCTGAAGACAGTCCTGTTCCTTTGTATTTACGTGTGAAACAAATGATTTCACAGAAGATCTACGAAGGAACGTGGACGGTAAATAAAAAGATTCCTTCTGAAAGTGAATTGGTAAAGTTACTGGGTTGTAGTCGCATGACAGTCAATCGTGCGTTACGTGAACTCACCAGTGAAGGCTTACTTGTACGCATCCAAGGCGTAGGTTCTTTTGTTGCCGAAGGGCAAGGACGAACTGCTTTATTTCATGTGAATAATATTGCTGAAGAAATTATCGCACGTAATCATAAGCATCGTGCAGAGGTTTTGATTTTAGAGCAAATTCAAGCGGATACTGAACAAAGTGTTTTGATGCAAATGCGAGAAGGACAAAAATTATTTCATTCAATTATTGTGCATTATGAAAATGACGTGCCTGTGCAAATAGAGGATCGTTTGGTTGATCCTGTTTTGATTCCTGAATATTTGGCACAAGATTTTACTGCGATTACTCCCAATGCATATCTCATGTCAAAAGCGCCTGTTACGGAGGGTGAGCATGTAGTCACTGCAATTTTGGCTTCTGCTCAAGAAAGTAAATGGTTAAAGATCAATAAAACTGAACCTTGTTTGTTGATTCGTCGTCGTACATGGTCGAACAAACAACTCATCTCTAGTGCACGTTTGATTTATCCAGGTAGCCGCTATTACCTTGAAGGCAAGTTTACCCAATGATTTATTTTAAAAACTAGAGCTAATGTAATCAAGTTGTAATGTATCTATAGAAAGATTTATAAAGCATTTAAATTTGATAAGACAGTCTAAATCTATCAATTACATTGAATGATATACGGTGCTATATGACTGAAGTTATGAATTCACCTCCTATAGTTGGTGTAGGGGTGATGATTTTAGATACAAGTGAAAATGTGCTATTAGGCCTGCGTTCGAAGTCTGGCGAGGTCGCATCATGGTGTTTTCCTGGTGGTAAAATTGATACTGGTGAAAGCTTTGAGCAATCTGCCATAAGAGAGACTTTTGAGGAAACAGGTTTAAAGTTAGATCCGAAAGAAATGCAAGTTTTTTCAGTCTTTGTAGATCGCACAGCTCCTTATATTAATACGACAGTTGGTTTGTGCTACAAGCTAAATGATTTGCGATTAAAAGCGAATGTTCAAGTTATGGAGCCTGATATTTTTCAGCAATGGGATTGGTTTAGTCTATCTGATTTACCTGTTAATTTATTTCCTGCAACCGAAGTAATGTTAAAGATTTGGGGAGATAAAGCATTATCTTCTCAATGGGCTAGCTATCTTATTAAGTCTTAGTACATGCAAAAGTATTATTTAAACTGAACAGCAATTAAAGCAAACTTGTCTAATCGAACTCACAAAAATTTAACTTTTCCTTACTTTTTTGAAACCCATACAATTTGTAGTTGTATGGGTTTTTTATTGAGATTTAAAAAATAAATCTTTTTATTTCATTGCTTTGAAATTTATTTTTAAGAATGGAATGAAATGCATCTTTTCAAGATAAAAGATTTGTGTAGTATATGGATGTATATACAAGTTAATACATTGCTATACAGTAAAAGCAGTTTAATTTGCGGTTCAAATCTCAAAGGAAGGAGTCCGATCGTGACTACAATGACAACAAAATTTCGTGACATAGAAATTCGCGCACCACGTGGTACAAAGCTCAATGCGAAAAGCTGGTTGACCGAAGCACCGTTACGTATGTTGATGAATAATCTTGACCCTGACGTTGCAGAGAATCCGAAAGAGCTAGTTGTTTACGGTGGGATTGGTCGTGCTGCACGTAACTGGGAATGCTTTGACAAGATTGTTGAAACGCTTAAAAACTTAGAAACAGATGAAACCTTATTGGTTCAATCTGGAAAGCCTGTTGGTGTATTTAAAACGCATAAAGACGCGCCACGCGTTTTGATTGCAAACTCGAACTTAGTACCGCATTGGGGAAACTGGGAGCATTTCAACGAATTGGATGCCAAAGGTCTTGCAATGTATGGTCAAATGACAGCGGGTTCTTGGATTTATATTGGTAGTCAAGGCATCGTTCAAGGAACTTACGAGACTTTCGTCGAAGCTGGTCGCCAACATTACAATGGCAATTTAACTGGTCGTTGGGTACTTACTGCTGGTTTAGGTGGTATGGGCGGTGCTCAACCATTGGCTGCAACACTTGCTGGTGCATGTTCACTGAATATCGAATGCCAACAAGCCAGTATCGATTTCCGTTTACGTACCCGTTATGTCGATGAGCAAGCAACGGATTTAGATGATGCTTTAGCCCGTATTGAAAAATATACAAAAGAAGGCAAGGCGATTTCGATTGCACTGCATGGCAATGCTGCGGAAATTTTACCTGAGCTGGTTCGTCGTGGTGTCCATCCTGATATGGTCACAGATCAAACCAGCGCACATGATCCATTGAATGGTTATTTACCAATTGGTTGGACATGGGAAGAATATCGTCAACGTGCTAAAACTGAGCCTGAAGCAGTTGTTAAAGCTGCTAAACAATCTATGGCGAAGCATGTTCAAGCAATGTTAGATTTCCAAAAAATGGGCGTACCAACCTTTGACTATGGCAACAACATCCGTCAAATGGCGCAAGAAGAAGGCGTGGAAAACGCATTTGATTTCCCAGGCTTTGTTCCAGCTTATATTCGCCCATTATTTTGTCGCGGTGTAGGTCCATTCCGTTGGGTTGCACTTTCAGGTGATCCAGAAGACATCTATAAAACAGATGCAAAAGTAAAAGAGTTAATTCCTGATGATGAGCATTTGCATCGTTGGTTAGATATGGCACGTGAACGTATTAGCTTCCAAGGTCTACCAGCGCGTATTTGCTGGGTTGGTCTAGGATTACGTGCAAAATTAGGTTTAGCATTCAATGAAATGGTACGTAGTGGTGAACTTTCAGCACCAATCGTGATCGGTCGTGACCACTTGGATTCAGGTTCGGTTGCTAGCCCTAACCGTGAAACCGAGTCAATGCAAGATGGTTCAGATGCCGTTTCGGATTGGCCATTACTCAATGCTTTATTAAATACAGCTGGCGGTGCAACTTGGGTGTCATTACATCACGGTGGTGGTGTAGGGATGGGCTTCTCTCAACACTCTGGAGTTGTGATCGTATGTGATGGTACAGATGAAGCAGCAGCGCGTATTGCTCGTGTACTTACCAATGACCCAGCAACAGGGGTCATGCGTCATGCTGATGCAGGTTATGACATCGCGATTGATTGCGCGAAAGAGCAAGGTTTGAACTTGCCAATGATCACGCAATAAAAATACATGGATAACGATTACGGTGCTTTTTGCAATTGTGCAAGCAGCATCGTAAGAGAACAATAGAGTGCAAAACAGGACGCCAACATGGAACTTCTTATTCAACCCGGCAAACTTACGCTAGCTGATCTCCGCAAAGCATATTTAAATCCGATCAAAGTTAAGTTAGATGACAGCGCATCAGAAGCGATCAATGCCAGTGTCGCTTGCGTCGAAAAAATCGTAAATGAAGGGCGTACTGCCTACGGTATCAACACTGGTTTTGGTTTACTTGCATCGACTAAAATTGCACCTGAAGATTTAGAAAAATTACAACGCTCTTTGGTTCTTTCTCATGCAGCTGGTGTTGGTGAAGCACTGGATGATGCGATGGTACGTTTAATTATGCTGCTCAAAGCAAATAGCTTGGCGCGTGGTTTTTCAGGTATTCGCCGTAAAGTGATTGATGCCATTCTTGCATTGATTAATGCAGAAGTTTATCCGCATATCCCATTAAAAGGTTCTGTTGGTGCTTCTGGTGATTTAGCACCTTTGGCGCATATGTCTTTGGTATTACTTGGTGAAAGTAAAGCACGTTACAAAGGTGAATGGTTGCCTGCGGTTGAAGCTTTGAAAAAAGCAGGTTTAGAGCCGATTTCACTTGCTGCAAAAGAAGGCTTGGCATTACTTAACGGTACGCAAGTTTCCACTGCTTATGCATTACGTGGTCTATTTGAGTCAGAAGATCTTTTTGCTGCTGCGACAGTATGTGGCGGCTTAAGTGTAGAGGCAATGTTGGGTTCACGAGCGCCATTTGATGCACGTATCCATGCAGTCCGTGGTCAACGTGGTCAAATTGATGTGGCAGCTGCTTATCGTGACTTACTTACTGAGTCTAGTGAGATTGCACATTCACATGAAGACTGTAGCAAAGTTCAAGACCCTTATTCATTACGTTGCCAACCACAAGTGATGGGTGCTTGTTTAACTCAAATTCGTCAAGCCGCAGAAGTATTAGAAATCGAAGCCAACGCTGTATCAGATAATCCATTGGTATTTGCAGCGGAAGGTGATGTGATTTCAGGTGGTAACTTCCACGCTGAACCTGTCGCAATGGCAGCGGATAACTTGGCTTTGGCTTTGGCTGAAATTGGTTCTTTATCTGAGCGTCGTATCTCAATGATGATGGATCGCCATATGTCACAACTTCCACCATTTTTAGTGGCAAATGGTGGTGTGAATTCAGGCTTTATGATTGCGCAAGTGACAGCGGCAGCCTTGGCAAGTGATAACAAAGCACTGGCGCATCCTGCAAGTGTTGACAGCTTACCAACTTCTGCAAACCAAGAAGATCATGTTTCGATGGCACCAAATGCGGGTAAACGTTTGTGGTACATGGCTGATAATGTACGCGGTATTTTAGCGGTAGAGTGGCTTGGTGCATGCCAAGGTCTTGATTTCCGTGAAGGTTTAAAAAGTTCTCCTAAGCTTGAACGTGCGCGCAAAGTGCTACGTGATCAAGTGCCTTACTACAGTGAAGATCGTTTCTTTGCACCTGATATTGAGCAAGCAAGTGAATTGTTAGCTAGTGGCTGCTTAAACGAATTACTGATCGAAAAGCTACTTCCAAGCTTAGCTTAACTGAAATGTGATCTATAAAACGACCACTAGGAGTGGTCGTATCTAACTAAATTTCCTAAGGATTGGAGATAATAATGTCACAGAGCTCCACATTACAGCGGGGTTTAAACACCCGTCATATCCGTTTCTTGGCTTTAGGTTCAGCGATTGGAACGGGACTTTTTTACGGTTCTGCAACAGCAATAAAAATGGCAGGCCCTTCAGTTTTGCTCGCATATATCGTTGCAGGGATTGCAATTTATATCGTGATGCGTGCATTAGGTGAAATGGCTGTTCAAAATCCAGTTTCTGGTTCATTTAGTGAATATGCTTCTCAATACATTGGTCCATTGGCAGGTTTTACTACGGGTTGGACTTATGTTTTTGAAATGATCATTGTTGCTTTAGCTGATGTCACTGCTTTCGGGATTTATATGGGATTCTGGTATCCCGATGTACCTCGATGGATTTGGATTTTATCGCTGATTATGTTCTTGGGTGCGATCAATCTTATACACGTCAAAGTATTTGGTGAACTCGAGTTTTGGTTATCAATTGTTAAAGTCACTGCAATTGTTGCGATGATTTTAGGTGGTTTGGGACTCATGTTCTACGGATTTCATGCGGATCACAGTGGTTTCACCACAGGCATTCAAAACTTATGGGTACATGAAGGCTTTATGCCGAATGGTATTGCAGGTTTAGTTGCGTGTTTATCAGTTGTAGTGTTTGCCTTCGGTGGTATTGAGATCATTGGGATAACTGCTGGTGAATCTCAAGATCCGAAAACCTCTATTCCTAAAGCGATCAATGCAGTTCCAGTACGTATCTTATTGTTCTATGTACTAACAATTTTTGTTTTAATGTCGATTTTCCCGTGGAATCAAATTGGTAGCCAAGGCAGCCCATTTGTACAAATTTTTGAAAATTTAGGGATTGGTTCAGCGGCAACGATTTTAAATATTGTGGTGATTACAGCAGCTGTATCTGCCATTAACAGTGATGTGTTTGGTGCAGGTCGTATGCTGTTTGGTATGGCAAATCGTGGTCAAGCGCCACAAGTTTTCCAAAAGCTTTCTCGTAATGGTGTGCCTTGGATGACTGTTGTGGTGATGGCAGGTGTGTTGTTGATTGGCGTGGTATTGAACTATCTGATCCCAGAAAATGTATTCATCATCATTGCCTCAATCGCTACATTTGCCACAGTTTGGGTATGGCTGATGATCTTACTTTCACAAGTTGCGATGCGCCGTAAATTATCACCTGCTCAAATCAAAGCGCTCGATTTCCCAGTGATTGGTTGGCCATATGCGCCTGCATTTGCAATTGCATTTATGGTGTTTATTTTGGCAATGATGGGATATTTTCCTGATTCACGACCAGCAATTTATGTGGGCATTACGTGGTTAATCTTACTTTGTATTGCATACAACATTTGGGTCAAACCTAAACCGAATGCTGTCAAAGTTGATGATCATCTATCACCAAGTATCAAAATGGAAAGCTAATAACAGAATGACTTGAACGCAGATTGCGCTTGAGTCATTTGAGGAATAGTCAATGAAAAAGCTTTGGAAAAACTGTCATATTGCAACCATGCAAAATGGACAATATTCCAGTATCGAAAATGCTGCAATCGTTACTGATAGTGAAATCATTCACTGGATAGGTTCGCAACAAGATATTCCACCTAATGATTATGCAGAGATAGTAGATTTAGCTGGTGCTTGGGTAACACCGGGTTTTATTGATTGCCATACGCATAGTGTCTTTGGTGGCAATCGTAGCGTTGAATTTGAAAAACGCTTGCAAGGTGTGAGCTATGCTGAAATTGCAGCGAGTGGGGGCGGGATTGCCAGTACAGTGCGTGCGACGCGCGAGGCGAGCGAAGAACAATTACTTGCGTCTGCATTGAAACGAATTCGCTGTTTACTTCAAGATGGTGTAACAACCATCGAAATTAAATCCGGTTACGGTTTGGATTATACCAACGAGCGAAAAATGCTCCGTGTGATTCGCCAAATCGCTGATACGCTACCGATGACAGTGAAAAGTACTTGTTTAGCTGCACATGCTTTACCGCCTGAATATAAAGATCAGAGCGATGCATATATTGAGCATATCTGTACAGAAATGCTGCCTAAACTGCATCAGGAAGGTTTAGTTGATGCGGTAGATGCATTCTGTGAACATTTGGCATTTTCTCCAGCGCAAGTTGAACGTGTATTTCAGACAGCTCAAGCGCTTCATTTACCTGTGAAGCTTCATGCCGAACAACTTTCATCGTTAGGTGGTTCGAGTCTAGCTGCGCGTTACCATGCATTGTCAGCCGATCATTTGGAATATATGACTGAAGATGATGTCAAGACGATGGCTGCTGCGGGTACAGTTGCGGTGTTATTACCAGGTGCATTTTATTTATTACGTGAAACGCAGTTCCCACCATTAGATCTTTTGCATCAGCATGGGGTACGTATTGCACTATCAACGGATTTAAATCCGGGGACTTCGCCAACCCTATCGCTGCGCCTTATGTTGAATATGGGCAGCACTTTATTCCGTTTAACGCCTGAACAAGCCTTAGCTGGTGTTACGCTTCATGCCGCATATGCGCTTGGATTGCAAAACACGCATGGTTCGTTGGAACAGGGTAAGGTCGCTGATTTCATTGCTTGGGATATTGAACATCCTTCTGAGGTTGTTTATTGGCTCGGTGGCGATTTACCTAAGCGTATTGTTCGTCATGGCAATGAAATCTCAGTTTGAGGTCTAACACAATTTAAAATAGTGAAGCATTATGAATCATTCATTTAAGTGGCAAGGTCGAAATGATGGTGAGGGTGAAGCTCACTTACGCCTACATCAAGTGGTCAATACAAGCCAGCATCCTTCATATGCATTGATTGGCTTTAGTTCGGATGAAGGGGTAAAGCGTAACAAAGGGCGAATCGGTGCGGCAGATGCGCCTGATATGATTCGTGCACAACTCGCTAATCTTCCAGTTCATCAGTCGATTAGTATTGCTGATCTGGGCACAGTAGTTTGTGATCAGGGTAAATTAGAACAAGCTCAAGCTGAATTAGCTGATTGCGTAGAAAGAACGCTGCAACAAGGCATTAAACCTGTGGTGTTAGGTGGTGGTCATGAAGTTGCATTTGGAAGTTTCTCAGGATTGTTTCAATATATTCGTAACAACGAGCCAAATGCAAAAATTGGAATTATCAACTTTGATGCGCATTTTGATTTACGTGAAGCTGAACAAGTTACTTCAGGCACACCATTCTTAAACGCTGCAAAATTGTCCGAACAACATCAGCAAGATTTTCATTATTTATGTATCGGTGTAGCAAAACATTCAAACACAAAAGTGCTGTTTGAAACCGCTGATCGACTGAATTGCGAATATATATACGATCAGCAACTTCACTTACTAAATATTGATCATTTGAACAAAAAAATTAACAGTTTTATAGAAAAAATCGACCACTTATACATTACAGTAGATATGGATGTATTTAGTGCCTGCATTGCTCCCGGTGTCAGTGCGCCAGCGGTCAAAGGAATTGATCTAACAGTCTTTGAACCATTGTTACAAGCCATTAAGAAAACAGGAAAAATTCGTGTTTTTGATGTGGCTGAATGCAATCCACGGTTTGATTTGGACAATCGTACAGCCAAATTAGCCGCGTATATTATTTTTAATTACTTATTCGATTGATGGATCGGCTGCGTTGATCCATCAATTTTAGTTTTATAAGGATAGACAATGTCTAATTTATCTTATGTCTCCCAAAATGACGGTCCATGGCAAACTTACCTCGAACAAATCGATCGTGTTGCGCCATATTTAGATGATCTCAAAGACTACATTGACACACTGAAACGTCCTAAGCGTGCTTTAATCGTTGACGTGCCAATCGTAATGGATGATGGTTCGATTCGTCATTTTGAAGGTTATCGTGTTCAGCACAACTTATCTCGTGGTCCGGGTAAAGGCGGTATTCGCTACCATCCAGATGTGGATTTAAATGAAGTTATGGCGCTTTCTGCGTGGATGACGATTAAAACTGCTGTTGTAAACTTACCATTTGGTGGTGCTAAAGGCGGTATTCGTGTTGACCCTCGTCAACTTTCTCCTCGTGAGTTAGAACGTTTAACACGTCGTTATACTAGTGAAATTGGTCATATTATTGGCCCTCAAAAAGATATTCCAGCTCCAGACGTAGGTACAAATCCAAACGTAATGGGTTGGATCATGGATACTTATTCATCTGGTCAAGGTCACACTGTGACTGGAGTTGTAACTGGTAAGCCAGTTCATTTAGGTGGTTCTTTAGGCCGTATCAAAGCGACTGGTCGTGGTGTATTTATCACGGGTCAACAAGTTGCTGAAAAAATTAAATTGCCTTTAGAAGGTGCTAAGGTTGCAGTTCAAGGTTTTGGTAACGTAGGTAGTGAGGCAGCTTATTTATTTGCTGATTCAAAATCTAAAATCGTTGCGATCCAAGATCATACGGGTACGATTTCAAACCCTGAAGGCATTGATGTAGCTGCATTGAAAAACTATCTTGAAAGCAATCCTGGTGTTGGTGGATTTGCTGGTGCGCAAGCAATCAGTGATGAAGCATTCTGGGATGTGGAGATGGATATCTTAATTCCAGCTGCATTAGAAGGTCAGATTACTGTAGAACGTGCTCAAAAACTAACTGCGAAGTTAGTCCTTGAGGGTGCAAATGGTCCAACTTATCCTGAAGCTGACGATATTTTAGTTCAACGTGGTGTAACGATTGTTCCAGACGTAATCTGTAATGCTGGCGGTGTAACTGTATCTTACTTCGAGTGGGTACAAGATATGTCGAGCTACTTCTGGTCTGAAGAAGAAATTAACGAAAGACTTGATAAGCTGATGATCCAAGCGATCAATGACGTATGGCACACTTCAAGTGAAAAAGCTTGTACGTTAAGAACCGCAGCCTTCATTTTAGGTTGTGAGCGTATCTTAAAAGCGCGTAAAGAACGTGGTATTTTCCCAGGTTAATTGATTTAATCTGAACACGATTCGGCGACCTTAAAACCAGTGTTTTAAGGTCGTTTTTATTTTTAATCAAGGAAAAAATCTTTCTGTAGATTAGTATTTCCCTCAATACAAGCATAATCTTCAAAATCAGTGATACCGACTCTAGATAATGCTTGTTCATCAGTCAAACTATGTCCACTAAGCTCACCTTTTACAGTTGTGTAAATTGTATAGGCTGCATCAGCCATGATTTCAGGTTTACGACTGACGTGTTGTGTATTTTCCTCACCTAAATTCTTTGATACAGCTGCCGTTGCAATATAGGTTTCTGGCCATAAGGTATTACAAGAAATCCCATATTGGCGAAATTCCTCAGCCATGCCTAAAGTAAGAATCGTCATTCCATATTTAGACAGTGCATAAGGGGATAACATACCTAACCATTTGGGTGACATATTTACGGGTGGAGATAGACTAAGAATATGTGGATTTTCCGATTGTTTTAAAAAGGGCAAAGCCGCTTGCACACAAATGAATGTCGCGCGATGGTTAATATTCTGAATTAGATCATATTGTTTTAACGAAGTTGATTCGATACCAGTGAGTGCAATTGCACCTGCATTATTGATGAGTACGTCAATACCACCGAAAGTTGATGCTGCTTGTTGGATGGCGAGCTGAACTTGTTGTTCATCACGCACATCTAAAATTAAAGGAAGTGCTTTGCCACCTGCCGCTTCGATTTCCTCAGCAACACTATAAATTGTTCCAGATAGCTTCGCCGTTTCCACTGCTGTTTTAGCCGCGATCACAACATTTGCTCCCGCTTGAGCAGCTTTTAGGGCAATCGCTCTGCCAATTCCACGGCTCCCACCTGTAATAAAAACTGTTCTTCCTTGCATATTTTTCATCATCATTCCTCATTGTATTTTTATAAAAAAGCGAATTAAATCATAAATGGATGTGCATACTTTTCTTGATCAAAAATTTGGCGTTGTTTTGCTATCTGTACAAGACGATGACGTAGCTGTGTTTTGATCACAGCATAAGTTAAACGATGCTTTTGTGCCATTTCCTCAGCAAATCTCAAGGTTTCTGCTTGTAATGATTCAATGGGGTGAATTTGACTGACAACTTGAGATTGTAAACATTCAAGACCCGTCATGGTTTTACTGGTTAGTGCCATTTCCCATGTTGCATGACGATTTGGCAGCAATTGCACGATTTTAGCAACCGTATCGGTGAATGGAATAGTGAGGTTGACCTCTGGGAAGCAGAAACGACCTTTATCTGCGCGCATAAATCTAAAATCACATGCTGAAGCCAAGATTGCGCCACCAGCATAGGCATTACCGTTGATTTCAGCAATCACAGGTAAATTGAGCAGCGCTAGTCGAAGCAACATATTTTCAAGTTGAACTGTAAAGGCTTTTTTCTCTTCGATTGATTGCTGCATGAGCCAAGCCAAATCTAAACCATTGCAAAAAGTCTTGGCGTGATCACTTCGAATAATGAGGCTAGCATTATTTTGATTACTTTCGATTTCATCAAAAATTTCTAGATATTCTTCTAAGACTACTTTATTCAATGCATTTTCATGATCACCATTCTGTAAGGTCAAAAGGTAAACGGATTGTTGTTTATCGAGAGACATGGTTGCCATTTCAGCAACTCCTATGAGCTTATATTCATCATTTACTGACTGATTATTTCGAATATAAGACTCGCGCAATAGGTGAGACTATGCCATATTAATGATCATTTTAGGACATGAGCAACTTTATGCGTGATCCTTTTGGACTATTCCAAGAAACGATTTCAGTGTCATATGCGCATATATTATTAGAAATTACACATGAGTATGACATTGACTATCAAACTGTTTTACAAGATACAGGTCTTGTTTTCTCAGAAATGAAACAGACTGATGCCAAGATGAGTGCACATCAATGGTCTAAATTGGTAGTTAATGCATTACAACTCACGGATAATCATCGTCTTGGAATTGAATATGGGCAGAAGTTGCGCCCAACTTCTCATGGTGCGTTAGGCTTTGCTTTTCTAAGTTGTGCTGATGTTGAAACCGCTTTGAACTTATGCCAACAGTATTTCTGTACACGCATTCAAAATTTTGTACCCGAATGGCGAGTTGAAGAGGACTTTGTCTATGTCTATTTAGATGATGTTCATCCTGTAAAATTAGGCAATGAACAACAATCAGCTCAATTAAGAGCTTTTCTCATTGAAAGTTTAATTTTTGGAGCAATTCATTTTCTAGCTTTATTTTCACAAGAACTAGCCGAAGAGTGTGATGTGTATTTAGATTGGCTACAATCACAAGATTATATCGCTATTTCATTAGCATCTATTTCTCTGAATTTTAATCAAAAACGTAATGGTTTTAGATTCCCAAAAAAATATCTGCATTGTAAAAATCAAAATGCTGATCAAATGTCTTTTCAGCAGGCACTTTTATACTGTGAAAATGATAAAGGCAAGTTGATTAAGGAAACGCATCGAGACCTACAAAAAAGTATTCGTTTAGAGTTACTCTACAATGCAAGCAATGGTTATCCAACATTACCGATGATCGCTGAACGTTTGAATATGTCTGAAAGAACGATCAAAAGACATTTGCAAGCTCAAGGAACAAGCTTTCTTCAGATATTATCTGAAGTACGATTTAGCGAAGCAAAAAAGCTATTACAACAACAGCAACATAGTATTCAGGATATTGCAGGAATTGTGGGCTATGAAGAAGCTACCAACTTTATTCGTGCCTTTAAAAAGAATTTTGGAGAGACACCAAGTCAATATCGGAAAAGGTTTTTATTACAATGAATTGATATTATTTTTAAGGCTGTTTAAATAGTAATAAGTGAGTTGAATGTAGTCTGGTCGAACCCCCATCTTGTTTCAGTATAAACCTGCGGTTCGTTCTACCTTACGATACGTTGTTTCTCGTTCGGCAAAAGTAAGCAAAACCATTGTCATCCACAAAACCTATTTAATTTTTCACCTACTTTAACTTTGTTGATAAACACGATCTTTTTAATCGCTCGCAGCTTTGGGATGACGTTTCGGTGGATCAAAATTTAAGTATCATTCAAAGAAATTAGTTTCATTCATCTGACATAGAATGCTGAATCGTTTGAATAAACAATTCCAGCGAATGCTTAATCTGCTCGCTCCATTCAAAAGAACAATTCATACGAATATAGTGCTGATGTGACGGCAAGACATTAAAAAGAGGACTAGGCGCAACACCTACTTGCTGTTGAATCAATTTTTCATAGACTTGCATACTACTGACTCTTTCAGGAAGTTGAATCCATAGGAAATAACCACTTGGATAATTATAAACTTGGCAATCAGCAGGTAAATGTTGTTTCAGGTAATTAAAAAATTGTTTCTTATTCTTCTCCAAAGCGCGTCTTAATACTCTTAAATGCTTTTCATAATGATGATGCGCTAAAAACTCAACCAGCACGTTTTGAATCAATGCATTTGCAGAAATCGTGCTCATGAGCTGTAGGTGTTGAATATGTTCAGAAAATTTACCCGCATAAACCCAACCAATACGAAAGCCAGAGCCCAAAGTTTTAGAAAATGATGAGCAGTGCAGTACTAAATTTTGCTGATCGTAATATTTCATTGGCAATGGTTTTTTAGAGCTATAAAACAATTCTTCATAGACATCATCTTCAATTAAATGGATTTGATGTTCATGTAAAAGTTTTGCGATTTTATATTTCATTTCATCGCTGACGGTAAAGCCGATTGGATTATGTGCATTCAACATGAACCAGCATACTTTGATCGGATAAGTTTTTATAACCTGCTCAAAAGCTTCAAGATCAAAACCATGTTGAGGATGTTCAGGAATGGTAATAACTTTCAAACCTAAGCGTTCTGCAGCCTGCCATGCGCCATAAAAAATGGTCTGTTGTAATAAAATATAATCGCCCGGCTGCGTAATTGCTTGTAATGAAAGATTAAGTGCATCTAAGCCGCCTGATGTGATCACAATGTCATCAGCATCGGTCGGAATTCCTTGCATACAATAACGTTGGGCAATCAGCTTTCTTAATTCAAGATTGCCAGGTGGCAGATTGGTGGTCTGATCATAACTATGTCTATTTCGAGACAGTTGTCCCATGATTTGAATTAATTTGGGTGGATAGAGTAATTGGCTATCAGGAAAAGCAGAGCCTAAAGGAACAATCTGTTTTGGCTGAATCGATTTGAGATATTTAAATACAAGTGAGTTAATTTCAATTTTAGGGTTCAAAGAAACCACAGAATAAGCTTGTGGGATTTGAGAAGCCGTTTGTTCAGCAACGAAATAACCCGATTTTTCTTTAGAGTAAATAAGACCTTGAGACTCTAACTCTTGATAAGCATTCATCACGGTAATTAAGCTAAAACCTGAACGTTGCACTTGCTCTCGAAGAGAAGGCAATTTCGTATGTGGTTGCCATGTACCATTTTCAATGAGTAACTTCAGGTTTTGCGCTAGCTGTTCTGATTTATACATAAAATTTGGAGTCTAAACCTAATCTGTAGTTGTTAGATTTCATAAATAATTATTATTTTATAACAGATTTTTGGTGAGTCATGCATCTGTTATATTTTTTTAGTGTAACTCTGTAGCTATTCAATAACTTTCCAGACGCTCAAAATAACAGCATGAACTCAGAGCATGATTTGAAGGTTTTCATGCTCTAGAAATGATGATTTAGGTTGAATGGTGTATCACAATGTTTATCACGAAAGAACTCAATTCGATCATACAACTGTTCAATGGTGTAGCACCATCGCAAGCTGTACAAGAGCAGTTGCAGTTTGAGTATGTAAATCTTGAAGCGACATTGTTACGAGCAAAGGTGCTGAGGGATTTTTCTAAAGATCAGCTTGTATATATTGCTCAAGCGAAAATCGATGAAAATGATAATAATCTTGGTTATTTATTTGCGCCATTTATCATTGCCAATCTAAATCAACCTGTGATCTATAGCACGCCTGTTTCAAGGTCTGTTTTAAGCATTTTGAATCAATATTATCAGGCTGAGAAAAATCTAAACCTGAGAATAGAAGAGGTGATTCAGAGTTTAAAACTTCATATTGATTTGGTTGATCAAGTAAACACCGAGCAAGACTTTTTATTTAATCGTTTGATTAAAGCACTTTGTCGAGCAGATGTTTCACAGATTTTTTTAATCACGCATTTAACTTTGGATATACAGCAACTGAAACAGTTACAGAAATATTTGAATGTTGAAATCTTTGTTATTAAAGCAGATCGATCTGAGAACCTAATTCAAGATGAAATGATTCATCTCAGAAAACTATTGTTCAAGAACAAAGATGAGATGCACAAAGAGGTGTGCGGTTTGTATTCAAATTTAAACGCAAATTTGGTCTCTCAAACTGGAAATTTTAATCATTCACAAGCCAAGCATTTGATCGAAGATATGTTTTATTCAGAGCATATCTTTGAAAAATTGTCGGTTTATGCCGAGTACCTACAAACGCGTATTCAAAATGGCGCAAGTTATAAAGCCTTATCCATTGCCTGAATTGAATAACTGAATTTTGTATATTTTAGGAGTAAAGCTCATGCCACAAGAGCAATCAAAATTTCCATATTTAGCAGTTGGCATCAGTATCTTGTTAGGTTGTTTGTTTCTCGTTTTTTTCTTTCTCGCTATCAGTCATCAACCTGATTATATGCCTTCGCAACAGCAGAAACAGACTACTGTAGAGGTTAAAAATTCAACTCAATAAGCCTGTCGAAGTTTTAGATCAGTTTCTCTCTTACTGGCAATCTGAGCGCTTGCCAGTAATTTTTTTATACTAAAAATTAGTATCGTCTTGGTGATTTTCCTGTCCAGCGTTTAAAGGCTCGTGAAAAATTTTTGGTATTGGTGTATCCGAGGTGATTGGCAATATTTTCAAGAGATAAGCTAGGGTTCTTGATCAGTTGGATGGCTTTTTCACAACGGATTTTGTCCACTAATTCTCGAAAATTTGTACCTTCACTTTCTAACTTTCGTTGTAAGGAACGCTCAGAGATTCCGATTTTTTTTAAAATGTCAGATAGAGGACTGATGCCCATTGCCTCGTCATAGATGAGATCTTGTATTGAGCTACTAAAGCTATTTTGTCTTAATAACTTACGCAATTGAGACTTACATTCTTCTCGTGATAAGCGCTCTGCAATTGCATCTGCATGGAGTAATGGAAAATCTAAAATTTCTTTATTAAATTCTAAGCGCGTCATTGGACGATTAAATCTGACCTCGCCCGGAATTAAGGGAAGTAATTTATCAAAATAATCTGGTTTACTAAATTGTACGTCCGCTAACCCGCTTAACTCTTGTCCTGAAATGCTTTTTCCCATCTGTGCAAATCCAAGCAATAAAGCAATTTGGATGACTTCGTCTAAATAATAACTCTCAGTTTGTTCGAAGATGATTGCAGCATGATCATCAAAAACTTCGAGCTTTATTTTATGAATGCTAGATTGAAGTGAAATAAACTCTTGAGCAATATTCAGTGCTTGTGTGACATTCCCTGCGAGCATTGCAGTCATACCCATTAACCCATGACAGGTAATTGTCATTTGCATACCTAAATAAAACCCAAACTCTAAATTTGGAACTTTTGTTAAATCTAATGCACGTTTCAATATACTCATGACGATTTTGGCATCAGCACGCCACAACGGTTGTAGTAATTGATCCGTATTAAGACCTGATCCAGCTAATAATTCTTCTGCTGAAATATTCCAACGAGAGACCACATCGACCATTAATGCGATATATGTTCCGGGAACAGTCTTCTCAATTTTTGTATTTATTGCCATAAAAACCCATGTCGGAAAATGATACTAAAATGGCTTATTCAGAACTATTACAACATTTTCTTTTATTGAAAAATAGCCATGTCAGCAAAGTCTACTTGACTTTAATCAACGTAAATTACTGCCGTGATGCAGAAAAATACATTCCAAATATTGCTAGGGTGGGGAATGAAAAAAGGAATTTTGATTACCGCGATAACAATTTTTTCAACAACTGTACAAGCCAAAGTCGATGTTTGTGTATTTGATCTGCTCGGTAAATCAGGTGAGGCTTATAAATCAGTAGAAGAATGGGCACTTGCTGCAAAAGCTTGGAATGCAGACTTAAATTTAATTCCTTATCAAGATGAAGCCAAAGCACAAAATGATTTTGATACAGGCAGGTGCGATGGTGTTGCGATGACATCTATGCGCGCAAGAAAATACAACAAGTTTGCTGGTTCGATTGATGCATTGGGAGCAGTGACAAATAATTCTATTGCACAAAAAGCGATTACCTATGCTTTAGATCCTCGTAATAAGCACCGTTTGGTAACTAAATTAAATGGTGATGAATTTGAGGTCGCTGCAATTGCTCAAATTGGTCTAGCGTATGTTTATGTGCGCGATAAAACGATTAATACAATTGAAAAGGGTAAGGGCAAAAAGTTCGCTTATTTACATTACGATCAAGCACAAAAAATGATTGTAGAGCGTTTGGAGTTGGTTGGTGTCCCATCAGAGATTTCGGACTTTGCTAAGAAATTTAATAATGGCCAAGTCGATGTGATTGCAGCCCCAGCTTATGCCTATAAACCCTTAGAGATTTCCAAAGGTTTAGGAACGAATGGGGCAATATTTGATTTTCCTGTAATTAACTTAACCGCTGACATCATTATCCGACCTAATAAATTTCCTAAAGGTTTTGGACTGAAATCACGGGCATGGGCAATTAAGCAGCTTCCAAAGAATTTTTCCACGATTGCACGTTTAGAAGCGGATATTCCTGCGAAATATAAACAAGCTCTTTCTTCTGAAGATAGACATCGTTACCAAAAGATGATGCGAGATGGTCGCATTGAACTTACACAACTTGGTGTGTATGACCCTGTCATGATGAGGGTTTTAAAACGTGCGCGATGTGCTGTAGAACGAACCAATTTTGAATGTTCTTTAAGCGGAGAGTGAGCAATGTCATATCCAGTTAAAAGATATTTTCAAGAAGTTAGAAATTTATTAGGTTACAAGTTGAGATCAATATGAACGCACAAACGCAACACCACAAATTGGTTGCACGATCTGTAAAATTTGATTTTTCAAATTCACCAGTACAGTGGATTCCAAATGATCCTATATGCTCACATTTAATTAATGGGATTAACCTAATTTTGCCTGCGGGAGAGTTCTGGTTTTGTCGTGTTTACAATAAGACTCTCCCATATTTGAATAATTCGATATTGATGGATGATGTCAAAGGATTCATTCGACAGGAAGCGGCCCATGCTCGTGCTCATCAAACTGCTCAAGAATTCCTGAAGCAACATGATTATGATCTAGCAACTTCTTTTAAAAAAATTAACTGGATTTTCACGATTTTGTTAGGTGAGCGCCCACTAGGCATTAAAGCATTAGAAAAGAAGTCTTTAGAGCATTTCTGGTTAGTCACTAGGGTAGGTGTAGTTGCTGCGATTGAGCACTTTACTGGTGTGCTTGGACAGTGGTGTATGGACAATACCTCGTGGGATAAAGCAGACCCAGTGATTGCTGATATGTTCCGTTGGCATTTAGCTGAAGAAGTAGAACATCGCTGTGTTGCATTTGATCTATTTAAAGAAATGATACCGAATCCTGTCTTATTTTATCTTTATCGTCAGTTTTTGATGATGCTTGTTTTTCCTATTTTTATTTACATGCTAGCCGATATCGCGCGTGATTTAGGCAAACAAGATCCAGATATAAAGATACAAAAAATTTTTAATCGCAACTTTTTCAGATTATTACCGATTTATCAGAAACAAGCGAAAGCAACAGACAATGCTCCGACATTAACGTTTATCACGAAAGCAATTGTTCGTTGGATTTCTCCAAACTTTCATCCTGAAACTGAAGGAAATACACAACAGGCTTTAGATTATTTAGCGCGTTCCCCAGCTGTTCAAGCAATCAGATAAAGGTGTTTTCTTTATTAAGAATAAACACGGTGATTTATCTGTGTGAGTTTAAAAATGATCTAGATGATCATTTTTAATTAAAAAAAGTTTTAACTATTGAATGTATAAAAACAAACATTATGTTTGTGAAAGGAAGTAAAAATGAAAAAAATGGCTTTTACGCTCGCAACGACTTCAATTTTAGCTATATCTGCTTCAACTCAAGCGGCAGTAGATGTATGTGTGTTTGACTTATTAGGCAAGTCAGGCGAAGCATATAAAGGAATGCAAGACTGGGCTTTAGCCGCAAAAGGTTGGGGCGCAGATATAAATCTCGTGGCACTTACAGATGAACAGGTTGCTGACAATAATTTTAAAGCAGGTAAATGTGATGCAGTTGCAATGACCTCTATGCGCGCACGACCATATAATAAGTTTGTTGGATCAATTGATTCTTTAGGTGGTGTTCCGAGTGATGAAATTGCAAAACGAGCGATTACATTTGTTTCCGATCCACGTAATGCGGCGAAAATGACAACCAATCTTAGCGGGAATAAATATGAAGTTGCAGGTATTTCTCCTCTAGGTTCTGCATTCATTTTTGTTCGTGACAAAAGCATCAATTCAATCGAAAAAGCAGCAGGTAAAAAATTTGCTGTATTAGGTTATGACGATGCTCAAAAATTAATAGTTCAGCGCGTAGGTGCTCAAGCTGTACTTTCAGATATTTCGAATTTCGCTGCCAAGTTTAATAATGGTCAGGTCGATATGATTGGTGCGCCAGCATATGCTTATAAACCATTAGAGTTAAGTAAGGGTTTAGGCACAAATGGGGTGATGTATAATTTTCCTGTATTACAAGTGACAGCAAATCTTGTTTTACGTCCTGAGAAATTCCCAGCAGGTTTTGGGCAGAAATCTCGAGATTGGTTTGTCAAACAACTACCTAAAACTTTTGCTACTATCAAAAAGCTAGAAGCTGAAATTCCTGCAAAATATAAAATGAATTTAACAGCAGAAGATAAACTCAAATATCAAAAAATGATGCGTGATGGACGTATTGAGTTAACACAACGTGGGATCTACGATGCCAGTATGATGAGTGTTTTAAAGAAAGCTCGTTGTTCAGTCGATAAAGCCAATTTTGAATGTTCTTTGTCGGGTGAATAGTAGAATTTTAATGAACTGTTTTTAAGCAGATGAATCAATTTTTTACATAGCATAATGAACGAAAAATTTATGATAAAAGCTTAGTTTAACTAGGCTTTTTTCTATTTTATAGATGAATGATCACACAAAACAAAAATAGAAAATAACCTCATTTCATGTTAAGTGTAATAACCATAGACACAAATGACAGCTCAGATGAGGGCGATTCCATGGATAATTCGGAACAGACCATAAATACGCAAGAAAATAATGGCTACGCTCGAATTGAGCCATATACTCAACCAGCTGGTGGATGGGGCGCATTGCTGAGTGTCGCTCGAAACCTTAAACGGCAAGATATCTTAAAAAAGGGTTCTATTACCTTACTGAATATTAATCAACCAACAGGCTTTGACTGTCCAGGTTGCGCATGGCCTGAGAAAAAAGATGCGCATGCATTTAATTTCTGTGAAAACGGAGCTAAAGCAGTCGCATTTGAAGCAACAAGTAAAACAGTTACACCTGAGTTTTTTGCCGAACATACAGTAAGTTGGCTCGCTGAACAAAGTGACTTTTATTTGGAAGACCTCGGACGTTTGACCGATCCGATGCGCTATGACGCTGCGACAGATAAATATGTTCCGATTTCTTGGGATGAAGCATTTCAGCTGATTGCAAAACATTTACAAGCTTTAGATCATCCTGATCAAGCTGCTTTTTACACTTCTGGTCGCGCAAGTAATGAAGCTGCATTTTTATACCAGCTATTTGTTAGAAGTTTTGGAACCAACAATTTTCCTGACTGCTCGAATATGTGCCATGAAACGACCAGTGTCGGTTTAAAAGATTCGATTGGTTTAGGTAAAGGCACAGTTATTCTCGATGATTTTGACGAAGCCGATGCTATTTTTAGCTTTGGCCATAATCCCGGAACAAATCATCCTCGAATGCTTGCAACACTGAGAGAAGTATCTAAACGTGGTGGCAATATTATTGCAATTAACCCAATTAAAGAGCGTGGTTTAGAACGATTCCAAGACCCTCAAGCGCCTTTAGAAATGATGACGAATGGTAGTACGCCAATCAGCCGTTATTATTTTCAACCGAAAATTGGTGGAGATTATGCATTACTGTTTGGCGTAATGAAACATTTGTTGGAATGGGATAAAAAAGCCATTGCGAAAGGCAAAACAAGCGTATTTGATCGAAGTTTTATCGAGATGAATACAGTTGGCTTTGATGAAATGCTTGCTGAAATTGATCGTACAGAATGGTCAAAAATTCATAAGTACACAGGATTGTCACCCGAACATTTAGAATCGATTGCCAAAATGTTCCTCGACTCTAAAAAAGCGATTTTCTGTTGGGGAATGGGAATTACTCAACATCGTCATGGAACAGCCAATATCCATATGCTCGCAAATCTGTTGTTAGCTAGAGGACATATTGGTCGTCCGGGTGCTGGTTTATGTCCAGTTCGTGGTCATAGTAATGTTCAAGGTGATCGAACCATGGGCATTAACGAAAATCCTAGTGAGCAAATGTTAGATAGTATTGATCGTGTATTCGGCATTAAATCACCTCGTAAACATGGTCATGGTGTCGTTGATACGATTAAAGCGATGTATGAGGGCGATGTTAAGGTCTTTATTGGGCTAGGTGGTAACTTTGCGGTTGCCACACCTGATACGCCTTATACGCAAGAGGCATTGCGTCGTTGTTCTTTGACGACACATATTACAACTAAACTTAATCGAAGCCATTTGGTCTGTGGTCAAGATGCCTTGATGTTGCCTTGTTTAGGTCGTACTGAAATTGATATGCAAGTTCATGGTCCGCAAGCGATTTCGGTTGAGGACTCGATGAGTAACGTGCATTTATCGGCAGGGCGCAATCCTCCAATTTCTGAAAATATTTTGTCCGAGCCTGATATTGTTGCACGTATGGCAGAAGCGGCATTACCTGAAACAAATGTCAAATGGCGTTGGTATATCGAAAGTTATGATCGTATTCGTGACTCTATTGCCGATGTTTTTGACGAGTTCCATGATTTTAATCAGCGCGTATATCAACCGGGTGGTTTTCATCTAGAACATCCTGCAAATCAGCACGTTTGGCATACGCCAAGTGGTAAAGCACAATTCTTGATTACGCCAATAGATGAAGTCTACGAAGATCAAGAAAATCAATATGCTGCGGCATATAGTGAACAGAAAGTTTATACCTTAATGACTACGCGCTCACATGATCAGTACAACACCACTTTATATGGTTTAGATGATCGTTATAGAGGTGTATTTGGGCAGCGCCGTGTATTGTTCATGAACCAAACAGATATTGATGAAGCTGGATTTGTAGCAGATCAGTGGGTTGATATTGAGAGTGTATTCTCTGATGGTGTGAAGCGAATTGTGCATAGTTTCCGTATTGTGCCATACAACATTCCTCAAGGAAGCTTAGCGGCATATTATCCTGAAACAAACCCACTGGTTGCTTTAGGTAGCCATGATAAATATGCAAAAATTCCTGCTTCGAAAAGTGTTCCTGTGATTCTGCACGCAGGTAAAGCACCTGAACATTTTAATTTGGCTGTAGCAGTTGATCCTGAACATGCCAATGAGCGAGTGAGTAATACATAGAACTATTCAGGTAAATAATTGAATAGATTGGATGTAAATTTTAGAGGTCAATGTGGATACACAAACACTGGGCTATGAAACGATGCAAGTGCATCGTTTCCATCGAGATATCTCTGAAAATGAATTGGATTATATTGTTCAAGAATATCCTGTTGCACTGATCTATAACGGTATTTCACATGCTGTCATGATGGCAACGCCATCTGATATAGAGGTATTTGCGAAAGGTTTTAGTCTGTCAGAAGGTATTTTAACGAACCTAAACGAGCTTTACTCACTTGAAATCAGTCAGAATGAACTGGGTGTACAAGTCGATATGACGATTGCATCGCGTGCATTTACAGCTTTGAAAGAACATCGTCGAATGATGGTGGGCAGAACTGGGTGCGGATTATGTGGTATAGAAAGTCTGAAACAACTTTATACAAACCTACCAACTGTAAATACTACAGTGCCTTCTAAATGGTTGGGTCAAATTCCAGATGCAATCGCGCAGTTAAAAGTACGACAAAAAATCAGTGAATTAACAGGTGGTGCGCATGCTGCCGCTTGGGTGGTCAAAGGACAAATTATTGCTTTATTTGAAGATGTTGGTCGTCATAATGCATTAGATAAACTGCTTGGTTACTTAGCTGAGCAAAAATTAAATGTTGCAGATGGATTTGTGGTGATGACCAGCCGTGCCAGTTATGAGCTGATCCGAAAATGTGCACAATACAATATTGGTCTATTGGCAACTATTTCTGCGCCAACCAGCATGGCAATTGAAATGGCTAAAAAATTAAATTTGACTTTGGCTAGTTTTTGCCGTGGAGATAGTTTCGTTATTTACACCGAATAATAGTAAAAATTTGTGATTATCTTGCTAACTTATTCTGTGACTTGTGTAGGATAGGTTATTAATTTTTATCCTATTCTTAACATTTATGAATACAACATTAAGACCACAGCCAGTGATTAATAATCTTTCTGGTGAAAATGCTTTATTTATTGTTCTCGGAATTCAAGATCAGGCAGATACTTCTGAAATTATTGACTTTTTAGCGAACTTTTCAGCATTGGTCAGAAGTTTGACCAATCGTTTTCCAAATGGAAATTTTAGTGCGTCCGTGGGGATTGGTTCAAAAGCGTGGGATCTTCTATTTCCAAGTTTGAATAAACCTAAAGAGTTGTATGAATTTCAGGAAATCAAAGGTGAGAAGCACACAGCCGTAGCAACTGCGGGTGATTTATTCTTTCATATACGTGCCAATCAAATGGCGATTTGTTTTGAACTTGCTTCTATTTTGCATGATCAACTCAAAGAAACGACGTTTCCAATTAGTGAAACCAAAGGCTTTAGGTACTTTGATGGTCGCGCAATTCTTGGTTTTGTTGATGGAACTGAAAACCCTGAGCATGAAATTGCCAAAGAAATTGCCTATGTTGGACAAGAGGATGCTGAGTTCCTCGGTGGTAGTTATGTTTTTATCCAGAAATATTTACATAACATGGAAATGTGGAAAAGCTTAACTACTGAACAACAGGAAAAAGTCATTGGTCGTAAGAAGTATGATGATGTTGAATTAGGTGATGATGTTAAGCCACAGAATGCACACAACGTAGTTAGCAAAGCACATGATGCAGAGGGCAATGAGCTAAAAATTCTTAGAGCCAATATGCCATTCTCTAATCCAACGGAAGGTGAGTATGGCACTTTCTTTATTGGTTATTCTCGTTCATTTAACATCACGAAAACTATGCTTGAGAATATGTTTCTTGGTAAAGAAAATGGTCACGTTGACCGTATCCTTGATTTCAGTACTGCTGTTTCAGGGAGTTTATTCTTTGTTCCAACATTCGATTTTCTTGAAGATTTAGGCGAGTAAATTTGATCCGTTGAAATAATTAAAGTTGTTTCAGCGGAAATATATTTATTGGTTAGTCATACATTGCTGTAACTTGGTACGGAATTGATTAGGAATACGATCTGATTTTTGAGTACTAAAATCAAAATAGACCTGAACGGCTTTGCCGCGTGCAACGCAATGATCATTTTGCCATGCTTCATGTGCAACGACGAAAGATGAATTTCCGATGTGTTCAATCCATGTTTTGATTTCGATGTTTGCGCCATAATAGATTTGAGCAACAAAATCGACTTCAACTCGTGCAAGAATCAAAGGCAGATTTTTAATTTCCATACTTGGGTTAAATAATCGGAAAATCGGTTCTCGTGCTGTTTCAAACCAACCTGTAATCACAGTATTGTTGATATGTCCGAAAGCATCTGTTTCATAGAATCTTGGCGTAATTGAAAGGCTAAACATTGTTTTTTACTCTGTTATACATGTGTTAAGGTCGTTTCTCTTTCAGCTTTAGCAAGTTCTGTTTCGATGTAGCTGATGATCATTGTACTTAACCCTTTCACCATTTCATCGAAGCTAATTTGTGGATTTGGTAAGATTAAATGACGCGCGACATTGAAAATACTACTATTAATACTGATATATGCTGTCACGCTGAGGTTATTCACTTTTAAATAACGTGGATGACGAATCATATATTTCATTAATACTTCCATCAGCGCCATTTCAATCTGACCAATGTATTTTTCGTATTTCAACTCTGTCGCGTAACGCAGACAAATCAGATAACGATCATCATCGCGTGTGAGTAAGTCTCTGAATGTATAAAAGATCATTTGAAACAATGGTTCTAGTTCTTGCTCAATGATAATTGGGGTAAGCTCTTTCACCATATCCAAGACTTCTTTGACAAAGGTTTTTGCCATAGCGTCATATATTTCTTCTTTATTTTTAAAATACTCATATAGCGAGCCAACACTCACTCCAGCTATATCAGCAATGTGTCTTGTGGTTGTGCCGCTAGTACCGTTAGTTGCAACTGCAATAAAGCCAGCTTCAATAATCGTATCTACAGTCACTTTTGAACGTGACTGACGTGGTTTTCGAGTTGCCATAATATCTTATTATTAAAATCCGAACATAACGTCAGATTAACATAACCGTCATAAGCATGAAAGATAGGCTTAAATAATCCGAACAAATAAAATTACATGTTTTTTATTTTATGAGATTTAACTGTAATGAATCTGTGTAAACCAATTAAAATTTAAGGTCTATAAATTACGAAAAATAAAATTTAAATTTAATAATATATTGATATTTATTAATTAAATATATTTTTTATATGGGCTTTTTATCTGATAAAAATCATAAAAAGTTATTTCAATAAAATTAAAAGATGACTGTTTAAGCGAAGAATTTACCCGAATTGAATCCGAACATAAGATCGGTTTACATTGGTTTTAGTGAAGAGTTAGGTTCACAAAAATCTCCCGAATATTTTTTCGTAACTTAGCAAGTTATTGAGTTAGACGAAAAGAGATAATCCTGAACCAAATGTAAAAGGGCAAATGACGCTCAAGTGAAGTAGGTAGGTGTAGCCATGGTTACTAGCACATTAAAGAAAGGTTTAAGTTTATTTA
Source organism: Acinetobacter sp. COS3 (assembly GCF_000475335.1). Taxonomy (NCBI): domain Bacteria; kingdom Pseudomonadati; phylum Pseudomonadota; class Gammaproteobacteria; order Moraxellales; family Moraxellaceae; genus Acinetobacter; species Acinetobacter sp. COS3. Next base: position 57,518 of record NZ_AXCD01000080.1, read on the forward strand.
AATCTAACCCAATAACTGAGCAAATTGATTTTGCGAGTAAAAAAAGTATTCCAATTCGTCACTTAGCAATCGGATTTGATGGCAAACAAATTGATCTTTCATTCTATATGAACAACCAGTTTGCTACGATTTTTTTCGCGACACTTTCAGTATTTTTGACATACGGCGAAGACTTAGTTATTGAGACAGCACGTCATCATCGCGATATGTTGAAAGATCCAATTTTAAAGCAGCGTGTAACATCATTAATTGGTCAAGAAGCAATTCATTCAAAATTGCACAATGAATTTAATGATGCAATTGTTGATCTTGATTATCCAGTTAGGTTGTATCGCTTCCTTGGCGAACAATTTTTCGATCATATTTTCCTAAGATTTCCTCAACCGCTAAAACTTTCACTCATGGCTGGGATTGAACATTTTACTGCCGTTTTAGCCGAATACATGATGGCGCATGAGCAGAACTTCTATTTTTCTGATGACGCTAAAACTCGTGCTTTGTGGATGTGGCATATGTTGGAAGAGTCGGAGCATAAAGATGTGGCGTATGACGTTTATCAAACTTTAAACGGTAATTATGCATTACGTGTGGGAGGTTTCTTCCTTGCATATTTCACCATTCTTGGCTTGATTCCATTCTCCGCAACGATGGTTCCTTTACTACGTAAACCACAAGAATTGTTTACACCAAAATTCTGGCGTGACGCACGTCGTGGCGTAAAGCTTATTTTTAGTCCGAAAGACGGTGTATTTGGTAGTACGCAAGGTCGAATTTTTGACTATTTACGTCCTGATTTCCATCCAAATGATCATGATGCAACTGAGTATTTTGAATACTACGAGAAAAAGTTGTTGTCTGAAGGTGGTGCGTTACATCCATTCTTTGTTAAAGAATTTACGCCAAAAGTCCAAGCGGCTTGATTTCTAGTACATTTTTAATCGTTAGTGTGCAATGAAATTTAATCATTTGAATTGGCAAAAGTGTTCATGACTTTATGAGCAATTTGGTTCTTGTTGGTCATATTTTGTTAGCGCACTATGCGGTGAGATTACTTAGAAGAATTCAATTTGAAATGACTTTTGATAAGTATTCATAAGCCCGTGATCTAACGTGATTTTCAGCATCGAATTGTTAAAGTTTCAGAAATCATCTTATAGACAATTTTACGATTCAAATTGATTTGCTGTGCATCGATTTTACTTTTTACTCTCAGTGGGGATCAAACCATGGTCGCTCAAGTTTTACGAAATGTTTTCTCAGACAAATTGAGTACTAAATATCAGGGAATTATTCAAAATTTTGCGAATAAGTCTCCGATACCGATTCGCCATTTTGATTTTAAATTTAATCCAGATGAATTGGATGAGAGGTTCTTTTTAAATAAAGAATTAGCGACATCATACTTTCATGCATTGTCTATTTTTCTGACTTTTGGTGAAGATGTTGTTATTGAAACCGCGCGCCATCATCGTGAGTTTATCCAAGATCCGATTTTGAAACAAAGACTGACTTCGCTGATCGGGCAGGAAGCAATTCACTCCAAAATCCATAATCAATTCAATGATGAAGTATTGAAAGAAAATGGTTATCCAGTGGATTTACTTCGTGCGATTGCAGATAAGGTGTTTGAGTACGGAATTTATAAGTTACCAAATGCTATGCAGCTGTCATTGATGGCAGGTATCGAACATTACACGGCTGTTTTAGCTGAGTTCATGATGCAACATGAAGATTACTTGCTGGGTTCACAAGATGAAAGACAGCGTGCGATGTGGATGTGGCACATGTTGGAAGAGTCTGAACATAAAGATATTGCCTATGATGTGTTTTTAGAGCTGTCAGGTGACTACTGGGTTCGAATCACAGGTTTCTTATTAGCAAGTTTAACCATTTTAGGCGGGGTGTCTTTAGGTGGTTATTTGATGCCATTTGTTCGTAAACCAAGCAATTTAATCAATCCTCGCTACATGAAAGATATTGTTGAAAGTACAGCTTTACTTTTCGGTAGTAAGCGTGGGGTATTCGGCAGTAGTTTCATGCATATTCTTGAATATCTACGTCCTAGTTTCCATCCAAATGACCATGATACGACAGCGTATATGGAATATTACAAAGAGCGCTTATTAAATCCTGAGACAGGTTTATTAAGCCCTTATTTCCTTAAAGAGTTTGTGCCACCTGTTCGTGCAGCATCTGCATAACTTGGTCAATGTAAATACAAGATTGTTGGAAAACAAATATGAGATTATTTGGTAAAAAAATAAAGCCTAGCCAAAATGCTTTTGCAGTAGTGACAGGTGCGGGTAGTGGCATTGGTCGTAGTTTTGCACTTGAATTGGCAAAACGTGGTGGCACAGTTGTTTGTTCTGATATTGATTTAGACGCCGCAAAAGAAACAGTGGCTTTGATTGAGGAACTTGGTGCAAAGGCATTCGCAGTCAAATGCGATGTGGGCAATGCTAAGCAAGTTGAGAAACTCGCTGAGCAAGCTGAACAGTTGATGCAACATCCTACGACGCTAGTGATTAATAATGCGGGTGTCGGTCTCGGTGGCAAGTTTGATGAAATGACATTAGACGATTGGAAATGGGTCGCGAATGTAAACCTATGGGGAGTTGTCCATGGTTGTCACTATTTTGTACCTAAATTTAAGCAACTAGGTCGAGGTGCAATTATCAATGTAGCATCTGCCGCATCGTATACCGCAGCGCCTGAAATGACGGCTTATAACGTGACGAAAGCTGGTGTTCGTGCTCTATCAGAAACACTTTCAGCTGAACTGAGAAAACATAACATCAAAGTAAATGTGTTGTGCCCAACCTTAGTTCCAACCAACATTATTAAAAATGGCAAAGTTCCACATAAAGGTCTTTTGGATTATGCATTGACCAATCTGGCATTCACGACGAGCGATAAAGTAGCAAAACTTACTTTAGATCGTTTGGACAAAGATCAGCTTTATACCATTCCGCAAATCGATGCCAAGTTGTTCTGGTTAATGAAGCGTACAGCGCCAAATTTATACGCAAAATTCTTAGGTACATCATACCGATTAATGAAATAGCCTAACCAAATGTAAAATCTCTATCGAGTTTTGATACGCGTAATGTTCATCCGCAACCTGCATGGTATCAAAAAGATAATAAGGTTTTATATTCAAGAAAGTATTAAATAAATGAAAGTGGTGAACAGGTTTTGCGGATGAAAATGGTTTTGCCTATTTTTCCCGAAAGAAAAGTAGGTCGAGCCGAAGGCTAATGATGAAATTTAGATGAGAATTCGGTAAGACACCGTTATTGACATCTGTTTTTAGATGAAAGGATATTTTGAAATGACAGCTCAAGCAAAAAAATTAGATTCAGCTGAAGGAAAGGCTTTACCATCACATATCTACGATACATTCATCGTAGGTGCAGGTATCTCTGGTATTGCAACGGCGATTCGTTTAGATCAAGTGGGTTATACCAACTATAAGATCATTGAAAAAGCAACGCGCGTAGGTGGTACATGGCGTGAAAACACTTATCCAGGTTGTGGATGTGATGTACCTTCAGCACTGTATTCATATTCATTTGCACCGAGTGCGAAATGGAGTCACTTATTTGCACGTCAGCCTGAAATTCTAAGCTACTTAGAAGAAGTAAGTGAAAACTTTGGTGTCAGTTCAAAAATTGAATTTGGTACGGAATTACTGAATGCTGCTTGGGATAATGAGCGTAATCTATGGGTCATGGACACGAGCAAAGGTCAATTCTTAGCGCGTACTGCAATTTTCGCCACAGGCCCAATCACTGAAGCTCAAATCCCTAAATTGGAAGGTTTAGAGACGTTTAAAGGTGAAATGTTCCATTCAGCGAAATGGAACCATGATTACGATTTAACAGGTAAGCGTATTGCCGTTATTGGCACAGGTGCATCAGCAATCCAGTTTGTACCTCAAATTCAGCCAAAAGCAAAAGAGCTTTACGTATTCCAGCGTACTGCGCCTTGGGTTGTACCAAAGCCTGATACTGATTTAGGTGATGTGAGTAAGGCACTTATTGAGAAATTCCCGCTCATTCAAAAAACATGGCGCAAAACAGTTGCCCAATCACTAAATGCAATTAACTTCGGTTTACGTAACCCAGCTGTATTAAAACCAGTGGGCGAACTTGCAAAATTGATTTTACGCTTCCAAATTGAAGATGCTGAATTACGTAAAAATGTAACGCCAAACTTTACCATTGGTTGTAAGCGTTTATTATTCGCTAACAACTATTACCCAGCATTACAACAACCCAATACTAAGCTCATTCCTCACGGTTTGGTCAAAGTTGAAGGAAATACAGTTGTTTCTGCAAATGGCGAACGTCACGAAGTAGATGTGATTATTTGGGGTACAGGTTTTGAGGTATCGCATCCACCTATTGGTAAGCGTGTTCAAAACGAGAAAGGCGAAATCTTAAATGATTTATGGAAAAATAGTTCTCCAGAAGCATATTTAGGTACGAGTATCGAGAATGTACCGAATGGATTCTTGATATTAGGGCCAAACGTGCTTGTTTATGATTCATTCATTGGTTTAGCAGAAGCACAACTTGATTATATTGTTGATGGATTACTCAAAATCAAAGAGAAGGGTATTGCTAAGTTAAATATCAAGCCGGAAGTGATCAAGAAGCATAATGATTTAGTACAAAAACATCTGAAAACGACTGTATTTAATGCAGGCGGTTGTAAGAGCTATTACTTGGATGCAAATGGTCGTAACTTTGCAGCTTGGCCGTGGTCATTAAAAGCATTGAAAAAGCGTTTAAAACGTATGGACTTAAATGATTATCAAGTGACGTACCAAACTGAAAAAACAAAATAATAAGTCATTTATCAAATGATTAAAGGGCAGTAAATTTTATCTTAGGGTGAAATTTACTGCTTATTTTTTGCGAGATAGAAATAAATTAGGAACGATATATGAAAGAAGGACAATCAAGTCGTACGGCTGAGGCGGCAGCGGCATTACGTGCGAACCACTTTCAACATGCAGAAAATCCAGTATTTTCAGATCCATTTGCATTTGAGCTGACCAGCAAAGGTTGGAAAAAGCTCCTCACGACGTCACTTACTATTAAAGTGATGAATTCTCCTGTATTTAACCGAACACTGGGTCTATTGACAGGACAAGTTGTAGGGCGTTCGAGTTATGCTGAAGATCAATTGTATGAAGCAATTGAACGTGACGTAAAACAGTATGTATTAGTCGGTGCAGGCTTAGATTCATTTATTTTGAGACAAGCTCAACATTATCCATCGTTAAAAATTTTTGAGGTTGACCATCCTGATACACAAGCAGCCAAACAAAAAAAACTAAAAGAATTTGGTGAGATTCCTGCCAATGTAGAGTTCGTCTCTATTGATTTTGAAAAGGAGTCAATCGCTGATGCTCTAGCACGTAGTGGCTTTCAGCAGGATCAACCCGCATTTTACTCATGGTTAGGTACGACGCATTACCTTGAGCCTCAAACTACACTCAAAACTTTGGAAAGTATTGCTAATTTTGCTGCGAAAGGAAGTGAAGTGGTCTTAGATTATTCCATTGATTATCGAGAGTTAGCGGGTATTGAACGTTTTGGGAGTCTATTTGTCTCACAATTTACTCGCTTTTTAAAAGAACCTTTAAAAGGACAGTTTAGACCGAAAGACTTACATAAATCTGTGGAGAATATGGGCTATATCGTAGCTGAAGATCTATCTGGGGATGGATTAAGTGAAAGGTATTTTTATAAGCGCCCTGATCATATCCGTCACACCAGTGCGACACACATGCTGTATTTACGATTAATGAAATAAGTGATTAAAAATTTCTTCTAACTCAAAAGAGCCTTGGGTTAGAAGTTCTATTCTATATAAAAATATAATGTGGCCTAAATTGATTCTATGTTAAAGCTATGATGTTGATTTATAAAATGCATAAAAATCAGTGTTGTTAAACTGAGCGTTTCGAGTATATTGCTAAAATACGTATGTGAAATGAAAAAAAGCAATTGGAAGGCTATATGTATATTGATCTAAATAGCGACTTAGGTGAGAGCTATGGCTCATGGAAAATGGGCAATGATGAACAGATTCTTCCGATTGTCAGTAGTGCGAATATTGCCTGCGGTTTCCATGCAGGTGATCCACAAAGTATCCTAAAAACATTAAAACAAGCTGCTCAATTCAATGTATCTGTTGGGGCACATGTCTCGTATCCCGATCTTGTCGGTTTTGGCCGTCGTAATATGGATGTTGCTTATGATGAGTTATTTGCTGATGTGTTATATCAAATTTCAGCGTTGCAAGGCTTAGCTAAAATTGCAGGAACAGCGGTTCGTTATGTAAAACCACATGGCGCACTTTATAACACCATTGCAACTAATTTGAATCAGGCTCAAGCAGTTATCGATGCATTACTTGCTTATGACGCTTCCTTGGTATTAGTTGCTTTAGCAGGCTCACCTTTAATTGAGTTTGCGCGTCAACAAGGTGTTAATGTCGTTTCAGAGGCATTTGCAGATCGTGCCTATCATCGTGATGGTAGATTAGTATCTCGTCGCCAAGATGGAGCTGTTTTACATGATACCGATCAAATTGCACAACGAGTATTAGACATGATTCAAAAGGGTGGAGTCATGTCTATTGAAGGTGTATTTACACCAATTCAAGCGGATACGGTTTGTTTACATGGTGATACATTAGGTGCAGTGGAAATTGCGAAGGTGATAAAACAGACCCTAACTCAGCATCAAATTCAAGTACGTTCTTTTACTGACCCAATGGCATAAATGAGAGCTGATATGAGATTTCTATCGGTCAATGCAAATGCTTTTTTAATTGAATTTACAAGCTTACAAGATACGATGGCTGCATATCGAACACTACAACATGCACAACATCCCTATATTCGAGAGCTTGTTCCAGCTGCACGGACGATTTTGGTTTATTTTGATTCTATATTTATCAATTCACAGACCCTAATTAAGTGGATTTGCTCACTGAAAATATTAGATGATGCGGTACTTATTGGTAAAGAATTGGTTATTCCAGTGCGTTATAACGGTGAGGATATTGAGCATGTTGCAGATCTTGTTGGGTTAAGTATTTCTGAGCTTATTTACAAACATAGCCAAACCTTATGGCGTGCTGCGTTCATTGGTTTTGCACCAGGCTTTGCTTATTTAGTGAGTGGTGAGCCTCCCTTTGGAAGCATTCCGCGCTTGGCTTCACCCCGTAAAAAAATTACTTCAGGTTCAGTCGGCTTGGCGGGTGAATATAGTGGTGTTTATCCTAAAGATAGTCCTGGTGGATGGCAACTGATTGGGAAAACTGATCTGAAAATGTGGGATGTTCAACGAGAGCAACCTGCTTTGTTGCTGCCGAATGATGAAGTAATTTTCAAAGATGTTACACATCAACCTACACAAATCTCTGTTCCAAATATCTCCTCATTACCTAAAAATCAATCTACTGAAAGTGAAGCAGTTTTACGTGTAAAAAAAGTTGGTTTACAGGTGCTTATACAGGATGTTGGCCGCCTAAACATGGCAGAAATGGGCGTAGGTAGAGCTGGTGCAATGGATCAGACTTCTTTTCAAAGTGCCAATTTAGCTGTAGGCAATCCTCAGAATGTCGCTGCCTTGGAAATACTCAATGGTGGCCTTGTTCTCAGTATTTTAAAACCTACAGTGATTGCTGTTACTGGCGCTGATGCGGAACTTTCGGTGCAATATGCACAGGGAGAAAAAGTTAGAGTCTCTCTATACCAACCGATTGCACTTGATCAGGGGGATGAGGTTTATTTGGCAGTCCCTAAAACTGGGGTGAGAAATTATCTTGCAGTGCGGGGTGGCTTAGCGGTTGAAAACATTCTAGGAAGTGCTAGTTATGACAGTTTGGCTGAGTTAGGGGCATTACCTTTAAAGATTGGCGATGAGCTTGCATCGACACAATTGAAAACTCATTCTGTGGATTTGAGCCAGAGCTCTATCGCTATGCCAAAACAGGGTGATGTGATTGTGATAGATCTCCATTTAGGGCCAAGAACGGATTGGTTTAAAACTTCTAGTTTGGAGTTACTTTTCCAACAAAAATGGCTCGTAACTACAGAAAGCAATCGGATTGGCTTGAGGCTGCATGGGGAACATGCTTTGCAACGAGAAATTGAGCATGAACTTCCTAGTGAAGGGTGTAGCATCGGTGCTTTGCAAATCCCCCCAAATGGTCAGCCTGTTTTGTTTATGCGTGACCATCCGATTACAGGAGGGTATCCCGTCATCGCGACAGTAGCTGCTTATCATCTCGATTTAGTTGCACAAATTCCTTCATGCAGTTTCATCCAGTTCCGCAAAATCACAGAATTTATGGACATCCAAGATCATGAAAAATAAACAACATAAATTACTGATTGCCAATCGAGGTGAGATTGCGGTTCGCATTATTCAAGCATCTAAAGATTTGGGTATTCATTCCGTTGCGGTATATGCAGATGATGATATACACAGCTTACACGTTAAACTCGCAGACGAAGCATGGGCATTGTCTGGTGTAACTGCGAAAGAAACCTATCTTGATATAGATAAAATGCTAGCAATAGCAAAAAAATCACAAACGACCATGATTCATCCTGGTTATGGCTTTTTGTCTGAGCGTGCAGAATTTGCACAAGCTGTAATAGATGCAGGTTTGATTTGGATCGGCCCATCACCTGAGTCAATTCAAAAACTCGGCGATAAAATTGAAGCGCGAAAAATCGCCCAATCAGTCGGTGCGCCACTGGTGCATGGTACAGCACAACCACTTCAATCAGCAGATGAAGCCATTGAGTTCGCGAAAGCATATGGTCTTCCGATTGCAATTAAGGCAGCTTATGGTGGAGGTGGGCGTGGATTAAAAGTGGTTTGGCATTTAGAGGATGTTGCTCGCTCGTATGAGTCAGCTGTACGTGAAGCTCAGGCAGCATTTGGGCGGGGTGAGTGCTTTGTTGAACAATATTTAGATCGACCGCGCCATATTGAAGCGCAAGTCATTGCTGATCAACATGGTAATGTTGTGGTGGTGGGAACTCGCGATTGTTCCTTACAGCGCCGTAATCAAAAATTGGTTGAAGAAGCACCAGCGCCGTTTCTTGGTCGGCAGATAGAGCAACAGCTACAGCAAGCATCGATTGATATCTGTAGAGCTGCTTCCTATGTAGGCGCGGGTACTGTGGAGTATTTATTAAGCCAAGATGGCAAGCTTTCATTTTTAGAGGTAAATACGCGTTTACAAGTGGAGCATCCTGTCACTGAGCAAACAACTGACGTGGATTTAGTTGTTGAGCAAATCAACATTGCGTTAGGTGCAACATTATCGATTGTTGAAATGCCAAAAGCTCAAGGACACGCAATTGAATTTCGGATTAATGCAGAAGATCCAGCAAGAGGCTTCATTCCTTCATTTGGTCAAATAACTCGTTTTAATCCGCCATCAGGCATTGGTATTCGTCTTGATACTGGAGTTGAGACAGGTAACGCTGTTTCAAGCCAATTTGATTCATTAATGGCAAAACTAATCGTGACTGGCGCAACCAGAGATATTGCAATTCAACGTGCCAAAAGGGCATTAGAACAGTTTGAAATTGAAGGGGTTGCTTCTGTATTGCCATTTCATCAATTGATCTTGTCTGAGCCAGATTTTGTGAAAGAGTTCAAGGTGCATACGCGTTGGATTGAGCAAGCAGACCATTTGCAATATCCAACTCAAGAGCGGGCGAGGATAACATCATCCTCTATGTTGCAACGACATGATATTGAGATTGATGGGAAAATACATCAAATAGGCTTGCCAACATCATTATTTAATTTAACAGCTGCACCACAAATCCATAAGTCGGAAGAAACTTTTCAGACTCACCAAGAAAATGATGTTTTAGCACCCATCAGCGGTGTCGTAATGCAGTGGAAAGTTACTGAAAATACATCAGTAAAGGAGGGTGATGTAATAGGGGTGATGGAAGCAATGAAAATGGAAGTGCAGATTATTGCCCATCGAACTGGTCTAATCTGTAACTTGGTACAGCCTAATAAAACTGTAACTGCGGATGAAAGAATTGCTGAAATAAATTAGCCATTAAGATCAATGTTGAACTTAATGGCTTCAGTATTAATATTAGATTAGCGACGGTTATACACTGCTAAAGCAGCAGGTAAGTTCTTGCGCATATCGTTAATACGTTGTTCATTTGATGGGTGAGTTGATAAGAATGATGAACCACTTGCACCGTCATTGCGAGCCATTTTTTCCCACAACGTAATTGCCGAATTTGGGTTGTAACCCGCTTTAGCCATCAACATCAAGCCACCATAATCGGCACGGCTTTCGAGATTACGCGAATAAGGTAAACCAACACCGACTTGACTGCCTAGATCGATAGCAGCAGAACCGAGGCTACCAATACTGTCACCTGCATATGATTTGCCAATTCCAATGGCAAGATTAGTAAGTGCTTGCGCACCAATTTTACTTTTTGCATGTTCTTCGAGTGCATGGGTCATTTCATGTCCCATGATCGCTGCAATCTCATCATTTGTCAGATTTAGTTTATTGACAATACCTGTATAGAAAACAACTTTACCCCCTGGGGCAACATAAGCATTTACAGTATCTGATTTTAATACTGCAAGTTGCCAATCAAATCGTTGACCTGTTTGGTTCATTTGATCTGCGTAAGGCTTTAAACGTAAAAACACAACATTAATACGTTTGTATGTGCTTGAGCTAGTATCAAGCTGATTCTTCGAACGTGCTTCTTGTGTCATTTTAGCAAAGCTTTGTGCTGACTGAGCATTTAAAGTTGCACTATCTGCACCCGCCATATCGGCAAAAGAAGCGCAACCTGAGATAGTCATTACAGTTGCGGCACAAAGGCTTAAAGCCAATTTTTTCATACTTATTTGCTCCAAATCAGTATCTTATGAGTTTCATCGTAATATTGTAAATTATAAAAAATGTTGGAGGCGCTTTACATTCTGAATATCTCTATAATCATTGTAATTATGTAATCAAATTTCTGTGAATTTATAATTATCTGTACTAAACAATAAAAATTAAAGCCAGTGAAGAACACTGGCTTTGTTGAGTATCACAACGTTAGTAAGATTTATTCTTCGTCGTCAAACTCATCTTCAGAAAAGCTATTCTCTTCTAAAGAAGTATCAAAAATTAAAATAGCTTTACCATCTGTTTGAATCATGCCTTGATCTTCAAGTGTTTTAAGTACACGACCAACCATTTCACGAGAACAACCAACGATACGGCCGATTTCTTGACGCGTAATACGAATCTGACGACCATTCGGTAGGATCATTGCCTCAGGTTGAGCAGATAAGTCAATTAAACAGCGAGCAATACGTCCAGAAACATCAATAAATGCAAGGTCTGTTACTTTACGTGTCGTGTTTTTGAGACGACGAACAAGCTGAGCAAATACCGCATAACTTAAATCAGGGTATTGTTTGCTTAGCTCATGGAAGTTGTCATATGAAATTTCTGCAATTTCACAAACGTCACGAGTGCGTACTTCTGCGGTACGTTGTGGATTCTTTTCAAAAAGACCCATCTCACCAAAGAAATCACCAGGGTTTAAGTATGCAACCACGATCTCACGTTCATCATCTTCACGTAAGATAATTGACACTGAACCTTTTAATATTAAATACAGTGATTTTGATTCCATTCCAGCGTCAATAATCGTGGTGCGTTTAGGGTATCTGTTAATATGAGCACGTTTTAGCAGAGCTTTAACTGATTCAGGTAACTGACCTGGAGATAAAGCATCAGTGCTAAGTTGTGAAAAATTTGAAGTCATGCTTAAAATTTCCGAATTTGGATAAAACCGATCGCACAGACCCTTAAAAGAGCCTTTTCTACACAGAAGAGATGAAATTCCTTATCAACTCATTTTATGTTAGTGTACAAGAACAGAGTAAATTTATAACGTTTTTTGGGTAGTTGCAATGCAAACAAGTGTACATTGGTTAGAGAATGTTGCTTTTGAGGCAAAATCGGAAAGTGGCCACACTGTGGTTATGGATGGTTCTGCTGAATATGGGGGTGAAAACCGTGGCCCACGTCCTATGGAGTTGATTTTAATGGGACTTGGTGGTTGTGCTTCGTTTGATATTGTGACTATTTTAAAGAAATCTCGCCAAGATGTGACGAATGTCGTATGTCAGCTTAAAGCAGAAAGAGCTGATTCAATTCCAGCCGTGTTTACCAAAATCCATTTACACTTCGTTGTAACAGGAAAATCTGTAAAAGAGAAGCAGGTTGAAAAGGCTGTCGAACTTTCAGCTGAAAAATACTGCTCTGCGAGCAAAATGCTTTCTGATGGCGGTGTTGAAATTACACATGACTTCGAAATTATTGAAGCTGCTTAATACTTTATTGTTAAGTTTTTCTAAAAAGTGATCTATTAAATAGATCACTTTTTTTATGCTTATTTTAAAAATAATTGAGGATCTACACGCGCATTATTTAAGCTCATTCCCCAATGTAAATGCGGTCCTGTTACACGTCCCGTCTTGCCGACCAAGCCTAAAACTTCACCTTGAGTAATATGTTGACCTTTTTCAACATTAATTTTACTCAAATGGCAAAACATACTAATTAAGCCTTGGCCATGATCAATCAAGACTGTATTACCATTAAAGAAATAATTGCCAGTCCCTACAACTACACCATCTGCTGGTGCAACGACTTTTTGCCCAATCGGCGCTGGAATGTCTAGACCTGAATGTGGTGCACGTTCTTCACCATTAAAAAAACGTTTACGACCAAAAGAGTTGCTAAATTTTCCAGAAGTAGGTCTGATGAAATTTGGGAATTGTGTCCATGAACTCTGACTGAAAGAACTGTAAATATCATTTTGTTCTTTTGCCTCACGCGCGTAGCGGTCTAGTTGCTCCTGATTTGGATTGACATAGTCTTTATTTTTAACATTTAAGCGTTGTTCCGCGTATCGATAAGGTTTGATTTCAATCTGAATAGGATTCTTGTTGGTATTAAGAGTTAGTGTTCCAACTTGAGCAGAGAGAGGAATACCAAACACAGCATAAGGTTGTTCATTCTCCTTACTGATGAGTACCGCTTTACCTTTATAAGAGACTTGAGAGATGTCTTTTGATAAAGGGATCACTGCAATGCCACCAGCACGACGAGAGTCTTGAGGAAGTTGAGCAAAAAGTAACTGAATCGGAATCATACATGTTGCTGCGAGAATAATTTTTTTAAAGTACATCATCATCTTTTTTAGTTTGTAGCAAAACAATAAGCTAAAACCTTATTGATTAAAGAACAAGAATGGTTTTGTGCGAATATGCAAAGACTGAAAAATTATACAAAATATACTTGAAATAGATTGTTTATATACCCATATTATTACTGAGTTTTATATGAGTAAAATATTTTAAAACTTTGAAAAATATATAAAATTTATTTGAAATTTAAAAAATAGTTCCCATCTAAGTGTTAAGTTAAAAATTTGTTGTGAGGAATAACAAGAATGCGTTTTGAAAAATTTACAAACCGCTTACAGCAAGCACTCTCTGATGCACAATCTTTGGCAATGGGTAAAGATCATACTGCGATTGCAGGTATTCATATTCTGTCGACTTTACTTGAAGAACCAGCCAATCTAAGTTTGTTGCAACAATCAGGTGCTCGTTTACCAGAGCTGAAGCAAAAACTTGAACAGGCATTGCAAAATGCCCCGACTATAGCAAATCCAACGGGTGATATTAATCTAAATCCTGAAGCGGTAAAGGCGCTGAATTTAGCTGACCGCTATGCACAGAAAGCAGGTGATGAGTTTCTATCGACAGATTGGGTGATGTTAGGGTTGGCTGAAACTGGTGAAACCAAAACGATATTGAACAGTGTTGGTGTAACGCCAGAAAGCTTACGTAAAGTAATTGAAAATATTCGAGGAAATGACAAAGTCATGAGCAATAATCATGAAGATCAACGTGACTCATTGAATAAATATACGATTGATTTAACTGAGCGCGCACTTGCAGGAAAGCTTGACCCAGTGATTGGTCGCGATGATGAAATTCGCCGCACGATTCAGGTGTTATCTCGTCGTACCAAAAATAATCCTGTCTTAATTGGTGAACCTGGTGTGGGTAAAACTGCGATCGTTGAAGGTTTAGCGCAACGTATCATTAATGGTGAAGTTCCTGAAAGTTTGAAGAATAAGCGTGTGTTGTCTTTGGATTTGGGTTCATTACTTGCAGGTGCAAAATATCGTGGTGAATTTGAAGAGCGCCTAAAAGCTGTCCTCAAAGATCTTGCAAAACATGAAGGGGAAATCATTCTGTTCATCGATGAGTTACATACACTCGTAGGTGCAGGTAAAGGCGATGGTGCGATGGACGCAGGTAATATGTTGAAACCCGCCTTGGCACGTGGTGAATTACGCTGTGTCGGTGCAACGACTTTAGATGAATACCGTCAATATATTGAGAAAGATGCAGCGCTTGAACGTCGATTCCAAAAAGTGTTGGTCGATGAGCCAAGTGTTGAAGATACCATTGCCATTTTGCGTGGGCTAAAAGAGAAGTATGCAACCCATCATGGAGTGCAGATTTTAGACTCGGCAATTATTGCTGCTGCAAAAATGTCACATCGATATATTACAGACCGTCAGTTACCCGATAAGGCGATTGATTTGATCGATGAAGCAGCATCGCGTATCAAAATGGAAATTGATTCCAAGCCAGAAGCTTTAGATAAATTGGATCGCCGCTTGATTCAGTTAAAAATGCAACTTGAAGCAGTGAAAAAAGATGAGGATTCGGGCAGTAAGGCTGAAGTCAATCATCTTGAACAGCAAATTGCTGAAAAGCAAAAAGAGTACAATGATCTTGAAGAAATTTGGAAAGCTGAAAAAACACTGGTTGAAGGTGATAAAAAAGCACAAGTTGAGCTGGATCAAGCACGTGGTGCATTAGAAAAGGCAAAACGTGAAGGTGATTTGGCTGAAGCTGCACGTTTACAATACGGCGTGATTCCAGAGTTACAAAAGCGTTTGGAACAAGCAGAAGTTGCTGAGGAAAACGAAGAACCTAAACTGATTCGTACCAAAGTGACTGAGAACGAAATTGCCGAAGTGGTGAGTGCTGCTACAGGTATTCCTGTGTCTAAGATGTTGCAAGGTGAGCGTGAGAAACTGCTTAATATGGAAGAGTTCTTACATAACCGAGTTGTCGGTCAGGATGAGGCTGTCGTTGCTGTATCAAATGCAGTACGCCGTTCGCGTGCAGGTTTATCTGATCCAAATCGTCCAAGTGGTTCTTTCTTATTTCTTGGGCCAACAGGTGTCGGTAAAACTGAGTTAACCAAAGCATTAGCGAACTTCTTATTTGATAGTGATGATGCCATGATCCGTATCGATATGTCGGAATTTATGGAAAAACATTCTGTGAGCCGCTTAGTTGGTGCTCCTCCGGGTTACGTCGGCTATGAGGAAGGCGGTGTCTTAACTGAAGCAGTACGCCGTAAACCATATAGTGTGGTGTTGTTTGATGAAGTCGAAAAAGCACATCCTGATGTATTCAATATCTTACTACAAGTATTGGATGATGGGCGTTTAACGGATTCACAAGGTCGTGTTGTCGACTTTAAAAATACGGTTATTGTCATGACTTCGAACCTAGGTTCACAAGATGTACGTGAATTAGGTGAGGGTGCAACTGATGATGAAGTAAGAGCTGTTGTGATGAATGCAGTTGGTCAGCACTTCCGTCCTGAGTTTGTTAACCGTATAGATGAGTTAGTGGTTTTCCATTCGCTCCAAAAAGCACAGATTCGTGGAATCGCTGATATTCAGTTAGATCGTTTACGTTCTCGCTTGAGTGATCGCGATATGGGCTTAACTGTAGATGATACAGCCTTTGATCTATTAATTGATGCTGGTTTTGATCCTGTATATGGTGCTCGCCCACTTAAACGTGCGATTCAGCAACAGGTAGAGAACAGCTTAGCTCAGAAAATTCTAGCGGCTGAGTTCCAACCAGGCGATAACATCTTGATTAAAGGTGAAAATGGTCATCTTGTTTTCGATAAAATGAAACTGAGTTAAGTTTAAATTTTATCGAATGGATAAAAAGATGGTGATGAAAGTCACCATCTTTTTTTATAGACATGCAATTTATCTGATTTTTTCTGGAATATTACCAATGACATTGCGATTTTGTGAAAAGGTTGGTAGTTTCGAAACAAATAAGAAAAAAATTCAGGATGAATTGGAATGGAAAATAAGCAACATTATTACACAGGTATCGGTGTGATTTTGTTCATGGCTGTCTTGCCATCTATAGGGTGGTCTGCTCAAGCAATGACGGAAGGGAGTTTGGCTCTTCAGACTGCATTACTGAATAATGCGTTACCAAGTATCATCCAAAAAGCACAACAAGACGCGCTTAAACCAGAAGAAGAGCGTTGGAGAGCACAACGACTCATGAGTGATCGTAATCTGCGTGAAATTCAGATTAGCATGTTAGCTGATGGTGCTTTATCTCCTTATCAAGAGGCGAAAAAAACTTCTGTTTTAGACGTTCGAGAAAAGAGAAAAGCAACCATGAAACCTCATGATGTGCCTTCTGATCGCTATGTTATTTATGAGTTTGAATCACCTAATATTAAAAGATATAACGTAACTATTAAGTGATCCAAAGTTAAAATTTATGACATTCCTAAGTGTTGGATTTTCCAAGCACGGTGGATTTTTTGATTACGTTTAAAGTCTAAACCAATTGTTTCAGACGTAATTTCTTCAACTTTATAGAGTGCTTCGATTTCTTCATCTAACTCAAAACCACGATAGTTGTTTGAGAAATAGAGTGTGCCATCACTTGTTAAGCGATTCATTGCTCGTTTAAGGAGAGAGACATGATCACGCTGCACATCAAAAGTTCCATAGAACTTTTTTGAATTTGAGAAAGTTGGTGGATCAATAAAAATTAAGTCGTATTGTTCATGACCTTCTTTTAGCCATTCAAAACAATCACTTGCAAAGAACATATGTTGTTCATCTGCATGGTCTACGGTTAAACCATTTAAAACAAAGTTTTCTTTTGACCAACCGAGGTAGGTGTTTGATAAGTCGACACTTGTTGTGCTTGCTGCACCGCCAAGCGCAGCATGTAAGCTTGCGGTTGATGTATAGCTATATAAATTCAAGAAATGTTTGCCACGAGCTTCTTTAGCAATTCTCAAACGAATTTGACGGTGATCCAAGAATAAACCTGTATCTAGATAATCGGTCAGATTCACCAAGATACGTGCATTGCCTTCCTGCACGATAAAACGCTTTGATGCGGTACTTTGCTTAGTGTATTGATTTGTTCCAGCTTGTCGGGCACGCGTTTTAATAAAGATGGCATCACGATTTAGACCTGTGACTGCGCGGATTGCAGCAAGACCAAGGTTAAAACGTTTTTTTGCTTTCTCTGGATCAATTTTCTTAGGTGGCGCATATTCTTGAACATGTAGCTTATCGCCATATAAATCAACTGCTAGATTAAAATCTGGCAAATCTGCATCATATAAACGTAAACAGTAAACATTTTCTTTAACAGCCCATTTTTTCAAAGCTTGCATATTTTTCTGCAAACGATTGGTAAAGTCTTCAGCACCTTCGATTGGGTCAAATTGTTGCGGCTGCCAATTTGCCAAGAATGGTTGTGTGACAGTCGCAGGCTTCACTGTGCCAAAACGAATGTAAATTGGTAACTTACCATTCATCAAACGTAGGGTTTGCGGGTCATTAAAAGCAAGTACATCTGCTTGTTCAACTTGTGCGGCAATAATTGCAGCACGTTGATTTGGGAAATTCTTTTGTAAAAGGGCAGAAAGACCTAGATATAAAGAACGATTAGATGCTTTATCTCCTAGACGCTCACCATAAGGAGGATTCGTTACGATAAATGCTTTTTTACCGTCAGCATGGAAATCATCCCAATCAGCTAAAGTACGTTCTTCAATCTGGATTTGATCAAGAAGTTTTTCAAAGCCAGCAGCAATGATATTTTGACGCGTTGCTTTGACCGCTTCCCAATCAGCATCGTAAGCATAAAATTTAGGTAATGGTTGTTCTAATGCTTTTTCATGACGTTCTGCGGCTTCAGCTTTCAGTGATAACCATAATTCACGATCATGTCCATGCCAGCCATTAAAACCAAAACGACGGACTAAACCAGGCGCACGATCTGTCAAGATCAATAAAGACTCAATAATAAATGTGCCTGAACCACACATTGGGTCAAGAATAATATCCGGCTGATATTGGCTGAGTTGTGCTTTTTGTAAGATTGCAGCAGCTAAGTTTTCTTTAATTGGTGCATCTGTCATATAGCGACGATAGCCGCGTTTATGCAAAGAATCACCAGATAAGTCTAAGCAATAGGTATGTTCTGTTTTACCAGCTAAAACATATAATGTAATTTCAGGTTGTTTAATATCAATACTTGGTCGCTTACCAACTGCTTCCATAAATGAATCAACAACGCCGTCTTTTACACGTAAAGTGGCGAATTGGGTATTTACTTTAATCTCACGTTCGACGTGTAAACGAACTGCAAAGGTACTTTGTGGAGCAAAAATAAGTGACCAATCAAAGCTGATTGCACCTTCATAGAGTTCTTCAGCTACATCTCGTGCATCATGGGTAAATTCGAGTTCATGCGTATGAATAGGTAACAGCACACGAGATGCAAGACGTGACCACATGCAAACGCGATAAGCATTTTCGAGAGTGCCTTTAAATACTAAACGTCCAGCAAAGCGTTGGATATTTTGAATGCCTAAATCTTCGAGTTCTTGTTGTAATAAGGTTTCAAGCCCGTCTGCACAGGTCACCCAATAGTCTGTTAGACGTGGTTTAGCGTTCATTCAAATTTCCAAAGCAATTCAGCAATCGGCTATTTTAACTGATTTTTGTTTGTTCTGTCGGTGCATATTTGTGTGATTGTCAGCTTTATCATCAATTAAACACCATTATTTTATCAATGAAATGATGAATCACTGAAATTAGATTATGTGACCATAGTCATTTTTTCTCATTATTTTTAATTATTGGTACATATTTTGCTTTTTAGTTTGCAGATTATCAGTGAGTTATTTAATTCAAAGCTGATGAAACTTAAGAATTTTAATTGAATGGCTGTGGGGTTGTTATGAAAGAGAACATGAATAGTGAAGTGCTAGTAAATGCTGAAGCTTTTGCAATTGCAACGCAAATGTATGTACGTTTAAGACGTGTATGTGGACGTGTAATTGATGTGATGTATCTCGTGAATAATAAAGATTATGCAAAGCATATTGTTGATATCGCTTTATCGACTGAAGATGAAGAGTTAGAAAAACAAGTGACACGTTTGCGCCCATTAATTGATTTGTATCCTGAACCAGCTGTAGTGATCGAAGAGTCGAAAGTTGAGACTAAAAAACAAAAAGAAGTACAGCAAGAAACATATTCGATGGATGTGACAGCAGAGGAAATTTATCAAGCGCAAGTTCACCATCACTATATTGGTGCATTAAGGTAAATTATAAGTCATTAAAAAATAGGAAATTAAAAGGATGTAGTACTGATGTTTACATCCTTATCCTTCTTTTAGAATATTTAGATATGGATTAATATTCAGAATTGATGCTCTCATGTTGAATAAAAATAAGGTCATGGAAAAGATCTAGAGATTTTACTTAAGTGCTGAAAAGTTCAACTGCGCATGAAATCCAAAATCTGTATAATGCGTTAACTTAACGTGTCAGGAATCTCTTATGCACTTGGCGGCATTGCATACTTTGAGTCAGATTCAACTCAATCAACAAGGAAATCTCAAGCACTTTTTAACTATTGAAGGCCTTTCCAAAGAAAGCCTCACTAAGATTTTAGATACAGCGCAAAGCTTTTTAGATGAAAATAATAATTTGATCAATCGTCCTTTATTAGAAGGACTAACGGTGATGAATCTTTTCTTTGAAAACTCAACTCGTACACGTACAACATTTGAGGCTGCGGCAAAACGTTTGTCAGCCAATGTCTTAAATATTGATATTGCACGTTCAAGTACCTCTAAAGGTGAAACGTTACGAGATACGCTTTGGAATTTAGAAGCGATGGCTGCGGATATTTTTGTGGTTCGTCATTCATCTTCTGGGGCAGCACATTTTATTGCTAAAGATGTTTGTCCTAATGTCGCAATCATTAATGCAGGCGATGGTCGACATGCACACCCGACTCAAGCCATGTTAGATATGTTGACAATTCGTCGTGAAACCAAGAAGCCATTTGAACAACTTTCTGTCGCAATTATTGGTGATATCAAACACTCGCGTGTTGCACGTTCAAACGTGGCGGCATTGCAAACACTCGGTTGCAAAGATATTCGCGTGATTGCACCGAACACTTTATTACCAGTTGGCTTCAATGAATATGGTGAGCATGTTCGTCTATTTAACAAAATGGATGAGGGTGTGACGGATTGCGACGTGATCATCGCGCTACGTATTCAGAATGAACGTATTGATTCTCCAGCATTGTCTTCACAATCTGAATTTTACAAGATGTATGGTTTAAATAAAGAACGTCTCGCTTTAGCTAAACCTGATTGTATTGTGATGCATCCTGGACCAATGAATCGCGGTGTAGAAATTGATTCAAGTGTTGCTGATGGTAATCAATCTGTGATTCTTAGACAGGTGACTAACGGTATTGCTGTACGTATGGCAGTACTGGCATTAGCAATGCAAGGACAGCTCCAAGAGCAAGGTTTAATTGAAGCGATTTCACTATAAAGGGTAGATCACATGAGTATTGTAAAAATTGAAAATGTCCGTGTGCTCGATCCGATTGAGAAGACTGATCAAGTGAAAACGGTTTATCTTGAAAATGGCAAGTTGATCAATGCTGTAGATCAAGTTGATGAAACGATTGATGGTCAAGATAAATGGTTAATGCCGACAATGGTCGATCTATGTGCACGTCTGCGTGAACCTGGCCAGCAACAACACGGAACCTTAAAGTCAGAAGGTAAAGCGGCACTCGCAAATGGTATTTTGCATGTCATAACACCACCAGATTCCAAGCCAATTGTTCAAGATAATGGTGCGCTCATTCATGGCTTAATTGAAAAAGCAAAACTGGATGGTGGTATTTATTTACAAATCATTGGTGCACAAACCCAAGGTTTAAATGGAAAACAACCTGCAAACATGGCGGGTTTAAAGAAGGGTGGTTGTACGGCTGTTTCAAATGCTAATGCTGCTTTTGAAAATGATGATGTTGTGATTCGTACATTAGAGTATGCAGCAGGTTTGGGTTTAACCGTAGTTTTCTATGCAGAAGAGCCACAAATTGCCAAAGATGGTTGTGCGCATGAGGGCTTTATTGCCTCACGTCAAGGTTTGCCAATGATTCCAGCAATTGCTGAAACAGTGGCAATTGCGAAGTATCTTTTAATGATTGAAGCAACCGGTGTGAAAGCACATTTTGGTTTGTTGTCTTGTGGTGCTTCTGTTGAGTTGATCCGCGCTGCAAAAAATAAAGGCTTACCTGTGACTGCTGATGTCGCAATGCATCAACTGCATTTAACCGAAGAGTTAACAGATGGCTTCAATTCACTTGCACATGTTCGTCCGCCATTACGCTCAATTCAAGATAAAGAGTTATTGCGTGAAGGTGTAAAAGACGGTGTGATTGATGCGATTTGTACACATCATGAACCATTAAGCAGTTCTGCGAAGATGGCACCGTTTGCTGAGACCCAATCTGGAATTACAGCTTTTGACACTTATGTTGGTTTAGGCATCCAGCTTATTCAAGAAGGTGTTTTTGAACCTTTAGAATGGGTTGAAAAAGTTACCTCTACTCCAGCAGCAGTGGCGAATATGACGGCACGCTGGCAGCAAGAATCTGGTTGGGTTTTAGTTGATCCTACGCTGACATGGACAGTTTCTAAAGACACGATTATTTCTCAAGGTAAAAATACACCATTACTCGGTCAGCAACTGACTGGTAAAGTGCTTAGTACCTTTGTATAAGTTTGTTTGGAACAAGGCAGAATAAGACTTATCGGCTTATTCTGCTTTGTAAACCAAAATATGAATATTGTATTCAAATGATATAAAAAACGAATAAAAACAAGATAATTAGCTACAATAAGAAAAACTTTAGAAGCTTTGAAACAATAATTAAATAAGCGGTCTAAATGGAAAATTATATTTATTGGAGCGATTACCATGTCGACAAATCCGATGGAATTGTTAAAGAAAAAAGTGACTTCCGAGCTTATTCAAGAGCAAGATGGTTTATCTAACGAAAAAAGTGCGTTGCTTTCTAAGTTTTATCCCATATTTTTATCTATCTTAACGGCTAAACCTGAATTTATTCAGAAGCTGAAAGAAATTATTATGCCTTCATTATCAGATTTACTTGGTCATAATGAGCAAATTAAAACGGTATTTTTAGCTAATATCTCAACAGCCAAACTTATTCCATTTGAAACTGAACAAATTATCAATAAAGCAATTCCAAAATGTTTAACAGCATTAACAAACGAAGCAGGAAATGATAGCGCTAGTATTTTGAAATATCTAAAACAACATAAAGATTCTATTCAGTCGCTATTACCTACTTGGGTAATGAGTTTGTTAACACCAGTTGGCTTGATCTTAAATCAACAAAATTTGAACACTGAATCAAATCATTCATCTGTTAACTTCGGTCGTAAGATGGGTATTTTTCCAATCATTGGCTTTTTGATTCTGGGTTTGCTAATCGTTTGGTTGTGGCAGTCTTGTCACCATCAGCAGCTCGAGGTTCCTGTAGATGATTTGGATGCATCTGTTGCTCAATAAGTATTTTGAACTTGGTGGAGGAAGTCTTTTTATTAAATTGGGAAATGTTGTATTCAATGTATAAATTATAAAAGCACAAATTGATTCGTCCGTTTTTTATTGGCATGCTTAGCTTTGTGCAAATAAAGATTCTAGATTGAGATGATGCGAATTACATTGATTGGTACTGGACGTGTGGCAAACCATTTGGCTTTAGTTTTAGAAAAAAAGCATAGAATTATTCAAGTTTTTAGTCGTGATAAGCAAAACGCACAAAACTTAGCAGATCGAGTAAATGCAGAAGCAATCAATCAAATAGAGCAGTTAAATAGCCAGACTGATCTAGTCATCATTGCTGTAAGTGATCAAGCAATTTCTGAGTTAATTAAGAACGTGTCTCAATATGTTCCAGATAGTCTAATTGTTCATACCTCTGGCAGTACGAGTTTATCAGTCCTTACTGAATCACATCTTCGAGCAGGGGTATTTTATCCATTACAAACATTTAGTTTTGAGCGAGAAGTCAACTGGTCTGATACACCTTTATTTGTTGAGGCGACGAACCTACAAGATCTAAACTTATTAAGTGATTTAGCAAATGAATTAAGCCATCGTGTTTATCAATATAGTTCTAAGCAGCGCCAAACATTGCATTTAGCTGCTGTGTTTGCTTGTAACTTTAGTAATTATTGTTATGACATGGCCAAACAAATTGTAGATGCCGAAAGCGTTGATTTTAATTTGTTATTCCCTTTGATTATGGAAACAGCAAATAAAGCAACGCAGAATGATCCTCAAAAAATGCAGACTGGACCAGCAATGCGTGGCGATCAAAATATATTAAGTATGCATCGTAATTTATTAATAAATGCGCATCGTGCTGATTTAGAAAATATTTATAAAATTATGAGTGATGGGATTTTTGAAAGGCAAAACAAATCTGATTAACGATAATTATACAAAATAGACAAATTAGTCTATTTTGTATAATATGCGCGAAATTTAAGTTAATATTAAATAACAAGAGATGTTGAATAATATATTTCGCGCATTAGATCAATTAGGCATTACTCCACAAAAACGTGCCATCCATATTCAATTTTCTAATCCCATATTAAATGCTCAGGTGTTTTTACAACGTATAGATGGTCAACATGAAATCAATAAAGGCATTCGTGCTGAACTGATTTGCTTATCTACTGATGCTACGATTCCATTAAAACAATTCATTGGTAGCAAAGTCGCAGTTGACCAAGTCACCGACTCAGGACAATTATTCCGTACCACAGGTATTATTACTCAGGCACTACAAGGCCAATCCGACGGCAGTTTAAGCCTCTATAAACTCACACTTGAAGATCCCACCACACTTTGGAAAAAACGCCGCAATAGCCGTGTGTTTATGAATAAAACTGTGGTTGATGTTGTCGAGAGTATCTTTAAAGAATGGCAACAAAAAAGCCCACTCTTCGCTGCGAGCCTAAGCCTTGATTTAAGTGGACTTAGTCAGAACTATGACATCCGTCCCTTTATCATGCAAC